>NZ_JBLLEB010000002.1:0-406789 GCF_047690175.1 Roseomonas sp. BN140053 | reverse complement strand
CTTCGACACCCCCGGCGAGTTCCCCCACCGTCTCGACGATGTCGGCGTCCTGCCAGGGGGCACCTTCTACGACGGCGATGTCGCCACCATCGATGGACAGCCCTATGTGCCTCCCATGGTGGGGGGAGAGCACGGTGATCACATGATGTGATCGCCCCGGCGCGCCCTTCTCGGGCGCGCCCGGAGGCTTCTCAGTCCTGCAGGATGCTCGGCCCCGCTCCCACCGGCGGGGCCGACGCCTTTTCCCAGATCCGGGCGGCGATGCGCCGGTAGGTCGTGGCTTCCTCGGTTTCGGGGCGGGCCAGCACGATCGGCGTGCCGGCATCGGCCAGCTCGCGGATTTCCAGCTTCAGCGGCAGCTCGCCCAGGAATTCCACCTCCAGCCGCCCGGCCTCGGTGCGAGCGCCGCCGTGGCCGAAGATGTCCGATCGATGGTTGCAGTTCGGGCAACAGAAGTAGGACATGTTCTCGATCAGTCCGAGCACGGGAACGTTGACCTTCTCGAACATCCGCACGCCGCGGCGCGCGTCGATCAGCGCCACGTCCTGCGGCGTGGACACGATCACCGCGCCCCGCAGCGGCACGCGCTGCGACATGGTGAGCTGCGCGTCCCCGGTGCCCGGCGGCATGTCCACGATCATGATGTCGAGCGGGCCCCAATCCACCTGGCCCATCATCTGTTCCAGCGCGCCCATCACCATCGGGCCGCGCCAGATCATGGCGGTGTCCTGTTCCACCAGGAAGCCGATGCTCATGGCCTTCAGGCCCCAGCGCACCAGCGGCTGGATGCGCTGCCCGACCGCGCGCGGCTTTTCCCGCGTGCCCAGCATCTGCGGCAGGCTCGGGCCGTAAATATCGGCATCCAGCAGCCCGACCTTCAGCCCCTGGCCCGCCAGCGCCACGGCCAGGTTCACCGCCGTGGTGGATTTGCCCACGCCTCCCTTGCCGGAGGCGACGGCGACGATGGCCCCGACCTCGGGCAGCAGCATCTTGCCCTGGCCGGGGGCAGGGCGCACGGCGCGGGGTGCCTCGGGCGCCGGGGCGGCGCGGTGCGCGGTCAGGACGCAGGTGGCGGAGAGCACGCCGGGCACGGCGGCAGCGGCCGCCTCGGCCGCGGCGCGCACGGGTTCCAGGGCGCGGGCCCGTTCGCGGGGGACTTCCAGGGCGAACTGCACCAGCCCGTCGCGCACCACCAGTCCCTGCAACCAGCCCGACGCCACCACGTCGAGCCCCGTCTGGGGGTCCCGCACGCCCGCGAGCGCGGTTCGCACCGCCGCCGTCAGCCCGCTTTCCATCGAACAAACCCCCGTTGAAAACTTCGTGCGATGCCCCGACATGCGGACCGCCCGCACTAGGGCGCGGGCACCCCGCGTCGCGATATGGGCCGCCTTCGAGCGCATGCAGCCCCGGCACGCAAGCCGGCAAGGGGGACCTCCCCCTTGGGACTTCCACCCTCCTGAACCCGCGGGTTCCCTGGGGGGGCGACGGTCCCGGCAGGTGGCGTTGCGAGCCGGCGACCGACGGACACTTATCGGGAGACGCAACGGCCTATGCCGTGGAACAGCAACGGCGGACAGAGCCCTTGGGGCAACCCGCGCCCGCCCAGCGGCGGTGGTGGCGGACCTTGGGGACAGCCGCCCCAGAATGGTGGCGGGAACAACCCCTTCGGCCGCGGCCCGGACCTCGACGAGGCGATCCGGCGCGCCCAGGACACGGTGCGCCGCTACATGCCGCGGCGCGGCGGCAGCGGCGGCAAGGGCCTGGCGCTGCTGGGCGTGGCCGTGCTGGCCGTTTGGGCGGCCTCGGGCATCTACCGGGTGCAGCCGGATGAGCAGGGCGTGGTGCTGCGCTTCGGGCGCTTCGTGGACACCACGCAGCCCGGCCTGAACTACCACATCCCCTGGCCGGTCGAGAGCGTGACCACGCCCCGGGTGACCCGCATCAACCGCATCGACATCGGCTTCCGCTCCGCCGCCGACGGCAGCAGCGTGACCACCCGCCCGACGCCCTCGCGCGACGTGCTGGAAGAATCGATGATGCTGACCGGCGACGAGAACATCATCGACACCGACGTCGCCGTGTTCTGGCGCATCCGCGATGCCGGCGAGTTCCTGTTCAACACGCGCAACCCCGAGCCCACGGTGAAGTCCGCGGCCGAGAGCATGATGCGCGAGGTGATCGGCCGCACCCCCATCCAGCCTGCCCTGACCGAGGCGCGCGCGCAGATCGAGCAGGCCGTGCGCCAGGGCACCCAGGCGATCATGGACCAGTACCGGGCGGGGGTGGAGATCACCCAGGTGCAGCTGCAGAAGGTGGACCCGCCGCCGTCGGTGGTGGACGCCTTCCGCGACGTGCAGCGCGCCCAGGCGGACCGCGAGCGCGCCCGCAACGAGGCCGAGAGCTACCGCAACGACATCATCCCCCGCGCCCGCGGCGAGGCCGAGCGCATGGTCCAGGAAGCCCAGGGCCAGCGCGAGAGCCAGATCGCCCGCGCCCGCGGTGAGGCGCAGCGCTTCACCAGCGTGCTCGGCGCCTACCAGGTCGCGCAGGACGTGACGCTGCGCCGCATGTACCTGGAAACCATGGAGGAGATCCTGCGGCACAACCCCAAGATCCTGGTGGATGACCGCCTGCAGGGTCTGGTGCCGCTGCTCAACCTGGACGGCGGCCGTTCGCCGGTCGCGCCGGCTGCCCGGCCTGCCGCGCCGCCCGCACCGCCCGCGCCGAACAATGCCGCCCGGCCCCAGACCCTGGGGGGAACCGCCCGATGAACCGCCTGATCGCCGTCGGGGCGGCCCTGCTGGTCATCCTGATCCTGGTCACCTCCACCCTGTTCACGGTGCAGCAGACCCAGCAGGTCCTCATCACCCAGTTCGGCGAGCCGATCCGGGTGATCCGTGAGCCCGGCCTGCACGCCAAGGTGCCGCTGATCCAGAACGTCATCGCCTTCGACAGCCGCCTGCTGGATTTCGAGGCGCCGGGCGAGGAGGTGATCCTGGGCGACCAGCGCCGCCTGATCGTGGACAGCTTCACCCGCTTCTCCATCGCCGACCCGCTGCGCTTCTACCGCACCGTGGGCGCGGCCGAGGTGGGGATCCGCGGCCGTCTCTCCTCCATCGTGTCCTCCTCGCTGCGCCGCGTGCTGGGCAACGAGCCGCTGCTGGCCGTGCTGTCGGCCGACCGGCTGCGCATCACCAGCGAGATCCGTCGCCAGGTGAATGCCGAGGCGCAGCAGTTCGGCATCGAGGTGGCGGATGTCCGCCTCCGCCGTGCCGACCTGCCGGAAGAGAACACCCAGGCCATCCTGTCGCGCATGCAGTCCGAGCGCGAGCGCGTGGCCCGCGAAGCCCGCGCCGAGGGCGCTGAGATCGGTACCCGCGTCCGCGCCGGCGCCGACCGCGAGCGCACCGTGCTGCTGGCCGAGGCGCAGGCGCAGTCGGACATCCTGCGCGGCCAGGGCGAGCAGGAATCCATCCGCATCTTCGCCGATGCTTTCCAGCGCGACCCGCAGTTCTTCCAGTTCTGGCGGACCATGCAGGCCTATCGCGAGGCCTTTGCCGAAGGGTCGAGCGAGACCCGGCTGCTGCTGAGCCCGGACAACGACTTCTTCCGCTTCTTCCGCGGCATCCCCGGCCCCAACGGCGCCCTGGGTTCGGCGGTGTCGCTGCCCGGCACGCCGGGTGCCGGGGCTGCGCCGGCGCCGGTGGCCCCGCCGCCGGCCGTCGCACCGGCGGCTGCCGCCCCGGCGCCGGTCCCGGCACCGGCCGGCCCAGTTGTCCCCGACCCCGTGCCGTAGTTCCATCCGGGCGCCGCACCGGGCGTCCCGGACACGGGTTTCCCCGGTGTTTGCCTGGGACGCGGCCTCCCCCGGGAGGCCGCGTCTCGTTTCGTCACCCTTCGATTCCGCCCCGGTGCTTCCTCTCCGGGTTTCGCGCGTTACATCTTCCAACACCTGACCGACTGGAAGGCATCCCCACGTGCGTCCCCCCCTGCTCGCTACCGCGGCCCTGGCCGCCTGCCTCGCGGCGGTCTCCCCCGCGCCCGTCTTTGCCCAGGCGCCGATGCGGGACGCCCCCACCTCCTTCGCCCCCCTGGCGCGGCAACTGCTGCCCGCCGTGGTGAACGTGCAGACCACCACCACCGTGCAGGCCCGCGCCGGCCGGCCGGACGCGCCGGAAGTGCCGCAGGCGCCGCCGGGTAGCCCCTTCGAGGAGTTCTTCCGCGACTTCCTGGAGCGCAACCGTCCGCCCGGCGGCCCCGGTGGGCGTCAGGGGCCGGGTGGCCAGGGCGGCCCGCAGCAGCCCCGCCGCGCGCAGAGCCTCGGCTCCGGCTTCATCATCGATGCCGCCCAGGGCATCATCGTCACCAACAATCACGTGATCGACGGCGCCGACGAGATCAACGTGGTGCTGACCGACAACACCACCATCAAGGCCGAGCTGGTGGGCGCCGACCAGCGCACGGACATCGCCGTGCTGCGCATCCGCACCGACCACCCGCTGACCGCGGTGGATTTCGGCAACTCCGACGAGGCCAATGTCGGCGACTGGGTGCTGGCGATCGGCAACCCCTTCGGCCTGGGCGGTTCCGTGACGGCGGGCATCGTGTCGGCCCGCGGCCGCGACATCCGCCAGGGCCTCTACGACGACTTCATCCAGACGGACGCCGCCATCAACCGCGGCAATTCCGGCGGGCCGCTGTTCAACCTGGACGGCAAGGTGGTGGGCATCAACACCGCCATCTACTCGCCCTCCGGCGGGTCGATCGGCATCGGCTTCTCCATACCGTCCAACCTGGCGCGCAACATCGTGGCGCAGCTGCGCGATGGCGGGCAGGTGCGGCGCGGCTGGCTGGGCGTGAACATCCAGCAGGTCACCGACGAGATCGCCGAGAGCCTGGGCCTGCGCAACGGTGCCCGCGGCGCCCTGGTGGCCCGCGCGCAGGAGGACGGCCCGGCCGCCAAGGGCGGCATCCGCAACGGCGACGTGGTGTTGCGCTTCAACAACCAGGACGTGCGCGAGATGCGCAACCTGCCGCGCATCGTGGCCGAAACCGCGGTGGGCACGCAGGTTCCCGTGGTGGTGTGGCGCGACGGCAAGGAGGAAACGGTCACCATCACCCTGGGCGAGCTGCCGCCGGAGCAGCAGACCGCCGATGCCCGTCCGGGCCAGCCGCGGCCGCAGGCCAACCAGGCGCTGGAACTGTCGGGCCTGGGGCTGAAGGTGTCGCCCATCACGCCCGAGGCGCGCGAGCGCTTTTCCATCCGCCCGGATGCCCGCGGCGTGCTGGTGACGGACGTGATCCCGAACGGCGCTGCGGCCGAGCGCGACCTGCGCCCCGGCGACCTGATCCTGGAAGTCCAGCAGGAGCGGGTGAACACGCCGCAGGAGATGCAGGCGCGGCTGGAAGCCCTGCGCCGCCAGAACCGCGCCACCGCGCTGGTGCTGGTGGAGAACGCCCAGGGCCGGCGCTTCGTGCCGCTGCGCCTGCGGGGTGAGGGCCGGGGCGGCAGCCCGGGCTGACGACGAATCCGGGGGTGCGGAGCCCGCACCCCCGGGCCAGTTCGGGCATGCTTCTCTGCGACGAGCCGCGCATCGCCGTCGAAGCTTGCTTCGGCCTGTAGCCGCCATGATGCAGGGTGAGGGCACTCGGGTGGGCGGAGGTGACGCTGGCTGGCGGGCCATCCGGCTCGTACCGTTCCGCGACAGAGAGGCGATCTCGCTCGAATCCTGAGATGCTGGAGTTCGGCACGGCGGCCGAGGGGCTGTCAGGCTCGACCGGGGAAAAGTTTTGACCGCGCAATTTGGTGCGGTATCGTTACGACGCCCTGGAAGGAGCAACGGCGTGTCCGGTTGGCCACCCCGCTTGCGCGCGATCCTCGAACACGGCTTCGGCGAGGATCTCGGCAATGTCGTCCTGCACACCGGCCCTGCTGCGGTCGCGGCCTGCGGCGCGATCCGTGCCCGTGGCTTCGCGATCGGCCGCCACGCGGTGGTGGCGTGCGACGATCCCGCCGATCCTGCGGCGGGTCCGGTGATCGCGCACGAGGTCGCGCACCTGCTGCAGAAGCGCCGCCCCGGGCCTCGCGACGAGGCCGGGGCCGAACGGGAAGCGCGCCGCGCGGCGCGGATCGTGATGGCCGGGGGGATGGTCGTCCTGCGGACCGCCAGCGACCCGGCCGCAGTGTCGTGCTGGGGCGAGGTCGGACACTACTACACGGTGTACGTGACCATGCTGGCCGCCGGCCTGCCCGGCACGGACGCGGCGAGCATCGCCTTCTATGCCCAGCTTCCCGATGAGGCCGCCGAGCTGGACGCCTTCGAGGCAGCTGCCGTGCGCCTCACCACGGCGACGTTCCTGGGCGGGCCCATCGGCGGAGCCGTGCAGTACTACAAGGATTGCAAACCGATCCAGCAGGGTCTGCATGCCCTTACCGGGCTGCCGGTCCCGGAGGAATATGCCCGCCGCCTGAAGATCATGGACGCGCTCTCGCCGGCTTCGCCGGACTTCCTGTTCGACTTCGGGCTGGCCTGTCATCCCTACGGCGACACCTACGCCCATCGCAAGAACGGGCGGATGTACTCCAGCCCGGTGGGACACGCGCTGGACAAGCACGAGCCCGACATGGTGAGCGAGAAGACCTGGAGCGCCTACGCGAACTACGTCACCACTTTGCACGGCATCGCGGCGACGAAGTATTCCAAGGCCTCGGCACGCCTGGCTGCCGATACCCTGGTCAAGCGCTTGCAGCCGCTGGTGAAGCTTGCCTCGCAACAGGCCCAGGCGATCAAGATTCGTGAAGTGGCCTCCGGCTTCGGTCCGCCCTTGGTCGATTATGATCCGCTCGCGGCGGATGCCCGTCCGATCTTCCAGGTGGCCTGGACCTATCCGGGGCATTTCAAGAACAGACCGATCGCGGATATGCTGTCCCGCGCTCGCAGGCTGGCGCGCGAGTGGCAGCCCTGAAGCGCTGAGCCCGGCCCGGCCCGGCCCGACGCGCCGGGACGGCCGATGGCCGGCGAACGCCGCGGTGTGGCGGCCCGACCCGGGCTGCGCGGTCGGCGGTGAATTGCGTTCGCTCATCCTGAACTGCTAACCTTGCTGCTCCGGCACGGCACACCGGCCTGCCGGCAGATCAGACCGGCAGCGGGCCGTTACGGTGCCACGCTGCCGAGGTAGGGTGGAGCGCAGGTCCCATGGACAGTCTGACCCCGCAGGGGCCCGAAACCGGCAACAACGAGAATCCCGGCCCCACCCACCGGGACCTGCGCGACCTGATCACGCGCTTCCAGGCGATGGGCGAGCTGCAGGTGATCGAAGGCGCCGATCCGCAGCTGGAGCTGAGCGCCCTGGCGGAGGTGGTGACCAGCCGCTACCCCGGCGAGGAACCGGCGCTGCTGTTCGACAAGATCGCCGGTTATCCCGCGGGCTTCCGCATCCTGTCGGGCGCGTCGAACTCCTTCCGCCGGCTGGCTTCCGTGCTGGGCGTGGCGCCGCCGCGCAGCAAGATCGACATCGTGCGCTCCTACAAGGCGCGCATGAAGAAGGAGTTCCGCCTGATCCCGCCGCGGGTGGTGGAGAGCGGCCCCATCCTGGAAAACGTGCTGCGCGACGACGAAGTGGACCTGTCCCGCTTCCCGGCGCCGCACGTGCACGAGCTGGATGGCGGCCGCTACATCGGCACCGAGGATCTGGTGGTGATGCGCGACCCCGACACGGGCTGGGTCAATGTCGGCACCTACCGCATCATGGTGCACGGCAAGGACGAGCTGGGCATCTGGATCTCCCCCGGCAAGCACGGGCGGATGATCCGCGAGAAGTACTTCAGCAAGGGCGAGCCCTGCCCGGTGCTGATCTCCTGCGGCCAGGACCCGCTGCTGTTCCTGTCCTCCAATGCCGAGCTGGGGCACGGGATCAGCGAGTACGACTACATGGGCGCCCAGCGCGGCGAGCCGATCGACGTGGTGCTGAGCGAACTGCACAAGCTGCCCATGCCCGCGCGCTCCGAGCTGGTGATCGAGGGCGAGATCCTGCCGGACGAGAAGCGCCTGGAAGGACCCTTCGGCGAGTTCATGGGCTACTACGCCAGCGAGGCGAGCATGCAGCCGGTGATCAAGGTCCGGCGCATCTACCATCGCGACGACCCAATCATCACCCTGGCCATCCCGTCGCGCCCGCCCTCCAACTTCACCGTGGCGCGCGGCGCGGTGAAGTCCGCGATGATCTGGGACGAGGTGGAGAAGGCCGGGCTCGCCGGCGTGCAGGGCGTGTGGAACCACGAGGCCGGCGCAGGCCGCTTGTTCAACGTGATCTCCATCAAGCAGATGTATCCCGGCCACGCCAAGCAGGCGGCGATGCTGGCCGCCAACTGCCAGTCCGGCGCCTATGCGGGGCGCTGGGTGGTGGTGGTGGACGACGACATCGACCCGTCCAACATCCACGACGTGATCTGGGCGATGAGCACGCGCTGCGACCCGCCCAACGACATCGACTACATCCGCGGCCATTGGAGCACGCCGCTCGACCCGATGCTGCGCAAGCCGCCCTACGAGAACAACCGCGCCGTGGTGAATGCCTGCCGCCCCTGGGCCTGGAAGGACGACTTCCCCACCGTGGCGGAGGCCAGCCCGGAGTTGCGGAACCACGTGATGTCCAAATGGCCGCACCTGTTCGAGCGGTGAGCCGGGCCATGCGGGAGGCGATGCTGCCACGGCGGCGGGTGCTGGGCGCGGCCGCGGCGCTGGCCGCGGTGCCCGGGGTGGCGCGGGCGCAGCCGGCCGGCGGCGCCGCGATCGACGGTGTTGTCACGCTGGTGGTGCCCTATACGCCCGGAACCGGGCACGACATCCTGGCGCGGCTGATGTCGCCCTTCCTGAGCCAGCGGCTCGGCCAGCCCGTGGTGGTAGACAACCGTGCCGGCGCTTCGGGCAACATCGGCGCGCAGCAGGTGTCGCGGGCGGCGCCGGACGGGCGCACCCTGATGATCCAGGGCAAGACCTTCACCATCAACCCGAGCCTGTTCAAGCAGGTCGGCTACGACCCCGTGCACTCCTTCGCGCCGGTGATCCAGCTGGCCAAGGCGGACTACGTGCTAGCGGTGCACCCGGACGTGCCGGCGCGCGACGTGGCGGGCTTCATCGCCTATGCCCGGGGCGTGCCGGGCGGGATCGATTACGGCTCGCCGGGGATCGGCACCACGCAGCACCTGGGCATGGCGCTCTTCGCCCTGGCCGTCGGCGCCGAGATGAACCACGTGCCTTATCGCGGCGCGGCGCCCGCGGTGCAGGACCTGATCGGCAAGCGGTTGGCTGCGATGTACCTGCCGGTTCCCACCGCGCTGCCGCTGGCGCGCGATGGACAGCTGCGGATGCTGGCGGTGGGCAGTCCCCAGCGGTCGGCTTTCGCGCCCGACGTACCGACCCTGGCGGAAGCGGGCTGGGCCGCCGCCGAGATCGACACCTGGTACGGCGTGCTCGCCCCGGCCGGCACGCCCGGCCCGGTGGTGGAGCGGCTGAACGCGGAGATGAACGGCTGGCTGCGGCGGCCGGAAACGCTGGACGCGCTGCGACCGCAGGGGATGGAGGCGCTGGGCGGACCGGCCGCGGCCTTCGGCGAGGTCATCGCCCGCGAAACGGCGCGCTGGGCGGAGGTCATCCGGCGCACCGGCATCACTGCGGGCTGAAGCGGCGCGACGACCGCCGGGCCGGGTGATCCGGCGAGCTGTTTGCAGGTCTGTGAAAGCAGGCCGGGGGGAAGTATCCCCCCGGACCCCCTTCTATTTTCGGGAGTTTGGGGGTGCTCCGATGGCCGATGGCGCTGCCCAAAACTCCCGAAAAAAGGAGGGGGTCCGGGGGAGTTCACTCCCCCGGCCTTGCTCCATCCCCGTCAGAAGCGCTCGTAGAGCAGCCGCGCGCGGATGGTGCCGGGCAGGGCGCGCAGGTCGGCCAGCACGGCCTGCGGGTCGGCCACGTCCTCCGCATCCACCACGACGTAGCCGACCTCCGGGTCGGTCTGCAGCACCTGGCTGGCGATGTTGAGCTGGTGCGCGCGGAAGATGTCGTTGATCGCCGCCAGCGTGCCGGCGGTGTTGCGGTGGACGTGCATGAAGCGCGTACCGCGGGTGCGGGCGGGCAGGGTGGCTTCGGGGAAGTTCACCGCGCCCAGCGTGGCGCCGGTGTCGGAATAGCCGATCAGCTTGTAGGCGGTTTCCTCGCCGATGCGTTCCTGGGCTTCCATGGTGCTGCCGCCGATATGCGGCGTCAGGATCACGTTCTTCAACCCCTGCAGCGGTGTCACGAAGCTGTCGCCGGCGCGCTCGGGCTCCTCGGGGAAGACGTCCACCGCGGCGCCCAGCAGCGAGCCGGATTCCAGCGCGGCGCGCAGCGCGTCCAGGTCCACCACCCGGCCGCGGCTGTTGTTGAGCAGGATGGCGCCGGGCTTCATGTTGGCCAGCTCGGTTTCGCCGATCATGCCGACCGTGGCGGGCAGGTCGGGCACGTGCAGCGTCACCACGTCGCTCTCGGCCAGCAGCTGCGCCAGCGAGCCGGCGGCGCGGGCATTGCCGTGCGGCAGCTTGGGGATCACGTCGGTGTAGATGACGCGCATGCCGAAGGCTTCCGCCAGCACGGACACCTGGGCGCCGATGTTGCCGTAGCCGACGATGCCCAGCGTCTTGCCGCGCACCTCGCGCGAATTGGTGGCGGACTTGTCCCAAACGCCGACATGCGCGGCGTTGGAGCGGCCGGGGATGCCGCGCAGCAGCATCACGATCTCGCCCATCACCAGCTCCGCCACGGAACGGGTGTTGGAGAAGGGCGCGTTGAACACGGGGATGCCGCGATGCCGCGCCGCGTCGAGATCCACCTGGTCGGTGCCGATGCAGAAGCAGCCCACCGCGATCAGCCGGTCCGCCGCTTCCAGCACGGACGCCGTGACGCGGGTGCGGGAGCGAATGCCCAGCAGGTGCACGCCACGGATCGCCTCGCGCAGGGAGGCCTCGTCCAGCGCCTTGGCCTCGCGGCGGACATTCTCGTAGCCGGCGGCGGCGAAGGCGGCCACGGCGCTATCGGACACGCCTTCCAGCAGCAGGACGCGAATGCGGTCCTTGGGCAGGGAGATCGCGTCGCGGCCCGGCCGCTGCGTCGGCAGGTCTGGGGTGGGCAGGTCCATGGTGGCGGTTATCCCAGGTTGCTTCGCACGGCCTCGGCCAGCTGCTCGGGCGTGACGCCCGGGCGGAACAGCGTCCGCAGCTTGCCGTCGGGACCGAGGAGATAGGTGAAGGCGGAGTGGTCCATCAGGTACTCGCCGGCGCCGGGCGGCGTGGTCTTGGCGTAGTAGACCCGGAAGGCGCGGGCGGCGGCGGCGACCTGCTCGGGCGTGCCGGTCAGGCCGGCGATGCGCGGGTGGAACAGGGCCACGTAGTCGGCCAGCTTGGCCGGGGTGTCGCGCTCGGGGTCCACCGATACGAAGAGTGGCTGCACGCGGTCGGCATCCGCGCCCAGCAGGTCCATGGCCGAGGCCACGACCGACAGCTCGGTGGGGCAGACATCCGGGCAGAAGCTGTAGCCGAAGAAGATCACCACGACCTTGCCGCGGTAGTCGGCGTCGGTGACGGTCTTGCCGGTCTGGTCCACCAGGGTGAAGGGGCCGCCCAGGCTGGTGCCCGCGGACAGGCTGAGGCCGCCGGCGGTGGGCGGCACCGGCGCCGTCCCGCCGGTGAGCAGGCGGGCAAAGGCGTTGGGCCAGGTTTCGCCGGGGGCGCGGCTCACCCAGGCGGCACCCCAGCCGGCAGCGAGCAGCACGATCAGGGCCAGGGCAACGAAGCGCAGCAAGCGGGTCATTCCGGCAGCCTATAGCGCCGGCCGCCGCCGCTGCGAACGCCGGGAACGCGGGGCGGCCTTGCGCGGCGGCGCTGCAACGGATCGTTTCCGACCGCCGGCCCGGTGCACGGCCTCGTGAAGGGCGCCGGCCCGGGGCGGCACGCCCGCGTTCAGCCTCCGTTCAAGCTTGCCCGGCAACCTGCGGCTCCCAGGCAACAGCGGCCGAACGGAGCGTATGGCAACCCTGCTCGTGTCCGGGCAGGTCCCGGGCACCATCCTGGAGAGCACCGGGCCCGAGGACTGGACAGCCCGATTGCAGTTGCAGGGCGGGCTGGGGGCCACGGAGGTCGCCCTGACCGGGGCGGATGCGGCGCGCTTCACGGCCGTGCTCGACCTGGCCACGCAGGTGGTGACGATCACGCCCGCCCAGATGCTCGATCGGGAAGCCTGGGCAGCCGGCGCCGACCCCGTGCTGAGCTTCGGGCTGCAGGTCCGCGTCGGCTCAGGCTGGCAGGCGGCAGGTGGCGCCTGGAACGTGCAGCTCCTCGGCGTGGACGACACGCCGCCGGCGGGGCTTCGCTTCAGCAGCGGCGGGGTGGTGCTGGAAAGCGACGTGGGCGCCGAGATCGGCGAGCTGGCCGCGATCGATCCCGACACCCGGCTGCCGCTGCAATACAGCGTCGCCTGGCCCGACAGCGCCTTTTTCGAGATCGTGAACGGCAGGACCCTGAAGCTGCTCCCGGGGGTGGACCTGCTGCGGCAGGGCGGCACCACCCGGCCGGTGATCGTGACCGTGTCGGACGGCCACCAGGACGTGGCGATGCAGGTCGACGTCCGGGTGCTGAACGTCACGACGCTGGACGACACGCCGGTGCCGCCCGTGCTGTTCGTGGCCGATGCCGCGATGGCGGAGGGGAATGCCGGCACGGCGCCGCTGGTGTTCACGGTCACCCTGTCGCGGGCGATGACCACGCCGGTCACCGTGCGCTGGGACGCGGTGGGCGGCACAGCGACGCCCGGCACGGATTTCGACGCCGCGGGGGGCACGCTGACCTTTGCCCCCGGCCAGACCAGCGCCACCATGTCGGTGCCGGTGCGCGGCGACACGGCCGTGGAGCCCGACGAAACCTTCCGGCTGGTGCTGTCCGCACCCTCGGGGGTCACGCTGGCGCGGGCCGAGGCGGTGGGCACCATCCGCAATGACGACATCGCGGCGCCGGTGGTGCCGGCCGCCTCGGTGGCGGATGCCTCCGTGCTGGAAGGACATGGCGGCACGACCAGCCTGGGCTTCACGGTCAGCCTATCGCAGGCGACCACGGTGCCGGTGACCCTGCGCTGGGACGCGATCGGCGGCACGGCGACGCCCGGCACGGATTTCGAGGCGGCCGGGGGCACGCTGACCTTCGCGCCCGGCCAGACCAGCGTCACCGTCTCCGTCAACGTGCGCGGCGACACGGCGGTGGAGCCCGACGAAACCTTCCGGCTGGTGCTGTCCGCACCCGCTGGCGCCACCCTGGCGCGGGCCGAGGCGGTGGGCACCATCCGCAACGACGACGTCGCGGCGCCAGTGGTGCCGGCCGTGTCGGTGGCGGATGCTTCCGTGCTGGAAGGGCACAGCGGTACCACCAGCCTGGGGTTCACGGTCAGCCTGTCGCAGGCCAGCGCGGCGCCCGTGGTGGTGCGCTGGGACGCACTGGGCGGCACGGCGACGCCCGGCATCGATTTCGAGGCGGCCGGGGGCACGCTGACCTTTGCCCCCGGCCAAACCAGCGCCACCGTGGCCGTGACGGTGCGTGGCGACACGGTGTTCGAGCCGGACGAGACCTTCCGGCTGGTGCTTTCCGCGCCCTCCGGCGCCACGCTGGGCCGGGCGGAGGCCGCCGGCACCATCCGCAACGACGACGTGATCCCTGCCGTGTCGGTCGGCGACGCCGCCATGGCCGAGGGCAACGCCGGCACGAGCCAGATGGCGTTCAACGTCACCCTGTCGCAGGCCTCCAGCGCGCCGGTGACGGTGCGCTGGGACGCGGTGGGCGGCACGGCGACGCCCGGCACCGATTTCGAGGCGGCGGGCGGTATCCTGACCTTTGCCCCCGGCCAGACCAGCGCCACCGTGGCCGTGACGGTGCGCGGCGACACGGTGTTCGAGCCTGACGAGGCGTTCCGGCTGGTGCTGTCCTCACCCAGCGCCGCGACGCTGGCGCGGGCGGAGGCGATCGGCACCATCCGCAACGACGACACCATGCCGGCGGTGTCGGTGGCGGACGCCATCATGCGCGAGGGCGATGCCGGCACCACGGCGATGGTGTTCAACCTCAGCCTGTCGCAGGCCTCCGCCGCGCCGGTGACGGTGCGCTGGAACGCGCTGGGCGGCACGGCCACGCTGGGCACGGATTTCGAGGCGGCGGGCGGCATCCTGACCTTTGCCCCCGGCCAGACCAGCGCCTCGGTGGCGGTGAACATCCGTGGCGACACGGTGTTCGAGCCGGACGAAACGCTGCAGCTGGTGCTCGACCCGCCGGATGGCGCGACCCTGGCCCGCGCCGCGGCCACTGGCACCATCACCAACGACGACGCCCGGCCACCGCCCGACGAGGTGATCTGGGGCAGCAGCGGCATCGATGCCGTGCCGCTGGCGATCGGCCTGCGGGGATCGGCGGTCACCACCAGCGGCGGCCTGCCATCGCACGTTTCCGGGCCCGGCCACAGCTACGCCGTGAACGGGGTGGAGGTGCTGATCTTCGCCGATGGCCGGCTGGTTTTCGACCCCGGGGACCCCGCGGCGCAGGCGGTGCGGCTGTACAACGCGGCGCTGGCGCGCAGCCCGGACCAGGCGGGGCTGAACTTCTACATCGACAAGCTGCAGCACGGGGCCGGGCTGGCCGACGTGGCCGGCGGCTTCAACAACAGCCCCGAATTCCAGGCCCGCTTCGGGCCCGGGCTGAGCAACGATGCCTATGTGGTGCGGCTGTACCAGAACGTGCTGCACCGCGGCGCCGCGGAATCCGAGCTGAACTACTACCGCGCGCAGTTCGCCGCCGGGCAGAGCCGCGAGCAGACGCTGGTGAACTTCAGCGAGAGCCCGGAAAACAAGGACCTGACCGCCGCCACCGTGCAGGCCGGCATCTGGGACCTGAACGAGCATGCCGCGGTCGTGGCCCGGCTCTACGACACCATGCTCGGCCGCAAGCCCGACCTGGGCGGCCTGATGTTCTACCGCGAGCAATTGGATGCCGGGCGCATCGCGCCGCTCGACATCGTCCAGAACTTCATCGGCAGCCCCGAATTCCAGGCGCGCTACGGCGCCAACCCGTCCAGCACGCAGTTCGTGGAGCTGCTCTACCAGAACGCGCTGCACCGCGACGCGACGCCCGGCGAGGTGCAGTACTACGCGAGCCGGCTCGATGCCGGGACGCTCAGCCGGGCCGAGGTGGTGATGAGCTTTTCCGACAGTCCCGAGCACGTGGCGCTGACCGCGAGCGACATCATCAACGACAACCCGACGCATTTCGGCATCGCCTTCGCCTGAGCGCCGGCCGCCGGGCAGGATGGGCGGTTCAGTCGCCCGCCATGACCTTGACGTAGCTGCCCGGCGCGTCCTCCAGCGCCGGCAGGGCGCCGCTGCCGGGGATGCGGGCGGGCACCTCCGTGCGGTCCAGCGCCGACACCCAGCGGTGCCAGTCCGGCCACCAGGAGCCCGCCAGCTCCGTGGCGCCTTCCAGCCAGCCCTCGGGGGAGGGGGGCAGGGTGTCGTTAACCCAGTGGCTGTACTTGCCGCTCTCGGGCGGGTTGGCCACGCCGGCGATATGGCCGGAGGCGGCCAGCACGAAGCGGATCGGGCCGCCATAGATCTGCGTGGCGCGGTAGGTGCTGCGCCAGGGGGCGATGTGATCCTCGCGGGTGGAAAGGATGTAGGTGGGCACCTTCACGTCGCGCAGGTCCAGCGCCACCCCGTCCAGGGTGATGCCGCCGGGCTTCACCAGGTCGTTCCCCTGGTACATGCGGCGCAGGTAGAAGGAATGCATCGCCGCCGGCATGCGCGTGCTGTCGTCGTTCCAGTAGAGCAGGTCGAAGGGGAAGGGCTCCTGCCCCAGCAGGTAGTTCTGCACCACGAAGGACCAGATCAGGTCGTTGGCGCGCAGCATGTTGAAGGTATTGGACATCTCGCGGCCTTCCAGGAAGCCGCGCTTCTCCATCTTCTCTTCCAGCGCCTGCAGCTGCGCCTCGTCGATGAAGACGCTCAGCTCGCCCGCTTCCTCGAAATCCACCATGGTGGTGAAGAAGGTGGCGCTGCGGATGCGGGTGTCCTTGCGCTTGGCCATGTGCGCCAGCGTCGCGGCCAGCAGCGTGCCGCCGAGGCAATAGCCGATGGCGTTGACCTGCTTCTCCCCCGTCGCCTTCTGGATGGCGTCCAGCGCGGCGTAGGGGCCTTCCTTCATGTAGTCCTCGAAGGACTTGGCTGCGAGGTGCTCGTCCGGGTTCACCCAGGAGCAGACGAACACCGTGTGCCCCTGCGCCACCGCCCAACGGATAAAGGAGTTCTTGGGCCGGAGGTCGAGGATGTAGAACTTGTTGATCCAGGGCGGCAGCAGCAGCAGCGGCCGCTTCAGCACCTTGTCCGTGGTAGGGGTGTACTGGATCAGCTGCATCAGGTCGTTCTGGAACACCACCTTGCCGGGGGTGACCGCGATGTTCTCGCCGATCGCGAACTTGGAGCGGTCGGTCATGGAGATGCGCAGGTTGCCCTTGCCGCGCTCCAGGTCGCCCAGCAGATTGCTCAGCCCCTTGAGCAGGTTCTCGCCGCCGGTTTCGGCCGTGCGGCGCAGCACCTCGGGGTTGGTGAGCAGGAAGTTGGTCGGGCTCAGCGCGTCCACGAACTGGCGGGTGTAGAAGTCGACCTTCTGGGCGGTCTTGTTGTCCAGCTCCTCCTCGGCGCCGCGCACCACCGTTTGCAGGTAGCGGGCGGAGAGCAGGTAGGACTGCTTGATGAAGTCGAAGACCTCGTTCTCGCGCCAGGCCTCGTCCTTGAAGCGCTTGTCCTTGATGTCCTCGGCGATCACCGGCGCGACCTCGCCGCCCATCATGCGGCGGGCGGTGTTCTGCCAGAGCGTCAGGTAATCCTGCCAGAAGCCGATCTGCGCCTGTACCAGCCGGCTGGGGTTGGTCATCAGGCGGGTGGCCATCTCCATGAAGGCGCCGCCGAGGTTGAAGGGGTCGGCCGAGCCGTTGCCGGGCTGCCCGACCGGGGCCTGACGCTTGAGGAAGTCGGCCACGATGCGCTGCCCGCGCTCGGCCACGTCGGCCATGGTGCGGCTGACCAGGGCGGCATCCGGCAGGCGAAAGGCCGGGTCCTGCGGGGTGGGATCCTGGGTCATGTTCTCGTTGCCTTCTTCGCGCTTCCCCTGCCCGGGGGCCTTCCGGACGCTTCACGCCCCCCGCGTTCTGCGGCAAACCGCTCTCGGCGGGGGCGGGCGATGCACGAGATGGTCCACGGGCTGATCGAACCTAGGTGGCGCGGGATAGTGGGACAAGGACGCGCGGCACCCCCTCGACTCGGTGCAGGGTTGCGCGGGGGGCCGGGCAGGGGGGTGCTGCCGCTGGTGCTGCTGCTCGGCCTGGGCGGCTGCGTCGCCGAAGGGCCGCTGAACTCCATCCGCGAAATCACCGGCGAGGCCCTGCAGGGGCGCGCCATGCCGCCGGGCCTGTCCGACCCCAGCCCGAACCTGTCCGTGGTGCCGGCCCGGCCCGAGCGGGGCGAGGCCTCGACCCGCGAAGCGCTGTCCACGGCCCTGGCCGCCAGCCGCACCCAGTCCCGCCAGCCGCTGGACGCCGGCGCCTATGCCGGCACGGTCAGCCTGCCGGTGCCGCCGGCGACCCCCGGCGCGGGAGAGGTGCCGCTGGCCCCGCCCGCGCCGCCGCGCCTGGCCGCCGCCCCGCCGATCGCCGCTTCCAGCCCGACCGGCGTGCTGCTGGGCGGCACCGCCGACCCCGGCTCCACCCCGCCCGCGGCGCCCCCGGCCGAGCTGATCGCCCCGGCCCCGCCGCCGGCGGAGCTGACCGCCCCGCCGCCCCCGGACATCCCGGCGGCGCCGCGGATCCGCTGATCCCCGAACAACACCGCTCGCGCCCCCGGCCCGGCGCGGCTACCCTGATCCCCGTTCACCCGAGAAAGCCCCGAGTGCCATGAGTGACGACTTCCACCGCATCCGCCGCCTGCCGCCCTACGTCTTCGCCGAGGTGAACGGCGCCAAGGCCAAGGCCCGCGCCGCGGCCGAGGACGTGGTGGATCTCGGCATGGGCAACCCGGACAGCCCGACGCCGCCGCACATCGTGGCCAAGCTGGTGGAAGCGGTGCAGGACCCGCGCACCCACCGCTATTCCGCTTCCAAGGGCATCCCCGGGCTGCGCCGCGCCCTGGCCGGCTACTACGCCCGCCGCTTCAACGTGAAGCTGGACCCCGAAACGGAGGTGATCGCCACCCTGGGTTCCAAGGAAGGGCTGGCCAACCTGGCGCAGGCCATCACCTCGCCGGGCGACACCATCCTGGTGCCCAACCCCTCCTACCCCATCCACCAGTTCGGCTTCATCATCGCCGGCGCTTCCGTGCGCTCGATCCCGGCCACCCCCGACGACGAGATGCTGGCGGCGATCGACCGGGCGGTACGGCATTCCGTGCCCAAGCCGACGGCGCTGATCGTGAACTTCCCGTCCAACCCCACCGCGCTGGTGGCCGATATCAGCTTCTACCGGGAGGTGGTGCGCATCGCGAAGCAGCACGACCTCTTCGTGCTGAGCGACCTCGCCTATGCCGAGCTGTATTTCGGTGACACCCCGCCGCCCTCCATTCTGGAGGTGCCGGGGGCCAAGGACGTGGCGGTGGAGTTCACCTCCATGAGCAAGACCTACAACATGCCAGGCTGGCGCATGGGCTTCGCCGCCGGCAATCCCCGCCTGATCGCCGCGCTGACGCGGGTGAAGTCCTACCTCGACTACGGCGCCTTCACGCCGATCCAGGTGGCGGCCGTGGCCGCGCTGAACGGGCCGCAGGACTGCGTGGCCGAGATGCGCGAGCTGTACCGCGACCGCCGCGACCAGCTGGTGAAGGGGCTCAAGCAGGCCGGCTGGGAAGTGCCCTGCCCGGAAGGTTCCATGTTCATCTGGGCGCCGATCCCCGAGCGCTTCCGCCACCTCGGCTCGGTGGAGTTCTCCAAACTGCTGCTGGCCAAGTCCAAGGTGGCGGTGGCCCCGGGCATCGGCTTCGGCGAGTACGGCGACGGCCATGTCCGCATCGCGACGGTGGAAAACAGCCACCGCATCCGGCAGGCGCTGCGCGGCATCCGCTCCTTCCTGATGACCGACAATGGTGGTCCCGCGCCCGTTCCGGGCGACGGCGGTCCCTCCACCGCCGAGCAGCCCGCGCCGGAGCTCGCCGGGGCGTGACCCGTCCCCTCGCCGTTGCGCTCGCGGGCCTGGGCACCGTGGGCGCGGGAACGCTCGCGCTGCTGCGCGCCAACGCCGATCTGATCGCCGCCCGCGCCGGGCGCCCCATCGCCGTGACCGCCGTGGCGGCGCGCGACCGCTCGCGCGACCGCGGCCTGCCGATCGACGGTTTGCGCTGGTACGACGACCCCGTGGCGCTCGCCGCCGACCCGGCGGTGGACGTGGTGGTGGAAGCCATCGGCGGCGCCGAGGGCCCGGCCCGCGCCACGGCCGAGGCCGCCATCGCCGCCGGCAAGCCGCTGGTCACCGCCAACAAGGCGCTGCTGGCGGTGCACGGCGCCGCCCTGGCCCATGCCGCGGAATCGCGCGGCGTGCCGCTGTTCTTCGAGGCCGCGGTGGCCGGCGGCATCCCCGCCATCAAGGCGCTGCGCGAAGGGCTGGCGGCCAACCGCATCGGCCGCGTGTCCGGCATCCTCAACGGCACCTGCAACTACATCCTTTCCACCATGCGCGAGCGCGGCCGCGAGTTCGGCGAAGCGCTGGCCGAGGCGCAGAAGCTCGGCTACGCCGAAGCCGACCCGAGCTTCGACGTAGACGGCGTGGACGCCGCCCACAAGCTGGCGATCCTGGCGGCCCTGGCCTTCGGCCGGCCGGTGGACTTCGCCGCCGTGCACGTCGAGGGCATCCGCGGCGTTTCCGCCCTGGATATCCGCCTGGCGGAGGAGCTGGGCTACCGCATCAAGCTGCTGGGCCTGGCGCGCTGGACCGAGGCGGGGATCGAGACGCGGGTGCACCCCTGCATGGTGCCGCTGGCCTATCCGCTGGCCCACGTGGAGGGCGTGTTCAACGCCGTGGTGGCGGAAGGCGACTTCGTCGGCCGCGTGGTGCTGGAAGGCCGCGGCGCCGGCGCCGGGCCCACCGCCAGCGCCGTGGTGGCGGACCTGATCGACCTCGCGCGCGGGCGGCACACGCCCGTCTGGGGGGCGGGGCTGGAAGCGCTCTCCCCCGCGCCCTCCGTGCCGATGAGCGCGCGCAGCGGCGCCTATTACCTGCGGCTGATGGTGGTGGACCGCCCCGGCGTGATCGCCGACGTCACCGCCGCCCTGCGCGACGCCGGCATCAGCCTGGAAACCCTGCTGCAGCGCGGCCGCGCCCCCGGCGAGGCGGTGCCTGTCGTGCTGACCACGCACGACGCCACCGAGGGCGCGATGGCCGCCGCGGTGGCGCGCATCGAAGCCCTGGATACGGTGGTGGAGCGGCCCGCGCTGATCCGCATCGAGACGTTCTGAAGGAGCCGGAAGAAGTTA
Source organism: Roseomonas sp. BN140053 (assembly GCF_047690175.1). Lineage (NCBI taxonomy): Bacteria > Pseudomonadati > Pseudomonadota > Alphaproteobacteria > Acetobacterales > Roseomonadaceae > Roseomonas > Roseomonas sp. BN140053. The sequence continues at coordinate 386,223 of NZ_JBLLEB010000002.1, read as the reverse complement.
TCATGTCCGACATCAAGCGCGACCCCACCCCCGTTGACCGCAACCTGGCCATGGAGCTGGTGCGCGTCACCGAGGCCGCGGCGCTGGCCGCCTCCGCCTGGGTGGGCCGCGGCGACAAGAACAGCGCCGACGGCGCCGCCGTGGACGCCATGCGCCGCGCCTTCGACACGGTCGCCATCTCCGGCACGGTGATGATCGGCGAGGGCGAGATGGACGAGGCGCCGATGCTCTATATCGGCGAGAAGGTCGGGCTCGGCGGGCCGCAGGTGGATATCGCCGTGGACCCGCTGGAGGGCACCTCCATCACCGCCAAGGGCGGGCCCAACGCCATCGCCGTGCTGGCGGTGGCGGAGGCCGGCGGCTTCCTCCATGCCCCCGACATCTACATGGAAAAGATCGCCGTCGGCCCCAACCTGCCGGCCGGCGTGGTGGACCTCGACGCCTCGCCCGAGGAGAACCTGCGCGAGCTGGCCCGGGCCAAGAAGTGCTCCGTCAACGACCTCGTGGTCTGCATGCTCGACCGTGACCGGCACCAGGAAACCATCAGGGCCTGCCGCGCCGCCGGGGCGCGCATCATGCTGCTGGGCGACGGCGACGTGGCCGGCGTGGTGGCCTGCTCGCAGCCCGATGCGGGGGTGGACATGTATCTCGGCTCCGGCGGCGCGCCGGAAGGGGTGCTGGCGGCGGCGGCCTTCCGCTGCATCGGCGGCCAGCTGCAGGGACGCCTGCTCTACGAGGACGACTCGCAGATCGAGCGCGCCAAGGCCATGGGCATCACCGACCCGCACCGCAAGTTCGCCACCCACGAGATGGCGCGCGGCGAGGTGATGTTTGCGGCCACCGGCGTGACCACCGGCGCCTTTCTGCGGGGCGTGCGCCGCACGGCGGCAGGGGCCATCACCCATTCCATCGTGATGCGCTCCAAGACCGGCACGGTGCGCTACGTCGAGGGGCACCATAACCTGACCCTGAAGCCCGGGGCCTTCTTTGGCTGAGGGCAGTTTCCCGCCGGCCGAGGCGGTGCTGGGCGTCACGCACAGCATCACCGGCCGGCGCTGGATCTGGCGCGGCGCCGACGAGCGGCTGGGCCTCGCGATCGCGCAGCGCCTCGCCCTGCCGGAAATGGTGGGGCGCATGCTGGCGGCGCGCGGCGTCGGCGTGGACGGCGCCCCGGACTTCCTGGAACCGACCCTGCGGGCGCTGCTGCCCGACCCGTCCTGCCTGCGCGACATGGATGCCGCGGCCTCGCGTATCGCGGACGCCGTGCGCCGCGGCGAGCGCGTGGTGGTCTACGGCGACTACGACGTGGACGGCGCCTGTTCCGGCGCGCTGACCGTGCGCGCCCTGCGCGGCCTGGGCTGCGAGGCGGCGCATTACGTGCCCGACCGGATCAAGGAAGGCTACGGCCCCAACGCGGCGGCCATCGCGCGGCTCTGCGACCAAGGGGCCGGGCTGATCATCTGCGTGGACTGCGGCACGGCGGCGGGCGAGGCGCTGGACGCCGCGCGCGGCCGCGCCGATGTCGTGGTGCTGGACCACCACAAGGCGGAGGGCGTGCTGCCCGACGTCGCCGCAGTGGTGAACCCGAACCGGCTGGATTGCTCCTCCGGCCTCGGCCACCTTTGCGCCGCGGCGGTGGCCTTTCTGACGGCGGTGGCGACGCAGCGCGTGCTGCGCCGCGCCGGCTTCTTCGAGCGCCAGGCGGAGCCGCGGCTGCTGGAGCTGCTGGACCTCGTGGCGCTGGCCACCGTCTGCGACGTGATGCCGCTGACCGGGCTGAACCGCGCCCTGGTGGCGCAAGGGCTGAAGGTGATGGCGCGGCGGGAGCGGGCCGGGATCGCCGCCCTGCTGGAACTGGCGGCGGTCAAGGATGCCCCCACCGCGCACACGCTGGGCTTCGTGCTGGGCCCGCGCATCAACGCGTCGGGGCGCATCGGCGAGCCCGACCTGGCGCTGCGGCTGCTGGTGGGGGACGACCCGGTCGAGGCGCGCGCCATGGCCGAACGCCTGGACGTCACCAACCGCCGCCGGCAGGAGGTCGAGGCCGACGTGCTGGGTGCCGCTTTCAGCGAGGCCGAGCGCCAGGCCGATGCCGGCAGCCCCGTGCTGCTGGTGTGCCGTTCCGGCTGGCACCCCGGCGTGGTCGGCATCGTCGCCGGCCGGGTGAAGGAAAAGTTCAACCGTCCCGCCCTGGTGGCCGGCATCGCCGACGGGGTGGCGCGCGGGTCCGGCCGCTCGGTGCCGGGGGTGGATCTCGGCGCCGCGGTGATCGCCGCGCGGCAGGCCGGGCTGCTGCTGACCGGCGGCGGCCACGCCATGGCGGCCGGCTTCTCCTTCGCCGAAGCGCGCGAGGCGGAGCTGCGGGCCTTCCTGGCGGAGCGGCTGAGCCATGCCAACAGCCTGCCCATGGCCGCGGACCTGCCGGTGGAAGGCACGCTGTCCGTGCAGGCCGCCACCACGGAGTTCGCCGGGCAGGTCGGACGGCTCGCACCCTTCGGCGCCGGCAACGAGGAACCGGTCTTCGCGCTGCGCCGCGCCCGGATCGTCCGCGCCGACCGCGTCGGCAAGGAGGGCGCCACGGTGCGGGCCTTCCTGGAAGGCGAGGAAGGCGGGCGGCTCAAGGCGGTGTGCTTCCGTGCCAAGGACGGGCCGTTGGCGCAGCTGCTGCTGGGCTCCGGCGGCGCGCCGCTGCACCTGTGCGGCACGCTGCGGGCGGAAAGCTGGAACGGCACGGTGACCACCAGCCTGCACGTGCAGGATGCGGCGCGGGCCTGAGAAGTGAAGCCGGGGGGAGGTATCCTCCCGGACCCCCTTCTATTTTCGGGAGTCTGCGGCTGCGCCCGTGGCGGCCGTCGCTCTTTTACTCCTGAAAAAAGGAGGGGGTCCGGGGGAGTTCACTCCCCCGGCCTTATTCCGCCGCCACCACGCTCACATGCGCCGACACCACCCGCCAGCCTTCGGGAAAGCGCACCCAGGTCTGGCTCTGCCGCCCCACCTTTCCCGGCGCCGTGTCGCGCGTGAACATGGTGTTGGCGGTCGCGAGGTCGCGGCCGTAGGTGGTGATGGCCGTGCGCTGCAGCGTCCGCGCCAGGCCCACGGACGGCCGCGCCCGGCGAAAGGCGCGGATCTCCTCCATGCCGTAGAGGTTCTCCGCGGCGCCGTAGCGGATGGTTTCCGGCGCGTCGCGGAACAGCTCCTCCAGCACGGGCACGTCGTTGGTCACCAGGGCAGTCTCGTAGCGGGCGAAGGCGGCCTCCACTTCGGCCACGATCTCGGGAATGTTGATCTGCACGGGGTTCTCCTCGGTGTCCGATGGCGGGAGCACGCGGTATGCCACGCCCCGGCGCGGCGGGCGCGCCCCGGCCGCGACGCGGCGGCGCGCACCGCCGGAAACACGGGCAGGAGAACACGAGGCATGCGGCTCTATCGGCTTCCCAAGAGTGGCGCGATCGAGGACCTGACCCTGGCGGAAGTGGAGCAGCCCCGCCCCGCCCGTGGGCAGGTGCTGGTGCGGATGCGCGCGGCCTCGCTGAACTACCGCGACCTGATGGTGGTCACCGGCCGCTACGGCGGCGGCGGGGTGAAGCCCGGGCTGGTGCCGCTCTCGGACGGGGCGGGCGAGGTGGTGGAGGTCGGCGCCGACGTGTCGCGCGTGGCGGTGGGCGACCGCGTGGCCGGGACCTTCATGCAGAACTGGATCGCCGGCGGCGTGGCCGAGGAGCACAACGGCACCGCCCTGGGCGGCGCGGTGGACGGCGTGCTGGCGGAATACGTGCTGTTCGAGCAGGACGGGCTGGTCCGCCTGCCCGAACACCTCAGCTTCGAGGAAGGCGCCTGCCTGCCCTGCGCCGGGGTGACGGCCTGGAACGCGCTGAACACCGAACGTCCGGTGGGGCCCGGTCAGACCGTGCTGCTGCTGGGCACGGGGGGCGTTTCCATCTTCGGGCTGCAATTCGCCCGCGCGGCGGGGGCGCGGGTGATCATCACCTCTTCCTCCGACGAGAAGCTGGCGCGGGCGAAGGAACTGGGCGCCGATGCCGGAGTGAACTACCGCGCGCACCCGGACTGGGAAGCGCAGGTGCTGGCACTGACCGACGGGCGCGGGGTGGACCACGTGGTGGAGGTGGGCGGGGCCGGCACGCTGCCGAAATCCATCCTGTCCACCCGCGTCGGCGGTTCCGTCCACCTGATCGGGGTGCTGACGCAGGGGCAGATCAACCCCAGTCTGATCATGCGCCGCCGCGCGGTGCTGCGCGGCATCTATGTCGGCTCGCGCGAGATGTTCGAGGCGATGAACCGCGCCATCGCCTTCCACGGCATCCGCCCGGTGATCGATCGGGTCTTCTCTTTCGCGGAGACCCTGGACGCCTTCCGTCACCTTCAGGGGCAGTCGCACCTGGGCAAGGTGGTGATCCGGATCGGCTGAGGCCCGGCGCCGGTCGCGTCAGAGCGCCGCGACCGGCGCCCGCGCCACGCCGTCCCGTTCCAGCTGGCGCGCCACCCGCAGCGCCACGTCTTCCCGCCAGGGCGCCGCGATCACCTGCACGCCCAGCGGCAGCCCGCCGTCGAGCCAGACCGGCACCGCCGCCACGGGCAGGCCGATAAAGGAGATCGGCTGGGTGAAGACGCCCAGGTTGGGGCGGACGGGTAGGGTGACCCCGTCCAGCACGAAGCTCGCCTGTCCCAGGGCCGGGGCGCGGCAGGGGGTGGAAGGGGCGAGGATCACGTCGACCGAGTCGAACAGCGCCAGCACCCGCTCGCGATACCACCGGCGGAAGCGCTGCGCCGCCTGCACCCAGGCCGCGGGGATCGTGGCGCCGGCGATCAGGCGGTCGCGCGTGGCAGGGTCGAAATCCCCCGGGCGGCGTTGCAGCCGCGCCAAGTGCAGCGCCGCGCCCTCGGCAGCGGTGATCGTGAAGGCGGCGGCGCGGGCGCGGTGCGCTTCGGGCAGTTCCACCCGCGCCGTGGCGCCCAGGGCCTCCGCCACCCTGGCCACGGCGGCGAAGACCTCCGGGTCGCCGTTGCGGGCGAAGTGGCCGCCTGCCACGGCGATGCGCAGGCCGGCGATGCCTGCCTCCAGGCTGGGCAGCACCGGCTCGGGCGCGCGGTCGGCCAGGACGGGGTCCTCGGGGTCGGGGCCCTGCAGGGCGTCATAGGCCAGCGCGAGGTCCGTCACCCCGCGCGCGAAGGGCCCGAGGTGGTCGAGGCTGTCCACGAAGGGAAAGGTTCCGGCGCGGCTGAGCCGCCCATAGGTGGGCTTCAGCCCGAAGATGCCGCACAGCGCCGCGGGCACGCGGATGGAACCGTTGGTGTCGGAACCCAGCGCGATCGGCACCAGCCCTGCCGCCACCGCCGCCGCCGAGCCGCCGGAGGAGCCGCCGCTCATGTGGCCGAGGTCGTGCGGGTTGCGCGAGGGCCCGTCATGGGCGTTCTCGCCGGTGAAGTCGTAGGCGTATTCGCCCATGTTCAGCGCGCCGACGAGGATCGCTCCCGCGCCTTCCAGCCGCCGGATCAGGGCGGCGTCGCGCGCCGCGGGCGGGCGTTCCCGGTTGATGCGCGACCCCGCGCGGGTCGGTAGCCCCGCCACGTCGAACAGGTTCTTCACCGCGAAGGGCACGCCGGCCAGGGGGCCGGTCGCCTCGCCGGCCGCGTGACGGGCATCGAGGGCTCCGGCGGTGGCGAGGGCGCGGCTGGCGAGGAGGTCGGTGAAGGCGTTGGTGCGGCCGTCGATGGCGGCGATGCGGTCCAGCGTTGCCGCGGTGGCGGCGCGGGCGGTGATGGTGCCCGCGGCGATCCCGGCCGCGAGGGCGGCGGCACTCCCGGTATTCATGCGCGGAACACCGGGGCCGCGGCGGCCTCCTCGTCCAGCGGGAAGTCCAGCACCAGCGCGGCGGCGTTGCGGATGCCGCGGAGGTTGGCCAGCGCCTCAGCCCGCCAGGACGGGTCCATCGGGATGCCGGCCAGGGCCACCGCCGCGTCCAGATAGGCGGCGAGCGTCTCCTCCTCCGGGGAAGGCGGGATGGGGGCGGGACCGCTCACCGGCGCACCGGCGCAGCGGGGAAGGGGCATGGCCGGAATGCGCCGCGGGGTGCGGCCGGACGGGCGGTGGACGGCCCGGTGCCGCCGGTTCCTGCATCGATGCGCATGATGGCCCTTTTCCCGAACAGTCCGGGCCGGAGCATCCAAGCCGCGTGCCAACCGCCGGGCGGGCGCGGCCCGGGGCCTTCAAACGCTGTCGGCGTAGCGCTCGTAGGCGACCTCGACCGTGGTGATATGGGCCCGCATCTCGCGGGCGGCGGCGTCGCGGTCGCCGCACAGGATGGCAGTCACCACGCGCTCGTGCTCGGCATGCGATTGCGCCAGGCGGCCGAGGGAGCGGAACTGCGCCCGGCGAAAGGGCGACAGGCGCCCGCGCGTCGCCAGGGTGATCTCCGCGAGGTAGTCGTTGCCGCTACCGGCATAGATCGCCTCGTGGAAGCGCTCGTTGCCCTCGTGGTAGGATTGCGGGTCGCCGCCCCGCACCAGCGCGGCGAGGCTCTCGTGCAGCGCTAGCAGTTCCTGCCGTTCCGCCGGGCGCATGGTGGTGGCGCAAAGCCCGGCGCAAAGGGCTTCCAGCTCCGCCATCACGTCGAACATGCCGCGCAGCTGTTGCAGCGATGGACGCGCCACCAGCGCGCTGCGGTGGGAGCGGGTCTGCACCAGGCCGGAGGCGGCGAGGTCGCGCAACGCCTCGCGCACCGGCGTGCGGGACACGCCGAAGCGCCGGGCGAGCTCCACCTCCTCCAGCGGCGTGCCCGGCGCCAGCGCGCCGCGCAGGATCTCGTCCGCGATGGTGGCCCGCAGCTTCCCGGTCCGGGTCGCGGCGGGGCCGGTGCGGCAGGTGGTCTCGGCGGCCATGCTGGGCAGCAGGTAGCCCCGATCCGCCGGCGCGGCCACCCGCGCGGCCCGCTCAGCCCTTCAGGCCGGACATGTTGATGCCGCGGACGTAGTAGCGCTGCAGCAGCAGGAACAGGATCAGCACCGGCGCCGTGCTGACCGCGATGGCCGCCTGCTGCAGGGATTGCTGGCCCACGTCGTCGAAGGCGTTGCGCAGCAGGTAGATGCCCACCGGCACGGTTTGCAGCGCCGGTGCCGCGCGGGTTACCGTCATGGTCCAGATGATCTCGTTCCACTGGTAGATGAAGACGAAGATCCCCAGCGTCGCCAGGGCCGGCTTGGCCAGCGGCAGCACGATGCGGAACAGGATGCGCAGTTCCGAGGCACCGTCGATGCGGGCGGCGTCCAGCAGCTCGTCGGGGATGGTCAGCATGAACTGGCGCATCAGGAAGATGCCGTACCAGGACACCGCGAAGGGCAGGATCAGCGCGACGTAGCTGCCCAGGAACCCGCTGCCGCCCTGGCCGAACAGGTCGTTGCCGCCGACCAGCGGCCAGTAGCGGATCAGCAGGAAGATCGGGATCACCAGCAGGAAGAAGGGCACGATCTGCGCCGCCAGCACCACGCGCAGCAGCGCCTCGCGCCCGGGGAAGCGGTACTTGGCCAGGGCGAAGCCGGCCATGGAGCTGGTCAGCAGCTGGATCGCGGTGATGGACACCGTGACCAGGGCGGAATTGCCGAGCCAGAGCAGCATCGGCAGTTCCGTGAAGACCCGGCGGAAGTTGGTCCAGGCGGGGTCGCCGGGCCAATAGGCCGGGGGCCGGGCCAGCAGCTCCGCGGGGGTGCGCAGTGCGCCGATCACCGTGTCGGCGAAGGGCAGCAGCATCGCCACTGCGCCCAGGGTGAGCAGGGCATAGCGCAGCGCAGCCCCCAGCGAGCCGCGCCAGGACCGGCCGCGCCGCCGGCGACGCGGCGCAGCGGCCGCGGATCGCCCGCTAATGCGCATCCAGCCCACCCCGGCGCAGCACCCGCACCTGCAGCAGCGTCAGCAGCAGCACCAGCACGAACAGGATCAGCGCCGCCGCCGAGGCGCGGCCCATGCGCAGGTGCTCGAAGGCCATCTGGTAGATGTAGAGGGCGGACACGTTGGTGCTGCCTTCCGGCCCGCCGGCGGTGAGCAGCAGGATCAGCGCGAAGGTGCCCAGGCCGCTGATCAACCCGGTGACGCTGGCGAAGAGCAGCGTCGGGCGCAGCAGCGGCAGGGTGACGTGGCGCAGGATGCGCCAGGGGCCCGCGCCATCCAGCCGCGCGGCCTCGTAAAGGCTCTCGTCGATGCTTTCCAGCCCGGCGGCGAAGAGCAGGATGTTGTGCCCCAACCCCATCCACACCGAGACCGCCACCACGGAGATCATGGCCGTCGTCGGCGAGCCCAGCCATTCCGGCCCGCCCAGCCCGACGAGTTCGAGCAGGCGGTTGAGCAGCCCGTAGGATGGGTCCAGCACGAAGCGCCAGGCATAGGCGACGGCGACGACGTTGGTGACCATCGGCAGCCAGAAGATCACCCGCCAGTACGCCTTGCCGCGGCTGAGCGAGATGGCCCAGGCCACCAGCAGGGCCAGGGGGATGCCCACCACCGCGCCGCCGATCGCGAACACGAAGGTGTTCAGCAGCGTGCGGTAGAAGGTCGGGTCGATGCTCAGCAGGTAGGTGTAGTTGCGCCACCCCACCCAGCGGGGCGCCGAGAGCAGGTTCCAATCCGTGAAGGACAGGATCAGCGAAACGCCCACCGGCAACAGGTAGAACAGCACCCCGGGAACCAGCGCGGGCGCGAGGAACAGGTAGGGCGCGAAGCGCGGCCCGAAGTTCCGGCGCCGCCGGCGGCGGGGCAGGCCCACCGTTCCCGTTGCGGGGCGGGAAGCGACAGCGCCCGGCCAGGCTTCGCCCGTGCCGGCGGGAACGCCCGGCGGCGTCACGGGGCGGCCCGCAGCCTCCTAGCGCTCATCCGCCAGCAGCGGCGCGATCTCCCGGTCCGCCTGGCGCAGCGCCTGGGCGGGGGTCAGCGCGCCGCTCCAGGCCTTCTCGATGGCGTTGCGCAGCTGCTGCTGGATTTCCGTCATGCGGATCAGGTTGGGCGCCGCCACCGTATGGCCGGAAGCGATGGCCTCGACATAGGGGCGGGTGAAATCGTCGCCCAGGTCGCTGGCGGAGGCGGCGATGTCGGCCTTGTTGCCGGTCAGCCCGCCCATCCGCACCAGCATCTCCCCGGTGCAGGAGCGCTGCCCGGCGGCGCGCGGCGTGTTCAGCCAGCGCAGCAATTCCCAGGCGGCTTCCTTGTTGCGGCTGCGCGCGTCCACGCCCCAGGAAAAGGAATACTGGAAGGTCCGCCAGTCCGCCGCAGCCGTGGGGATCGGGGCGACGCCCACCGTGTCGGCGAAGCGGTCGCCGAAGCCCTGGCGCAGCGTGTCCTTGAACCAGTTGGCGATGATCGCCATGCCCACCGTGCCGCTGGGGAAGTCGCGCACCTGGACGGCGTTGCTGGTGGCGCCGTCGGTGAACAGGCGGGCCATGCCCGACAGCACCGCCTCCGCTTCCGGCCGCGCCAGGTTGGTGCCGCGGGCGCCGTCCTGGAACGGGCTGACGCCCTGCGACAGCATCAGCGAGAAGAAGGGGTGCACGGCATTGGCCACGGTGGGGCCGAAGGCGTAGCCGGCGGTGGTGATGTTGCCCTGGGCGTTGCGGCGCGTGATCTTGCCGGCCATCTCGCGCAGCTCGTCCCAGGTGCGCGGCGGTGCGTCATAGCCGGCCTGGCGCAGCAGCGCCTTGTTGTAGACCAGCATGTAGGTGCTGATCTCCGCCGGGATGCCCCAGACCTGCCCGCGCGCGCGGACGCCTTCCACCGTGCTGGGGACGTAGTTCTCCTCGATGAAATCCAGGATCGGCCGCGGCGGCACGTCCAGCAGCCCGGCTTCCGTCATCTGCCCGGACCATTGGGCATAGACGCTGTAGATGTCCGGCGAGGTGCCGCCGAGCCGTGCCGTCATTACCGTTTGCAGGAAATCGGCGATGGCCGATTGCTGGTACACGATGCGGATGCCGGGGTTCAGCCGCTCGTACTCGCGGTAGCAGGCCTCCAGGGGTCGCATCTGGTCGGCAGTGTAGTGCGCCGCCACGGTGATCGTGCGCCCCTGCGCCCGCGCGGGGCTGGCCGTGGCCGACAGGGTGGCCAGGGCGACCATGGCCAGGCCGGCCGCCGCTGTTCCGCGCAGTGCCATGTCTCGACGTCCTTTTCTGCCCGCCCCGAACCGGCCGTGCACGCCGCACGCCGCGCTTCGCGACTCCCCCGCCCGCATACTGCCCGTGGCCCGCCGCACCACCAAACGGCGCCGCGCCGGGCCACCCCGGGGTCCTGCGAAGCCGAGTAGATCGGCGCGAAGCTCGGTCCGGCAAGGGCGGCGCTTGGCCGGCCGAATGCGCCGGGCTGCGGCCCGGGCCCGGGCGCGGGGTCGGGGGGCGCCGGTAGCGGGCGGTTAACGCGGCCGCGCCTAGGGTGGTCCGATCGGGTCCGGCTCCCTGAACCCCCGGCCCCGCACAGGTCCGCGACGCCCATGTCTTCTCCCCACAGCCGCAGGATGCTGCTGGCCACCCTCGGCGCGCTGCCGGGGCTGGGCTTCCAACGGACGGGCCGGGCCCAGCCGGCGACGCTGCCCACCCGCATCGTCGGAGCTTTCGACACGCTGTTCGCCGGCCCGCACGAGGGACGCCGCGCGGTGCACGGCAACGGCCTGCTGGTGTCCGGCGGCTTCACGCCCGCGCCCGATGCCGCGAACTGGTGGCGCGCCCCGCACCTGCGCGGCGGAGAGGTGCCGGTACTGGTGCGCTTTTCCTGCTTCGCCGCGGTGCCGGGCCTGCCCGAGAACGACCCCGCCGCCAGCCCACGCGGCATGGCCGTCCGGTTCCTGCTGCCCGATGCCGAAGCCGACATCGTCGCGCATTCCTTCAACGGCTTTCCCGCCGCCACGCCGGAGGAGTTTCTGGGCTTTCTCGGCGCCCTGGCCTCCGGGCCGGCTGGGCTGGAGGCCTTTGCCACCGCCCATCCCGCCGCGCGGAACTTCCTCGACACGCCGAAGCCTGCCCCGGTCAGCTACGCCACGGAGGAGTTCTTCGGCGTCAGTGCCCTCCGCTTCATCGGCGCGGACGGCGTGCGGCGGGCCGGGCGATACCGGCTGGTTCCGGCGGCGGGCAAGGCGCATCTGGATGCCGCCGCCGCTGCGCTGGAAGCGCCGGACTTCCTGTCGCGCGAGCTGCCGCCGCGGATGGCGCGCGGGGAGGCCGATTTCCGCCTCCTGCTGCAGCTGGCCGGCCCGGGCGACCGCACCGATGACGGCACGCGGCCCTGGCCCGAGGACCGCCCCCTGGTGGAGCTCGGCCGCCTGCGGCTGCGGGACATGGTGCCGGATGGGGAAGCGCGGCAGCGGCAGCTGCTGTTCACGCCGCTGAACCTGGTGGACGGGATCGAGCCGGGCGACGACCCCATGCTGCTGGCACGCACCCGCGCCTACCGGGTGTCGGCGGAGCGCCGCCTGGCGCCGGAGGCACGCTGATGCCCGACGCTCCCCTCGGCCGCTTCTGGCACTCCCCGGCGGCAACGCTCGGGCTCTTCGCCGCCCTGTTCCTGGGCACGCAGCCCCTGCTGGTCGCCCTCGCCGCCGGGCCGGTCACCGTGTCGCAGCAAGGGCGCAACTTCGGCCAGAGCGCGGTGGAGATCCGCCGGGGCGAAACCGTCCGCTTCCTCAACCAGGATGAGTTCCCGCACCAGATCCTGGTATCCGGCGCCAGCACCGTGCTGCTGGACTCGGACCTGCAATCGCCCGGCGTGGTGCTGGACGTGCCCTTTCCCGAGAGCGGCCTGTTCTCGGTGCAGTGCGGCATCCATCCCCGCATGCGGATGACCGTGCGGGTGCGCTGAGGAGCCGTTCTTCAGGGTCCGGAAAGCTCCCTGCCCCAGCATGGCGGGCGAGGCGTCCGGTCGCCCCCGGCCGGACCGTCCCGTTTGTTGCAGGAAGCACTCCCGGCCATGCCGATCCGCCTGAAGATCCTGCTGGCCTGCCTGGGCCTGACCGCGCTGACCCTGGCCCTGGGCGGCTATACCCGCACCGCGCAGAAGGAGCTCGGGGACGTCGCCATCCGCATCTACGACGACGCCTTCCTGGCCGTCAGCTATCTCCGCTCGGCGCAGAACAACCTGGTCCGGTCGGAGGCCTCCTTTCTGCGCGGCGGCCCCGACAGCGAGGAGGCGCTGGCCGCGGCCCTGCCGGACGTGCTGGAAGACCTGGAGGTCGCCAAGGCGCGCGCGATGTCCGAGGCCGGGCGCCGTTCCACCGCACAGCTGGCGGAGGACGTCACTGAGCTGGCCCGGCAATCCCTGCAGGACCGCGACGCCACCCTGGCGACGCTGAACCGGATCGAGGACCGCTTCCAGACGGCGGTGGAGATCTTCGCCGGCGACGGTTTCCGTTACCGCCGCAGCGTCGGCGAGATCGTGGAGCGTTCGGCGCGGCGGACCTGGTTCGCCATCCTGTTCTCCGTGCTGGTGGCGCTGGTGATCACCGTGGTGCTCACCCGCTCCATCGTGCCGGCGCTGCGGCGCGCGGTGGCCATCGCCGATGCCATCGCGGAAGGGCGGCTGGAGAACCGCATCCCCATACGCGGCGGCGGCGAAACGGGGCAGCTGCTGCGGGCGCTGTCCACCATGCAGAACAGCATCGCCGCCTCGCTGGCCCGCATCCGCGCCCTGATGCGCGAGCAGGAATCCAGCCATGCCGGCAAGATCGCGGCGCAGCACGCACAGCTGGACGCCGCGCTGAACAACATGACCCAGGGCCTGTGCCTGTTCGACGCCAACCGGCAGCTGGTGGTGTCCAATCACCGCTTCGCCGAGATGTTCGGGCCGCCGGCGCCGGGTGCTGCGCCGGAGGCCGTGTTTCCCACGCCGGAACTCGCCAGCCTGCTGATGGGCCGGGGCACCGCGCAGGAGGTGTTCCAGTGCGACCTGCCGGACGGGCGTTCGGTGGCGGTGTCGCGCCAGCCCGTGGCCGGGGGCGGCTGGGTCACCACCTACGAGGACGTGACGGAGCGCCGCCGCGCCGAGGCCAAGCTGTCTTTCATGGCGCATCACGACGCGCTGACCGGCCTGCCCAACCGCGTGATGTTCCGCGAGCACATGGAGCACGCCCTCGGCCGTGCGCGGCGCGGCCACGGGCTGGCGGTGCTGACGCTGGACCTGGACCAGTTCAAGGCCGTGAACGACACGCTCGGCCATTCGGTCGGGGACGGGCTGCTCTGCGCGGTGGCCGGGCGGCTGCTCGGCTGCGTCCGCGACTCCGACCTGGTGGTGCGGCTGGGCGGCGACGAGTTCGCCGTGGTGCAGGAACAGGCGGTGCAGCCGCAGGATGCCGCGGCGCTGGCGCGGCGGCTGATCGAGGCGCTCGCACCGCCTTTCCTGATCGAGGAGCATCAGGTGGTGATCGGCACCAGCATCGGCATCGTCCTGGCGAATGGCGGCGAGGACGGGCCGGATGCGCTGCTGAAATCCGCCGACCTGGCGCTGTACCGGGCCAAGGCGGAAGGGCGGGGCACCTTCCGCTTCTTCGAGGCCGAGATGGACGCCCTGGCCCAGGCGCGACGGAGCCTGGAGCTGGACCTGCGTCGCGCCCTGGTGCTGAACCAGTTCGAGCTGTTCTACCAGCCCCTGGTGGACGCCACCCACAGCGTGATCACCGGCTTCGAGGCGCTGCTGCGCTGGAACCACCCCGAGCGCGGCATGGTGTCGCCCGCCTTGTTCATCCCCCTGGCCGAGGAGATCGGGGTGATCGAGCAGATCGGCGGCTGGGTGCTGCGACGCGCCTGCCAGGACGCGGCGGGCTGGCCGGGCACGCTGAAGGTGGCGGTGAACCTGTCGCCCGTGCAGTTCCGCAACCGCGACCTGGCCAAGGAGGTGACGGCCGTGCTGGCGGCGACGCGCCTGCCGGCCTGCCGGCTGGAGCTGGAGATCACGGAATCCCTGCTGCTGCAGGACAGCGAGGGCGTGCTGGCCATCCTGCATGAGATGCGCGCCCTGGGCGTGCGCATCGCCATGGACGATTTCGGCACCGGCTACTCGTCGCTGAGCTACCTGCGCCGCTTCCCCTTCGACAAGATCAAGATCGACCAGTCCTTTATCCGCGGCCTGGCGGAGAACGAGGATTGCGGCGCCATCGTGCGCGCCGTGATCGGGCTCGGACGCTCGCTCGGCATGGCCGTGAATGCCGAGGGGGTGGAAACCGCCGAGCAGCTGGAAGCCCTGCGGGTCGAGGGTTGCTCGGAGGTGCAGGGCTACTTCTTCAGCAAGCCCCGCCCCGCGGGGGAGATCGCCGGCCTGCTGCAGGGCGGGTTCGGCCCGGGCAGCGCGGACAGCAGCACGGGCGCGGTGCTGGCCGAAGCGTCCTGAGCGGCCTCCGCGCCCCTCGCCGCCGTCAGCCGGCGGGGGCGACGGAGAGGCCGCGCACGCCGTGCCGCTCGATCAGGCTGGCGACGAGGCCGCTGGCCTTCGCCTCGGCCACGAAGTCCTGCAGGAAGGCCGCGCCGGCCGACTTGCCGCGGGCCGTGCCGATGGCCTGCTGCACGGCGGTGAAGCGGCCTTCCAGCACGCGGGCGCCGGGAAGCTTTTCCGCATCGCTGAGCAGGCGCGGGCGCAGGCCGGCCAGGACTTCGAGCTTGCCTTCGGTGAAAGTGTCGAAGGAGGCGTCGATGCTGTTGGCGCGGACCAGGGTGGCGTGGTGGATGTTGCGTTCCAGCCAAAGGTCGTAGGCCGACCGGGCAGCCACGGCGATGCGCGTCCCGGCGCGGTCCACCTCGGCGAGCGTCGTGATGGGGGAACCGGCGGGGACGAGATAGGTGGCCTCGATCTCCGCATAGGCGGCGGTGAAGGCGATGGTTTCGGCCCGCTGCGGTTCGGCGCCGATCAGCCCGATATCCCAGGCATCCCTGTTCGCGTCGTCGGCCAGCTCGCCCGGCCGGGGATAAGGCACGTAGCGGATCGGCACGCCCAGCCGGTCGGCGATGGCGCGCGCCATGTCGGGCGCCACGCCGGCGGGTTCGCCGGCCGGGCCGCGGCCCGTGACCAGCAGGAAGTTGCTCATGTTGATGCCGGCCCGAAGCACACCGTGCGGGGCGAGTTGCGAAAGGACGTCCGGGGACATGCGGCGGCGCTCCGTTGCACGGGGGAGGAATGGTGGCGGGATCAGCGCGGCGCGCTGACCACCACGCCGCGTTCGGCCAGCCCCGCGATCTCCTCCTCCGAGTAGCCGTGCTCGGCCAGCAGGGCGGCGCCGTCGGCGTTGAAGCCGGGCGGTGGGCGGCGGGCGCCGCCGGGGGTGCGGGACAGCTTGATCGGCGTGTTGAGGCCGCGGAACCAGTCCAGCTCCGCCACCATACCGCGGGCGGCGGTGTGGGGCGCCTGCACGGCCTCGTCCACGTGCAGCACGGGGCCGGCGGGGACACCGGCGCGGATCAGGCGGTCGCAGAATTCGTGGCCATCCTCGGCGAGGAGGCGGGCGTCCAGGATGGCTTCCAGCTCGGCGCGGTTCTCCACCCGGTTGCCGTTGGTGCGGAAGCGCGGGTCGTCCGGCAGTCCGGGCAGGTCGAGAAAGGCGCAGAGCTTGCGAAAGGTCGGGTCGTTGCCGCAGGCGATGAAGATCTCGCAGGTCTGGGTGCGGAACTTGCTGTAGGGGCTGATGTTGGGGTGCGGGTTGCCGGTGGCGCGCGGCCGCTTGCCGTTGAGGAAGTGGTTGGCCGCCTGCGGGTGCAGCAGCGCCAAGCCGCAATCGTGCAGGGTCATGTCCAGGTACTGGCCGCGGCCGGAGCGCGCGCGTTCCTGCAGCGCCATCAGGATGCCGATGGCGGAATACAGCCCGGTGGCGAGGTCCACCACGGGGGTGCCCATGCGCACCGTGCCGCTCTCGGCGTCGCCGTTGATGGACATCAGCCCGACCATGGCCTGCACCACCGCGTCGTAGCCGGGCAGCCCGCCCAGCGGCCCTTCGGCGCCGAAGCCGGACACGCGGCAATGCACCAGGCCGGGGAAGCGGGCTTCCAGCGCGGCGTAGCCCAGGCCCCAGCGTTCCATGGTGCCGGGCTTGTAGTTCTCCACCAGCACGTCGGCGCCTTCGAGGAGGCGCAGCAGCACCTCGCGCCCCGCGGGCTGCGTCAGGTCCAGCGCCAGGGCGCGCTTGTTGCGGTTGACGCCCAGGAAGTAGCTGGCGTCCTGGGCGCCGCGCGCGTCGGTGCGGAAGGGCGGGCCCCAGTGGCGGGTCTCGTCGCCCTGCGGCGGCTCGATCTTGATGACCTCGGCGCCGTGGTCGGACAGGATCATAGTGCAGTAGGGGCCGCCCAGCACGCGGGTGAGGTCCACCACCTTCAGCCCCGCCAGCGCGCCGCCGGAGGAAGCGCTGCCGGAGCGGGCGCCGGCAGCGGGCGGGCTGGATGCGGCATCGGTCACGTCGGCACTCTCCCCTGATCGCTCGGTCGGGTTGCCGCTCGCGAGCGGCGCCCGGCCTGTCCGCTCTTCTAGAGGCTGTTGCGGAATTCGCCCAAGCCTGCGGCGTCCGGGGCGGCGGGTTCGCCTTGCTTCCTTACGCTCTTACTTCCTGGCCGGCGACCACCGCGTCAGGCCGTCTTTCGGAAGATAATCCGATAACAACAAGGGCTTGATGGTTAAGCCCGGCCTTGCCTGTGGCAGATTCCGCGTATTCTGCCATTTCGCGCCGCCGCGCCGAGGAGCCATCCCGCCATGCCCGATCCGGCCATTGCCGCCACTGCCACGACGGGCGACGCCGCGCGGTCCCGGTCGACTGCCTTCCGTTCCGGCAGGCGGGAATCGCTCCACCAGGACGGTTCGGCGGGCCACCGCGGATGACGCCGATGGTCCTGGAAGGGGCGCGGCTGCGCCTGCGGCTCTGGCGGGCGGAAGACCGCGTGCCCTTTCTCGCCCTCAACGCCGAACCCGCGGTGCAGCGCTACCTGCGCCCGATGAGCCGCGAGGTGCTGGACGCCATGCTGGACCGCGTGGAGGCCGGCTTCGCCGAGCGGGGCTGGGGCTTCTGGGCGGTGGAGCACCGCGCGGAGGGCCGGCTGATCGGGATGTGCGGCCTGATGCCGGTGATCTTCGAGGCCTTCTTCACCCCGGCGGTGGAGATCGGCTGGCGGCTGGCGTCGCGCTGGCACGGGCAGGGGCTGGCCCGGGAAGCGGCGACCCTGTGCCTGGACGCCGCCTTCGGGCCGCTGGAACTGGACCGGGTGGTGGCCTTCACCGTGCCGGCCAACACGGCCTCCTGGGGGCTGATGCGGCGGCTGGGCATGCGGGAGATCGGCGGGTTCGACCACCCCCGGCTGCCGGAGGGCGACGCGCTACGCCGGCACGTCGCCTACGCCATCACCGCGGTGGAATGGCGGGCGGGGCGCGATCCGGCGGATCGAAGGGGCTGACGTCCAGCACCGCCAGCGCCGCCCAGGCATTGGCCGCCAGGTGGCCGCGCCGGGGATAGCGGAAGGGCACGTCCCCGTTGAAGAAGCCGGTGCTGAGCCAGGGGATGCTGGAAGCCCAGATCCAGCCGTCGCGCCGGCGCTCCCGCCCGAGGGTGGCGAGGAAACGGTCGGCCAGGGCACCGCGCCCGGCGCGGCGCAGCGCCAGCGCCGCCTGGGCCGTGCCTTCCAGCCAGATCCCGTCGCGGTCGTCGTTGAAATCCACCCCGTCCAGCTCCGCCGCCGGAGCGCCGGCGGGCAGGCCGTGGCGCGCCAGCACCCAGTCCAGCGCGGGGGCGAGGTCCGGGCCGGGCCAGAACAGCAGCGGCCACAGGTTGGCATCCACCGCCGAATCGCCGTTCACCGCGCCGGCCGGGTCCAGCCCGGCGGCGAAGCGCCCCTCCGCGGGCAGCCACAGGGCGCGCACCAGCGCCGCCGCGCGGCTCGCCTCGGGCACGCGGCCGAGGCGTTCGAAGGCGACGGCGAGGTCAAGGTTCTGCTCGGTGGAAAGCCAGCCCTGTTTGGCGGGGGTGGGTTCGTGGCCGATCGTGCCGCCGGTGAAGCCGCGGGGATGGGCGGCGTCGCGCGCCACCCAGTCGGCCGCCTGCGCTGCGGCCGCACGAAAGGCGGGGTCGCCCAGCGCACACCAGAGCAGAATGGCGAAGGCCACCGGGCCGGTGGCGGAGCCGGCGGCGTAGCCGTCCTCGATCCAGGTACCGCGCACCGCGTCCCACCAGCCCGGCGGGCGGGCGCTGCGCGGCGCCTCGGCGAAGAGCCGGCCGGCGGCGTAGGCGTTGCGCAGCCGGCCGTCAGTCCAGTGCCGGTCCTGGCCCTGCGCCAGGCGCAGGCCCTCGGCGAGGCGAGCCGCGGCGGGGCGGTCGCCGCCGGCCAGCAGGGCGAGGCCGGCCACGGCGTTGTCGTAGGTATAGGCGACCTCGGCGTGGCTGCGGTCGAAGGCCTCGTCGCCATCGGGGACAAAGGAGCGCAGCAGCCCGGGGCCGCCCAGCGCGTCGGCCGCCGCGCGGATCGGCGCGAGCAGGGTGGCGGCGTCCGGGGTGGCCGCCGCGGCCGGGCGGGGCAGGGCCGGAACGGCGGCGGCGAGGAGCAGGGCGCGGCGGAACAGCGGGGGCACCGGCCCAGGATGCGCGCCCCCGCCGCGCCGGGCCAGCCGCCGCCCGTGGGCCGGTGCGGTCCGGGGCCGCAGGAACGGCCGCGCGGGACGCCCGCCGCGCTCAGCCCGGCTGTTCGGCGGCGTCCGGGGCGGCGGTGGCGCGCTGGCGCTCGCGCAGGAAGATGAACAGCCCGGCGCCCACGATCACTGCCGCGCCCAGCAGGGTGAGGCGGTCCACCACCTCGCCGAAGAAGACGTAGCCGAAGATCAGCGCCCAAACGATCAGCGTGTACTGGTAGGGCACCACCACCGAGGCCGGGGCCAGGCGCAGCGCCGTGTTGACGCAGGCATAGCCGGCCATGGACAGCAGCCCGAGCAGCGCCAGCAGCCCGAGATCGGCGGTGCCCGTCGGGGCCCATTCGCCGCCCAGCACCATGACCGTGCCCAACAGCAGCGCGCCGCAGAGCTGCCCGGTGATCAGCAGCGAGCCGTGCGTGCCGGACAGCTTGCGCGTGGTGACCAGCAGGCAGGCGAAGGAGAAGGAGCCGGTCAGCGCCGCCAGCGCGCCCCAGGACATGCCCTCGGGCGAGGGGTGCAGCGCCAGCACCACGCCGACGAAGCCCACCAGCACGGCGGACCAGCGGCGCCAGCCCACGCGCTCACGCAGCACGAAGGGCGACAGGGCCGTCACGTAGATCGGGCCGGCGAGGTAGTAGGTGATCACCTCGGCCAGCGGCAGGGTGGTGAGGGCGGCATAGAACAGCGCGCTCTCGCCGGTGGAGAACACCACCCGCAGCAGCTGCAGCCGCGGGTGCGGCGCATCCCGCCAGGGCGCCAGCCCGGTGCGCCACAGGATCGGCGCCATCACCAGCAGCGAGGCGATGGAGCGGATGAACAGGATCTGGCCGACGGAGAAGCTGCCCACCAGGAACTTGCCCAGGGCGTCGTTGCCGGCAAACAGCGCGATGCCCAGCAGCATCATGCCGATGCCGCGGGAATAACCGGCCCCGGCGGGGGCGGCAGTGGGCTCGGCGGGCATCGGCGGCAGGACTTTCGGGAACGGGGGCGGCGCCGGCGCGGGGGCGGCACGGCGCGGCAGCGCGGGAAGGGCCGCCCCGCCGGTCGCCGCGGGGCGGTGGATCGCCGGGGGGAGAAGGGCCGGGCCGCCGCCGCGCGCCGCGACGGCGCGGCGGCGTCAGCCCGGCGCGGGGGTCAGCCCAGGCAGCGCTGCAGCAGTTCCGCGCTGCGGCCGTTGGCGATGGTGGCGGCCAGGCCGTTCCAGGAATGCCCGCCCATGCGCGCGAAGGCGTGGTCGGCGCCGGGGTAGGTGTACACCGTGGCCTGCGGGTGGCCGTCCAGCATGGCGCGGATCTTGGCCTGCGCCTCGGGGGGCACGAACTTGTCCTGCTCGGCGACGTGCAGGATCAGCGGCCGGGTGATGCGGCCGGCCGAGCCGAGCAGGTTGTCCAGGCCGACGCCGTAATAGGACACGTTGCAGTCGGCGTCGCTTTCCAGCGCCATCATGGTGGCCAGGCGGCCGCCCAGGCAGAAGCCCATGGTGGCGGCGCGACCGTTGCTGCCGGGCAGGGCGCGCACGGTGTTCAGGGTGGCCAGCAGGTCGGCCACGCCCTTTTCCTGGTCGAAGGCGTTCATCAGCGCGAAGGCCTTCTGCCACTCGGCCTCGGACCCGTCGGAAATGTCGACGCCGGGCTCCTGGCGCCAGAACAGGTCGGGGCTGATCGCGATGAAGCCCATGTCGGCGACCCAGTCGCACAGCGCGCGCATGGCGGCGTTCACGCCGAAGATTTCCTGGATCATCACGACCGCGCCGCGCGGCGCGTCCCCGGCGGGCCGGGCAAGATAGGCGTCGAAGCTGCCGCTGCCGTCGGTGGCCTGGATGCTGATGGTTTCGGCCATGTTGGCGCGCTCCCCGTGGTGGCGGAAGCGCTTCTAGCGCGGCCGGGGCCGTCGCGCAGGGGGGAGGGGGCGGAGAAAGAAAAAGGGCCGGACGCCCCGAAGGACGTCCGGCCCGGAAGCAACCCGGCGTGCGGCCGGGTTCAGACGGCGTAGCGGCGGTCTTCGACGGCGATCACCCGGGTGCCCATGCGGGCCCCGATGATGCTGGCCAGGGCGCCCAGCAGCAGGGCGGCGAAGATCCAGAAGGAGGCCGTGGCGGTGCCGGTGGCGGCGGCATCGGCCGCGGCGCGGGCGCGACGCTCGGCTTCCTGGGCGGTGCGCTGGGCCTGGGCCTCGTAGGCCTGGACGCGCTGCGCGGCTTCCTGCTCGGGGATGCCGGCCTCGGCGGCCACCAGCTGGTTCAGGCGGGTGCGGTCCGGGTCGGACAGGTTGCCGTCGGCGATGCGGCGGCCGACGATGGAGGAGATTTCGGCGCCGCGCTGCTCGGTGGTCATGCGGGCCGGGTCGCTCGGGCCGGACAGGGCGGCACGGGCGCGTTCCACCAGGGCGTTGGTGTCCACCTGCGGCGCGGCGGTGGAAGCGGCGGTGGTGGCGGCGCGGCCCAGGCCGCCCATCACGGAGCTGACGGCGCTGCCGGCGGTGGAAGCGGCGCCGGACACGACGTTGCCCAGCAGCACGGCGGAAACGAGGTAGGCGGTGGCCCAGGTGGACAGGCCGTGCAGGGTGGCGTCGGACCGGTCGCCGGTGCCGCTCAGCCGGGCCGCGACGTAGCCGCCAACCACGAGGCCGATCAGGTTGGCCACCAGCAGCCAGACGCTGGCGCCGATGCCGATGGTGGAGGCATCTGGGGTGGAGCGGTTGGTGGCGTCCACTACGGTGGCGCCGACGGCGAGGCCGAGGATGTTCAGCATGGTGCCGACGGCGATGGCGATCAGCGCGCCGGCGAAGATGGCGCCCCAGGACACGCGGCGGCGCGGGGCCGGTAGGGCTTCGGCGGCGTAGGGCGCGCCGCCCGGCAGGGTGGTGGACATGGCGAGTACTTCCCGGAAAGGTTTCGCGTTCAACGCCGGGTCGGGTGAGCCGTTGCGGTCCGTTGCAGGAGGGCGCGCGCTGTCTCCCATCTGCCACAGGTTTTCCCGGCGCTTTGCCGCGACAGGACCCTGAAACGAAAGAAGGCCCCAGGGCGCGAGCCCCGGAGCCTTCACATTGCGTGGGCCGTTATCCGGCCCGCGTAAACCTTAGAACCCCGCCCCGACAATGGCGTGAGCAGCGATCCAGGTTGCGGGCACGGCACCCGGCTTAAGGCAATGAGACACTGGATCACCTCCTTTCAGTTGTTGATGCCGTCCAAGTGGCGACGCCGCGGCGCCGCCACAAGGGGTGCGCGTCACATCTGGGCGTAGGAACCGTCGCGCCAAACGTAGAAGACGTAGTCCGGCACGGTGACGTCGCCCTTGCTGTTGAAGGAGATGTCGCCCAGCACGCAGGGGAAGGGACCGCCGGACTTCAGGGTCTGCGCCACCCGGCGCGGGTCTGCGCTGCCCACCTTGGCCGCGGCCGCCGCCCAGATCTGCACCGCGGCATAGGTGTAGAGGACGTAGCCCTCGGGGTCGACGTTGCGGGCGCGGAATTTGGCCACCACCTCGGCCGCCGTGGGGCGCTTGCGCGGGTCGGACGCGAAGGTCATCAGCGTGCCCTGGCCGGCGGCGCCGGTGATCTGCCAGAATTCGTTGGTCACCAGCGCGTCGCCGCCGATCAGGGTGACCTGCATCCCCTGTTCCTTGGCCTGGCGCAGGATCAGCCCGGCTTCCGTGTGGTAGCCGCCCACGTACATCACGCCGACATTGGCCGACTTCAGCCGCGACACCAGCGCGTTGTAGTCGCGCTCGCCGGGGGTGTAGGCGGCGTAGACGGCTTCGGTGACGCCGGCGGCGTTGAGCGCCTTCTTGGTCTCGTCCGCCAGGCCTTTGCCGTAGGCGGAGTTGTCGTGGAGGATCGCGACCGGCTGGCCCTTGAAGGTGTCGGCGATGTACTTGCCGGCCACCGCGCCCTGCTGGTCGTCGCGGCCGCAGGTGCGGAAGGTGTTCCAGCCGCCGGCATCGGTGAAGACCGGGTTGGTGGAGGCGGGGCTGATCTGCAGCACGCCTTCCTCGCCGTAGACCTTGCTGGCGGGGATGGAGGAGCCGGAGCAGAAATGGCCCGCCACCAGCCGGACCTGCCGGCCCGCGAGCTGGTTGGCCACCGACACCGCCTGGCGCGGGTCGCAGGCATCGTCGCCCACCTCCAGCGCCAGCTGCTGGCCCAGCACGCCGCCGGCGGCGTTGAGGTCGGCCACCACCTGGGTCGCGCCCTCGCGCATCTGGGCGCCGAAGGCCGCGTACTGGCCGGTCATCGGCCCCGCGGTGGCGATGCGCAGCGGGCCGGACTGGGCGAAGCCGCCGCGGGCGCCGAGGAGGGCGGGCGCGGCGAGGGTCGCGCCCAGCAGGGTGCGTCGGTTCACGAGGGTCATCGGCTTGCCTCTTCTGCTGCGGCCGGTGGCTCCGAGCCGTCGCGCGGAGCCTAGTGCGACGGCGCCGCCGCCGCCAAGCGGTTCACGAGCGCGGGAGCAACGATCCGGGGCGGCCGGCGTTGGCCCAGGGTGCCGGAGCTTCCGTCTTCCATTGCCGAGGTGCTGGACCACCGCGGCGCGCAGGAGCGCGTTTGGCGTGCCTCGCGCATCGCCTGGGTGGGTATGGCGGTGGCGCTGGCCCTGGCGGCGGCGGGGCTGTTCGGCGACGGGCCGCTGTCGCATCGTGACATCCGCGCGGGCGACGGCAGCCTGCGGCTGGAATACGAGCGCTTCCAGCGCACCGGCGGCACCACGGTGCTGGTGCTGCACGCCGCGGCGCGGGACGCCAAGGGGGAGCAGCGGATCTGCCTCGGCCGCGACCTGCTGGACGAATGGCAGCTGGTGCGGCTGGAACCCGATTCGGCGCGGCAGGTGATCACCCCCGAGGGGATGTGCCTGGACCTCCTGGCCGAGGCCGGGGCGCAGCCGCCGCCGATCCGTGCCTGGGTGCAGCCGCGCGCCATGACCTTCGGGGCGCGCGGGACGCTGCGGGCCGGGGACGGCGCGCCGCTGGTGATGCGGGCCTGGGTATGGCCGTGACGCGCCGGCCTCCTCCGGGGATGCGCCGATGACCGAGATGATCCTGCGCGCCGCCCTGGTGTGGCTGGGGCTGCTGGTGCTGCTGCGGCTGTCGGGGCGGCGGACGCTGGGGCAGATGAGCCCGGTGGACCTGGTGGTGCTGCTGCTGGCCAGCGAGATGCTGCAGCCGGCGCTGCTGGGCGAGGACAACAGCCTGACCAGCGCCTTCCTGGTGATCGTGACGCTGATGCTGCTCAGCGTGCTGTATGCCCTGGTGCAGAACCGCTGGCCGCGGCTGGGACGGGTGCTGGAAGGGGCGCCGACGCTGCTGGTGCGCGACGGCCAGCCCGATCACGCCGCGCTGCGCCGCGCCCGGGTGTCGCTGGACGACGTGATGGCCAGTGCCCGCGGGAGCGGTATCGCCGAGGTCGCGGCGGTGCGCTTCGCCGTGCTGGAAACCGACGGGCGGATCAGCATCATCCCCTTCGGGCCGCCGGCGGAACCAGCGGCGGCGAGCCCTCAGCCGCCCAGATAGGCTTCGCGCACCTCCGGCCGCGCCAGCAGGGCGGCGCCGGTGTCGGCCATGGTGATGCGGCCGTTCACCAGCACGTAGCCGCGATGGGCGAGGCGCAGCGCCTGGTTGGCGTTCTGCTCCACCAGCAGCACGGTCAGTCCCTCGCGGGCGTTGAGGTCGCGGATGGCGCCGAAGATCTGCTTCACCACCAGCGGCGCCAGCCCGAGCGAGGGCTCGTCCAGCAGCAGCAGGCGCGGGCGCGACATCAGGGCGCGGGCGATGGCCAGCATCTGCTGCTCGCCGCCCGAGAGCGTGCCGCCGCGCTGCGCCTCGCGCTCGCGCAGGCGGGGGAACAGGGTGAAGGCGCGCTCCAGGTCGGGGGCGGGGTCGTGGTCGAACTGCTGCGCGCCCATCAGCAGGTTTTCCCGCACGCTCATGCGCGGAAAGATGCGGCGGCCCTCGGGCGACTGCGCGATGCCCAGGCGGGCGATGCCGTGGGTGGGCAGGGCGGAAATGTCGCGGCCCTCGAACAGCACGGCGCCGGAGCGGGCGCGGGGCGAGCCGCAGACCGTCATCAGCAGGGTGGACTTGCCCGCGCCGTTGGCGCCGATCAGCGCCACGATCTCGCCGGGGGCCACGGTGATCGAGACGTCGTTCAGCGCCCGCACCGCGCCGTAGGCGGCGGACACGCCGCGCAGTTCCAGCATCGGCGTCGCGGTTGCCGGGCGGGTGGAAAGCTCCGCGCTCATGCCGCCACCTCGTCCGCGTCGCCTTCGCCCAGATAGGCGGCGATCACCGCCGGGTTGCGGCGGATCTCCCCCGGCGTGCCGGAGGCGATCTGCACCCCGTGGTCCAGCACCACGATGCGGTCGGAAATGCCCATTACCACGCCCATGTCGTGCTCGATCAGCAGCACGGAGGTGCCGGTGTCGCGGATGCGCCGCACCAGCGTGCCGAGCTCCTCGCTCTCGCGCGGGTTGAGACCGGCGGCGGGTTCGTCCAGGCACAGCAGGCTGGGACCGTCGGGGGCGTTGGAACACATGGCCCGCGCGATCTCCAGCCGACGCTGGTCGCCGTAGGGCAGGGCGCCGGCGGGGTCGTCGGCGCGGGCGGTGAGGTTGGTCTCGTCCAGCCAGCGGCGGGCGCGCTCGATCGCCGCGCGCTCGGCGGCGGGGTAGCGCGACAGGCCCAGCACCGCGCCGATGCCGAAGCCGGTGGCGGCCATCAGCGCGTTGTGCTGCGCCACCAGCAGGTTCTCCAGCACCGTCATGCCGGCGAAGAGGCGGATGTTCTGGAAGGTGCGCGCCACCCCGGCGCGCGAGATGCGGTGGCCGGCGAGGTTGTGCAGCGCCCGTTCGCCATTCGTCGCGTGCAGGGTGATGGAGCCGGAGGTCGGCCGGTAGAAGCCGGTGATGCAGTTGAACATGGTGGTCTTGCCGGCGCCGTTGGGGCCGATCACCGCGGTGATCTCCCCCTTGCCGGCCGCGAAGGACACGGCGTTGACGGCGGTGAGGCCGCCGAAGCGCATGGTCAGCGCCTCGACCGTCAGGATCGGGGCGGCGGTCATCCGTGGCCCTCCGCGACCAGGTCGCCCGAGATGGCGCGACCCTTCCTGCCGCTCAGCGTCACCGTGGGCGTGCGCGTGGACACCAGGCCGCGCGGGCGCCACACCATGATCACCACCATGGCGGCGCCGAACACCAGCATCCGCCATTCCTCCAACCCGCGGAACACCTCGAAGCCGCCGATCATCACCAGGGCGGCGATGGCGACGCCGAGCTGCGAGCCCAGGCCGCCCAGCACCACGATGGCCAGGATGATCGCGCTCTCGATGAAGGTGAAGCTTTCGGGGGAGATGAAGGCCTGCCGGGTGGCGAAGAAGGCGCCGGCGAAGCCGCCGAACATGGCGCCCAGCGCGAAGGCGGTCAGCTTGGTGACGGTGATGTCGATGCCCAGCGCGCGGGCGGCGACCTCGTCCTCGCGCAGGGCTTCCCAGGCGCGGCCGAGCGGTTGGCGGCGCAGGCGCAGCGTGACCCAGTTGGTCAGCAGGGCCAGCGCCAGGATCAGGTAGTATAGGAAGATCACGCGGTGGATCGGCGAGGGTTCCAGCCCGAAGAACTCGGCGAAGGAGCCGGGCCCGCCGCCGGCATTGAACTGCAGGCCGAACAGGGTGGGCCGCGCGATGCCCGAGATGCCGTTGGGGCCGCCGGTCAGCGACACCCAGTTCAGCAGCAGCACGCGGATGATCTCGCCGAAGGCCAGCGTCACGATGGCCAGGTAGTCGCCGCGCAGGCGCAGCACGGGAAAGCCCAGCAGCACGCCCCAGAAGGCGGCCATGATCCCGGCCAGCGGCAGGCAGATCCAGAAGTTCAGGCCGAAATGCTGCGACAGCAGCGCGTAGGAGTAGGCGCCCACGGCGTAGAAGGCGACGTAGCCGAGGTCCAGCAGCCCGGCGAGGCCGACCACGATGTTCAGCCCCCAGCCCAGCATCACGTAGGTCAGCACCAGCACCGCGAGGTCCAGCTCGTAGCGGCCGATGCCGGGGATGAAGGGCAGCACCACCGCGACGCCCAGGAACAGCGGCGCCAGAATGTGGCTGGGGCGGAGGCCGCCGGGGCGCGCCACCCGCACCGCGCGCGGGGCGCGATGGCGCGACAGGGCCAGGGCGAAGAGCACGACCGTGAGGGCCAGCAGCACGAACCACAGCGTCAGCGGCACGCGGCCGGCCAGCAGCAGCGCGGCGGGCTGGCGCAGCGCCTCGGCCAGCCCGTCGCTGGCGGCGACGCGCATGGCGGAGCCTAGGAACACCGCGGCCGAGGCGAAGCCGGCGGCGCGCAGGAACAGGCGGGCGGGGTTGCGGGCGCGGCCGTCCAGCGTCACGCGCAGCGCGAAATGGCCGACGAAGACCAGCACGGCCAGCAGGATCACCTCGGCCCAGCGGGTGCGCAGGAACAAGCTGCTGTTGGGGCCGACATCGGTGCGCAGCGCCACCAGCGGCACGAAGAGGCCCAGCGACACCAGCGCCGCCAGCCCGGCGTCGCGCAGGCCGCGCAGCGCGTCGAAGGGCGGGTGCGACGGTTCCGCCTCGCCCGGCACCGGGCGCGGGATGCCGCCGGCCTCGCCGGGATCGGGCACGCCGTCGGCGTGGTGGCCGGCGCCGCCAGGAATCGGGGCACCGCCGGACGGGTCGAGGCTGCCCGCCGCGCCGCCGGCGCCGGCGTTGCTCGCGGCGCCGCCGGCGCCGGGGGAGGCGTCCGGCCCGCTCATACCTTCTCGACCTCCTGGCGGCCGAGCAGGCCGGTGGGGAGGAAGATCAGCGTCAGCACCAGGATGGAGAAGGCGGCGACGTCCTTGTACTGCACGGAGAAGTAGGCGCTCCAGAAGGTCTCGATCAGGCCGATCAGCAGCCCGCCCAGCACGGCGCCGGGCAGCGAGCCGATGCCGCCCAGCACGGCCGCGGTGAAGGCTTTCACCCCCGCCAGGAAGCCGATGTAGAAGTCGATCACGCCGTAGCGCAGCAGGTACATGCCGCCCGCCACCGCCGCCAGCGCGGCGCCGATGACGAAGGCCAGCGAGATGGTGCGGTCGGTGTCGACGCCGAGCAGGGAAGCCATCTTGCGGTCCTGCTCCACCGCCCGCATAGCGCGGCCCAGGCGGGTGCGCGTCACCAGGACCGTGAAGGCGGCGAGGACGAACAGCGTCACCAGCACGATCGCCACCTGGATCCAGCTCAGCTGCACGGCGAAGCCGCCCTGCTCGAACAGCGTCACGCCGCCGGGCACCAGCGGCTCCATCGGCTTGACGCGGGCGCCCTGGCTGACCTGCACGAAGTTCTGCAGCACGATGGACATGCCGATGGCCGAGATCAGCGGCGCCAGGCGGAAGGAGCCGCGCAAGGGGCGGTAGGCGATGCGCTCCACCGTCCAGCCGTACAGGCCGGTGACCGCCATGGAGAAGGCCAGCGCCAGCAGGATGGCCGCGGAGCCATCCAGGAAGGAGCCGCCGACCAGCAGCAGCAGCCCCACCAGCATGGCGAAGGCGCCGATCATGAAGATGTCGCCGTGGGCGAAATTGATCATGCCCACGATGCCGTAGACCATCGTGTAGCCGACCGCGATCAAGCCGTAGATCATCCCCAGCGAGATGCCGTTGATCAGCTGCTGCAGCGCATAGGCCAAGAGCCGCGCCCCTTTTCTGCCAGTTATCCCGTTTCGTCCCGCAGGCTACGCCGGTCCGGCCTGCGGCACCATCATGGCTGCGCGGGGAACCGCGACCTTGCCCGCCGGGGGCTGCGGCGGTTGCCCGCGCTCCCGGCCAGTCCTAGCCTTTCGCCGTTCCCGAAGCGGAGGATCCGTCCATGATGCCGTTCCTGGGCCGGCCGGCGCGCCGGCTGCTGGCCGAGCCCGTCGCCGCGACTCCCGCCGCCGGGCCGTCGCGCCGCGGGCTGCTGGCGCTGGCCTGCGCCTGTTCCGCGCTGCCGATGCTGGCCGCGAAGTCCGTCCGCGCCGCGGTGGCGCCAGGGGCGGCCCGGCCGTTCCACGCGGCGCTGGACGCCGCGGCCGCCGCGATCGAGCCGCGCATGATCGCTTGGCGCCGCGACATCCACCAGAACCCCGAGCTGGGCAACCAGGAGAACCGGACCTCCGGGCTGGTGGCGGCGCACCTGCGCAACCTCGGTTACGAGGTGCGCGACAAGGTGGCGGTGACCGGGCTGGTGGCGGTGCTGCGCGGCGGCGGCGGCCCCGGCCCGGTGATCGCGCTGCGCGCCGACATGGACGCGCTGCCGGTGGCCGAGGAGGTGGACCTGCCCTTCGCCTCCCGCGCCAAGACCACCTGGGACGGCCAGGAGGTCAGCGTCATGCATGCCTGCGGCCACGACTGCCACACCGCGATCCTGATGGCCGCGGCGGAGGTGCTGGCGCAGCACAAGGACCAGCTGCGCGGCACGATCAAGCTGATCTTCCAGCCCGCCGAGGAGAACCTGCCGCGCGGCGAGATCGGCGGCGCCCGCCGCATGCTGGACGAAGGCGCCTTCGCCGATCCCAAGCCGGACGCGGTGTTCGGCCTGCACGTGGTGTCCGGCCTGCCGGTCGGCGCGCTGGGCTGGCGCCCCGGCCCGGCGGCGGCCAGCGCCGACGAGTTCCGCATCACCGTGCAGGGCCGGCAGACCCACGGCGCGCGGCCCTGGGCGGGCGTGGACCCGATCGTGGTGGGGGCGCAGATCGTTTCGGCGCTGCAGACCATCCAGAGCCGGCAGGTGGATGTGGGCGAGCCCTCCGTGCTGACGGTGGGGCAGTTCCATTCCGGCAACCGCAACAACATCATCCCCGACCGCGCCGAGCTGAACGGCACGCTGCGCACCTACGGCGAGGAGCGGCGGCAATACGTGATGAAGCGCGTCACGGAGATTTCCGAGAACGTCGCCAAGGGCATGGACGCCACCGCAACGGTGAACTGGGAGCCCAACGGCTATCCCAGCAACAGCAACGACCCCGCCCTGTCCGAACGCATGGCCCCCAGCCTGGCGCGCGTGGCCGGGGCGGAAGGGCTGCGGCTGATGCCGCCGGGGCTGGCGGCGGAGGACTTCGCCTACTTCTCGCGCGCCGTGCCGGGCTTCTTCTTCAACGTCGGCATTTCCACGCCGGGCGATGGGCTGCGCAACGCGGCGCCCAACCATTCGCCGCGCTTCCAGGTGGATGAGCGGGGGATGATCTTCGGGCTGCGCGGCATGCTGCACGCGGTGGCGGACTTCACCGGGAGCGGTACGCCGGCCTGAGGGTGGAAGAAGGCCGGGGGAGTGAACTCCCCCGGTCCCCCTCCTTCTTTCGGGAGTCCGGGGGGATACTTCCCCCCGGCTTGCTTTCCCCTACCCCGGCCGCGGCGCGGCGGCGCGTTCCAGGCGGTCGTTGATCGCGGCACCCAGGCCGTCGCGCGGCACCGGCACGGCGGCGATGCCGGTCAGGCCGAGGCGCGTGCCCTCCGCGTCCAGGGCGCGCAGGCCGGAAAACAGGCGCGCGGCGGCTTCCGCCAGGTCGCCGGCGGGGCTCAGGTTCCAGAGGGCGCCGGCGCCGGGCAGCGGCTCGGGGCCGAAGGCGAGCAGGGCTTCGGTGGCGGCCACGGAGGTCGCCTCCAGCCGCACCGGCAGGCCGGGGGCGTAGTGGGACAGCAGCATGCCGGGCGAGCGCAGCGTGCGCGTGGCGGCCGCCGCGGCCAGGGGCAGGGGGCGGCCGACCGGGCCGATGAGGGCCTCGATCGCCTCGGCCGGGACGCCGCCGGGGCGCAGCAACACCGCGCCGGGGCCGGTCAGGTCCAGCACCGTGCTTTCCACCCCCACGGCGCAGGGGCCGCCATCCAGCACGGCAGCGATGCGGCCGCCCAGGCCGTCCAGCACGTGCGCCGCAGTGGTGGGCGACACGCCGCCGGAGCGGTTGGCGGAGGGAGCGGCGACCGGGCTGCCGACCTCGCCCAGCAGCGCCAGGGCCAGGGGGTGCGCCGGCACCCGCACCGCCAGCGTGTCCAGCCCGGCCCCGGCCAGCAGGTCCACGCGGCTGGTGGCGCGGCGCGGCAGCACCAGGGTCAGCGGGCCGGGCCAGAAGCGCTCGGCCAGGGCCAGGGCGCGGCCGTCGGGCAGCACCTCGGCGAAGGCGGTGGCGGCGTCGAGGAAGTGGCAGATCAGCGGGTTGAAGTGGGGGCGGCCCTTGGCGTCGAAGATGGCGGCCACGGCGCGGCCCTGCCGGGCATCGGCGCCCAGGCCGTAGACCGTCTCGGTCGGGAAGGCGACCAGCTCACCGCCGCGCAGCAGCGCCGCCGCGCGGCCGAGCGCCGCGGCGGGCAGCTGTTCCGTCACGGCACGCCTTCGGGGTCCGGCGAGGTGCGGCCGGGGGCAGGCTGGCGGGGGATGGCGCCCGGGCGGCCCCAGGCCACGAAGGCGTCGTTCTCCAGGCCCGGCTTGCCGTAGCGCAGCCGCTCGCCGCTGGCCGCATCCAGCACGCGGCCGCCGGCGGCTTCCAGCAGCGCCTGAGCGGCGGCGGTGTCCCACTCCATGGTGCGGCCGAAGCGCGGGTAGAGGTCGGCCACCCCCTCCGCCAGGCGGCAGAACTTCACCGCGGCGCCGGTGTTCACCACCTCCGCCACCCGCCAGTCGCCCAGGAAAGGCTGCAGGCGGGGGTCGTTCATGGAATGGCGGCTGAACATCACCACCAGCCCGGCTTCCGGCGGCGGGCGGGCGGCCACGGGGCGGCGGCCGGCGGCGTCCTCCTTCCAGGCGGTGCCGGTGGCGACGATGCCGCCGAACACCTCGCCCGTGGGGGGGATGGCCACGGCGCCCAGCACCGGCGCGTCGCCCTGCACCAGGCCGATGCAGACGGCGTAGCTGTCGCGGCCGGCGGCGAATTCCCGCGTGCCGTCCAGCGGGTCCACCAGCCAGTAGCGATCGGCCAGGGCGGTGACCACGCCGGCGGCCACCTCCTCCTCGGCGATCACGGGGATGTCGGGGGTGGCGGCGCGCAGGCCCTCGGTGATGATGGCCTCGGCCACGCGGTCGGCTTCCGTGACCGGGGACGCGTCGGACTTGCGCTCCACCGCGAAGCCGGCGGCGCGCACCGCCTCGATGGCGGCGGCGGCGGTGCGGGCCAGCCGCGCCGCCAGTTCCAGGAGTTCCTCGTCGTTCATCCGCCGTGGATAGCCGCCCCGGTGCGGGAGCGCCATCGGGGCCGCCGGCCGCGGCGCCCGTGCGGCATCCGGTCGCGGGGGGTGAGGGGCTGCGGGGCGGGTCATAAGCCGGCGCAGGTGCCGCGGTATGGCGCTGCGCGGTGCCGCCGGGACGCAGGGCCCGCCGCCGGGGGCGCGGGGTGGCCGCTATTGCGCGCGACTTCCGGCCGGTCCTGGGTCAGGATGTCGTGAGCCATGGGTCGGACGGTGCGGCGATGGAACAGGTCACCACCCGCTGCTGCGTGGTCGGCGGCGGTCCGGCCGGGATGATGCTGGGGCTGCTGCTGGCGCGCGCGGGCGTGCCGGTCGTGGTGCTGGAAAAGCACGCCGACTTCCTGCGCGACTTCCGCGGCGACACGCTGCACCCCTCGACGCTGGAAGTGGTGCGCGAGCTGGGCTGGCTGGAGGCGCTGCTGGCCCGGCCGCACCAGCGGGCGCGCGAGATCGGCGCGCAGTTCGGCGACACGGTGGTGCCGATGGCGGACTTCTCCCACCTGCCGACGGCCTGCCGCTTCGTGGCCTTCATGCCGCAATGGGATTTCCTCGACCTGGTGGCCGAGCAGGCACAGCACTTCCCCGGCTTCGCGCTGCGGATGCGGGCGGAGGCCACCGAGCTGTTGCGGGATGGCGACCGGGTGGCGGGCGTGCGGGCGCGCACCCCGGCGGGCGGGCTGGAGGTGCGCGCCGACCTCGTGGTGGCGGCCGACGGGCGGCATTCCGCGCTGCGGGCGCAGGCGGGGCTGCGCGTGCTGGACCAGGGGGCGCCGATCGACGTGCTGTGGTTCCGGCTGCCGCGCGGCGAGGGCGACGCCACCCAGTCCCTGGGCCGGGTGGCGCGCGGGCGGCTCTTCGTGACCATCGACCGCGGGGATTACTGGCAATGCGCCCTGGTGATCCGCAAGGGCGGCTTCGACGCCGTGCGGCGGGCCGGGCTGCCCGCCTTTCGTGCCGAGGTCGCCCGCGTCGCCCCCGGCTTCGCCGCGCGGCTGGACGGGATCGCCGACTGGGACCAGGTAAAGCTGCTCAGCGTGTCCGTGGACCGGCTGCAGGACTGGTGCCGGCCGGGGCTGCTCTGCATCGGCGACGCGGCGCACGCCATGTCGCCGGTGGGCGGGGTGGGCATCAACCTGGCCATCCAGGACGCGGTGGCGGCGGCCAACCTGCTGGCCCCGGCGCTGCGGCGCGGCGTGCCGGACCTGCGCGACCTCCGGCGGGTGCAGCGGCGGCGGGAATGGCCGACTCGGGCGACGCAGCGGTTGCAGCGGCTGGTGCAGGACCGGCTGATCGGCCGCGTGCTGGCCGGCGGCGGGGGCGGCGGTCCGCCCTGGCCGATGCGGCTACTGGCCCGGCTGCCGGTGCTGCGGCGGGTCCCGGCCCGGCTGATCGGGATGGGCTTCCGGCCGGAGCACGTGGCCCCCGGCCCGTGACGGCGCCCCCCGTGCCGCGCCTCGCGCGGGATGGGCCGGCGTCGCGCATTCCCCGGGTCAAGGCGGCGCGAGCCCGGCGCGCCCCGCCCTGGCCACCCGGCGGTGGGGTGGTATTGATCGTCTCAACCTTTTCTCATGGATCGGTCGCACCGCATGCTCGACATCGATTTCGCCAAGCCCGCCCTGCCTGCCGGCGGGGGGCTCGCGCTGCTGCTGACGGAGGAGGATCTCGGGGGCGGGCACTGGACCGAATGGGACCGGGTGCTGGGGGGTGCCATCCATCGCGGCATCGCAGCGGCGGAGTTCAAGGCGCGCAAGGGTAGCACCGCGCTGCTGCTGGCCCCCGGCAACGGCTTGAACCGGCTGGTGCTGGTGGGGCTGGGCAAGCGGGCCGAGCTG
This sequence comes from Roseomonas sp. BN140053, assembly GCF_047690175.1. Taxonomy (NCBI): domain Bacteria; kingdom Pseudomonadati; phylum Pseudomonadota; class Alphaproteobacteria; order Acetobacterales; family Roseomonadaceae; genus Roseomonas; species Roseomonas sp. BN140053. Next base: position 352,585 of record NZ_JBLLEB010000002.1, on the reverse strand, counting down.
GACGCCCCGGCCGCCGAGGCCGCGGGCGGCGTGGCGGCCGGCGCCCTCTCGGGCGAGGCCACCGCGGCGATCGATGCCCGCGCGGTGCCGGTGGCGGCGGATGCGGCGCTGGGGGCGGCGCTGCGGATGTACCGCTTCGACCGCTACCGCACCACGGAGAAGCCGGACGACAAGCCGCGCATGCGGGCGCTGAAGGTGTTGTGCGAGGACCCCGGCGCGGCGCGCGACGCCTGGGCGTCCCGCCGCGCCGTGGCGGAGGGCGTGTTCCTGACCCGCGACCTCGTCAGCGAGCCGCCCAACGTGCTGGACCCGCCGGAATTCGCCGACCGCCTGCGCGCGCTGGAGAAGCTGGGCGTGGAGGTCGAGGTGTTCGGCCCCAAGGAGATGCGCAAGCTGGGCTTCGGCGCGCTGCTGGGCGTGGCCCAGGGCTCCGTGAAGGAGCCGCGCATGGTGGTGATGCGCTGGAACGGCGCAGGCGGGAATTCGCCGAAGCCGCTGTGCTTCGTGGGCAAGGGCGTGACCTTCGACACCGGCGGCATCTCCATCAAGCCCGCCGGCGGCATGGAGGACATGAAGTGGGACATGGCCGGCGCCGGCGTGGTGTCGGGGCTGATGACGGCGCTGGCCGGGCGCAAGGCCAAGGCCGACGTCATCGGCATCGTCGGGCTGGTGGAGAACATGCCGTCCGGCAACGCCCAGCGTCCGGGAGACGTGGTGACCACGGCCTCGGGGCAGACGGTGGAGGTGATCAACACCGACGCCGAGGGGCGCCTCGTGCTGGCGGACGTCATGTGGTACGCCAAGAAGCGCTTCGACCCCGCCTTCATGATCGACCTGGCCACGCTGACGGGCGCGATCATCGTGGCGCTGGGCCACGAGCATGCCGGGCTCTTCTCCAACGATGACGGCCTGGCCGCGCGCATCGAAGCCGCCGGCAAGTCGGTGGGCGAGCTGGCCTGGCGGATGCCGCTGGGCGACGCCTACGACAAGGGGCTGAAGTCCGAGATCGCCGACATGAAGAATGTCGGCGGCCGTCCGGGCGGCTCCATCACCGCGGCGCAGTTCATCCAGCGCTTCGTGGACGGCTGTCCCTGGGCGCATCTGGACATCGCCGGCACCGCCTGGAGCAGCAAGGACCAGCCCACCACGCCCAAGGGCGCCACCGCCTGGGGCGTGCGCCTGCTGGACCGCATGGTGGCCGAGCACCACGAGGGCGCCGCGGCTCCCGCCCCGGTGCCGGCCGAGCCGGAGGACACCGCGGCCGTGGCCGGGGCCGGTGCCTCGGCCGCCCTGCTGTCCGAGGGCGAGCCGAGCCCCGTGCCGGCCTCGCCGCAGCCCGACCAACCCGCGGAGGGCACGGGTGGCAGCGCGGCCGCGGCAACCCCCGCCAAGCCGCGCGCGTCGCGGTCGGGCACTTCCCGCAAGCGCTGAAGACCGCGCCCTTGTCGTCCCCTCTCGCGGCGCTGCCCAAGCTTCGCTGGCGCCGCGATCCCAAGCCGGGCGTGCCGCGCGCCCTGCCGCTCGGGCCCGGCGTCCCCGTGCCGGACGCGCTGCGCGAGGCGGCCCGGGCCGCGGCTTTCACCGGGGCCGCCGGGCAGTCCGCCGCCGTGCAGGCCCCGGCCGATGGCGGCGGGCCGGTCTGGCTGCTGGGCACCGGCGCGGCGCCGGCGGCGGCCGGCTGGGAAGCCGCGGGTGGCGGGGCGGAGGCGCTGCGCGCCGGGCTGGGGAGCGGGGCGCCCGGGCGCTTCGCCCTGGACGCGCGCAGGCTGCCCCCCGCCGTCGCGGCGTCGCTGGCCGCGGGTGCCGTCCTGCGCGCCTGGCGCCCGGACGCGACGCGCCGGCCCGACCCGGACGCGGCGCCGCCGCTGCACCGGCTGGACGTGCTGACGGAGGACCCCTCCCTGGCGCTGCAGGCCTTCGAGGCGATGGCGCCCGGGCTGCGCGGCGCGATCTTCGCCCGGCAGCAGGTGTTCGAGCCGGCCAACCGCCTGACGCCCAAGATCTTCGCCGAACGGCTGGAAGCGCTGGACCGTACCGGGCTGGCCGTCGAGGTCTGGGGCCGCAAGCGCCTGACGGAAGCGGGGTTCGGGGCGCTGCTGGCGGTGGGGCAGGGCTCGGCCGCGCCGCCGCGGCTGGCGGTGCTGCGCTGGGCCGGGGATTCCGACGCCGCGCCGGTGGCGCTGGTGGGCAAGGGGATCTGCTTCGACACCGGCGGCATCTCGATCAAGCCCGCCGCCGGGATGGAGGAGATGCGCGCCGACATGGCCGGCGCTGCCGCCTGCGCCGGCGCGATGCTGGCGCTGGCGCTGCGCGGCAGCCCGGTGCCCGCCGTGGCGGTGCTGCCGCTCGCGGAGAACATGACCGGCGGGGGCGCCTACCGCCCCGGCGACGTGGTGCGCACCCTGTCCGGCCGCACGGTGGAGGTGATCGACACCGATGCCGAGGGCCGCATGGTGCTGGCCGACGCGCTGCACCACGCCTGCACGGCGTTTCGGCCGCGCGCGGTGCTGGACCTCGCCACCCTGACCGGCAGCATCGTGACGGCGCTGGGCTATCACCGCGCCGGGGTGTTCGGCAATGACGGCGCGCTGATGGCGGCGGCGGCGGCGGCCGGGGAAGCGGTGGGCGAGCCGCTCTGGCCCATGCCGATCGGGGCGCGCCACCGCAGCGACCTGGACAGCGACATCGCCGACCTCAAGCAGTGCCTGCCCTCGGGCGGCGGGGGCGGCTGGGCCGGGCGCTTCACCCCCGATGCCAGCCACGCCGCCGCTTTCCTGCGCGAGTTCGTCGGCGACACGCCCTGGGCGCATCTGGACATCGCCGGCGTCGAGAGCTGGTCGGAGGACCGTCCCACCGCGGCGGCCGGGCCGTCCGGCTTCGGGGCGCGGCTGCTGGATCGGCTGCTGGCCGACCGCTTCGCGGAGCGCCGGCGCCGCCGTGGCTGAGATCGGCTTCTACCACCTGACCCGCACGCCGCTGGAACAGGCGCTGCCGCGGCTGCTGGGCCGCGTGCTGGAAGGCGGCGGCCGCGCCGTGGTGCGCTGCGCCGGGCCGGAACGGCTGGCGGCACTGGATGCCTCGCTGTGGTTGTCGCAGGACCCGGACTGGCTGCCGCACGGCACCCCCGCCACCGGCCAGGCGGAGCGGCAGCCGATCTGGCTGACTACGGAGGACGAGGCGCCCAATGGGGCGAAGTTCCTGTTCCTGGTAGACGGCGCCACCAGCGACCGGCTGGCAAGCTTCGACCGCGTGCTGGACCTGTTCGACGGCAACGACGCGGCGGCCACGGCCGGGGCGCGGGACCGCTGGCGCCAGGCCAAGGCGGCGGGACACACGCTGACCTATTGGCGCCAGGGCGCGCGGGGCTGGGAAAAGGGCCCCTGAACCGGGCGCCACTCCGTTTTTCCGGCGTGACAGTTTCGCGCCACCAACGGCATCCTCAGCGCCTTCGCAACGAGGAGAATCGGCATGGCCGTCGGCACCAAGTCGCGCAGCACGGGGCGGGGGAGCGGCACCGCGGCGTCACGCGCGGGCAGCGGCGCGAAACGATCCGCCGCCGGCAAGGCCGCCCCGGCCAAGAAGGCGGCCACGGGGAAGGCTGCCGCCCCCGGGAAGACCGCCGCCGCCAAGGCCCCGGCCCGCAAGGCCGCGCCCAAGGCTGCGGCGCCGCGGGCGGCCAAGACCGCCCGGAGCAGCACGGCCACGCGGGGCAAGGCGGTATCGCGGGCGGAGTTCCAGGCGGTGCAAACGCAGCTCGACGACCTGCAGCGGATCCTGCGCGAGTTGCGCGACAAGATGGACCCGCCGGTGGCGCATGACGGCGGCGGCGATTCGGGCGGAAACGGCGGCGACGGCGTTTGAGCCGCCTCAGTCCGGCACCCCGGCCAGGGTGAGGCCCCGGAAAAAGGCCTCGCGCTGCGCCAGATAGGCCGGATGGTCCGAGAGCGGCCGTGCGCGGAACCAGGAGGCGGAAAGGCGCGGCGCCGTTTCGAGCACCTCGGCGGCGAGGTTTCGCGCCTCGTCCACCTCGCCGTTGAGGGCCAGGGCGGCCGCGAGATGCATCCGCAACTCCGCCGCCGGCATCAGGACGGGCCGCTCCAGCGCGCGGCGGAACCGTTCCACCCCGTGATCGCCCTGTCCGGACTGCAGCATGGCCAGGCCGAGATAGGTGTGCCAGCTGTGGATGAAGGCATGGGTCGGGCCGCCGGCCGCCATGGCGGCCAGGATCGGCGCCGGGGCTTCCGCGGGATGGCCGGTGAGCACCAGCATCATCCCGATATTGGCGCGTGAGGGGAGCTGGTTGTCGTCCAGCGCCACGGCCTTGCGATAGGCTTCCAGCGCCTCGGCGGGGCGCCGCTGCAGGCGCAGCACGGCCGCCTGGGCCGTGTGGGCCTGGCCCAGCCCCGGCGCCAGCGCCACGGCACGTTCCGCCAGCTCCTCGGCCGTGCGCAGGTCGGCGGCCGCATTCAGGCTGAAGTTGCTGAGCACCATGTTGGTGTAGGTCACCACGGCGCCGGTATAGGACGGCGCGAAGCCAGGGTCGGCCTCCATCGCCCGCTGGAACAGGCTGCGCGCCGAGAGCCATTTCGCCGCCGGCTCGCCGGGGCCGTAGAAGATGGCCTGCCCTTCGTTGAACAGCCGCTCCGCTTCCGCGCGCGGCGAGGCGGCCGAGATCAGCGGCAAGGGGTTGCCCGGCCGCGCTTCGCCCGGCGCGAAATACAGGGCCGCGAACAGCAGCGAAACGGTCAATAGGCCGCCCCCCAGCACGGCCGGGCGCCACGGCCGCGGCCGGCGCGGCATCTGCGACGGTATGGATGGCGGCGAAGTGCGCGACGCCGGCACGGGCAGGGGCCACGGCGCGTCGCCGGGGCCGGGCGGGGTTGCGGAGGCGGGTGGGCCCGGCGGTGTTGCGGGCAGCGCGTCGGCCGGTGCCGTCGCTGCCGGTTCCGCCGCCAAGGATGCCGCGGTTCCGTGGTCGGCCGGCGCGTCGTCCGCCGTGGGGATCGCGTCCGCGGCAGGTGGCGGCAGCATCTCGCGCCGCACCACCGCGTCCAGCAGGTAGCCGCGCTTGGGTACCGTCCGCAGCAGCCGCGGGCCCGCTTCGCCCAGGGCGCGCCGGATCTCGCCCACGCATTGGGTGACGCCGTCATCCGTCACGTGCACGCCCGGCCAGATCGCCGTCAGCAGGGCATCCCGGTCCACCAGCTGCCCGGCGCGCTCCAGCAGGTGGCGCAGCAGCGCGTAGGTCTTGGGTCGCAGCGGGATTTCCGCCCCGTCCGGTCCCAGCAGGGCGCCGCGGCCGAGGTCGAGCACGAAGCTGTCGAAGCGCAGTGCTTCCCGAGGCGCCATCGCAGCGATCCTTCCCGGCAGCGCCCTTGGGCCGCCCCGGACGCGGAGTTTCGGCCATCCTTCGGCGAGATTCCAGACCCCTTTCGGGACCGTGACGAGTCTTCGGTGGCTCCCTGCCGCACCGCCCGGCGCCTGCTGCCGCCGGGCGGCCGGAGGGTTCCCCGTCATGACACGCCTGTTTCGGCTCGCCTGCCTCGGCCCGTTTCTGCTGTCCCCGGCCCTGCCATCCCCGGCCCGGGCCGCCGGGCCCGGCCTGGAATACGGGCCGGAAGCGGAAGCCCGGTTCCTGTCGGCCTGCGAGGCCGGTGCCGATCCCGTCGCCTGCCGCTGCCTGCTGCGCGGGCTGGAGGATGCGCTGGGCTACGAGCAGTTCCTGGCGGTGGCCGGGGCCGGTCCCGCCGCCCTGGCGGCCTCGCCGGAGCCGCGCCTGGGCGCGGCGCTGCGGCAGGCCGGGCAGAGCTGCCCGGATACGCGCGCCCCGGGCGCGGCGGGCTAGCGGGCATGTCCGCGGTGCTGCAATCCGCCGCGCTGCGGCCGGAAGACACCATCCCCTGGCGCGGCTGGCCGCTGCGGCACGGCGGCGCGCTGCTGCCGCTCGCGGCCATGGCGCTGGGGCTGTTGTGGCCGGCCGGGGCGGCGCTGGCCGACCGCGCCACGCCGCTGCTGCTCGCGGCCACCACGCTGTTCGGCGTGCTCGCCCTGCCGGCCGGGGGCGCCCTGCGGACGCCGCTGCGGGCGGCGGCGCTGGCCGTGGCCCTGGGGGTGTTCGGCCCGCTGCTCGCGGGCGTGGCGGCCACGGCCCTGGGCGCGGGGGCGGAGCGCACCGGCTGGGTGGTGCTGGCCGCCGCGGCGCCGGTGGGAACCGGGGCGATCGGCCTGGCCGCCGCGCTGGGCCTGGGTGGGGCGCGAACGGCGGCGGTGGTGCTGGCCTCCGTGGCGTCCTGCCCGGTGCTGCTGCCGGGGCTGGCGGCGCTGCTGCAACTGCCGGGGGCGCTCGATCCCGGGGCGCTGGCGGGGCGCTTGTGGCTGATGGCGGTGCTGCCGGCCGTGCTGGCGCTGCCGCTGCGGCGCCTGCCCCGGCTGGCAAGCGGTTCGGCGCGCGGCGCGAGTGCCGCGCTGGCGGTGCTGGCCCTGGCGCTGACGGCGCTGGCGCGGATGCACGGCGTCGGCCCGGTGCTGCGGGCTGATCCCGCCGCGGCGCTGGCGCTGCTGGGGCTGGCCTGCCTGCCGGTGCTGTGCGGCGCTGCCGTGGCACTAGTGCTGCTGCGCGGCCGCGGTGGCGCCGAGGCGATCCTGGCCGGCGGCTACCGCAACGTGACGCTGATCTGGGCCGCCTGCGCGCCGGTTCTGCCGCCGGAAGGGCACCTGTTCATGGCGCTCACCGCGCTGCCGGTCTTCGCCACGCCGGCCCTGGCCGCCCTGGCGCGGCGGCGGCCGGGCGGCTAGCGGCGTGGGGCGCTATTCCTCCAGCTTGACGCCGGTCAGCTCCACCATCTGGCGCCAGCGCTCCACCTCGTCGCGCTGAAAGGCGGCGAAGGCTGCCGGGCCCTGGGGCGCCAGGGTGAAGCCCGCGGCGCCCAGGCGCTGACCGACGGTGCCGTCCTCCAGCGCGCCCAGCATCGCGCGCGACAGGGCCTCCGTCACCGCCGGCGGGGTGTCGCGCGGGGCGAAGAGGCCGAACCAGGCATCCACGAAGGGGTCGGGCTGGCCGGCCTCGGCGGCGGTGGGCAGGTCGGGAAAGCCTTCCACCCGCGCGGGGGCGCCGATGCACAGGGCGCGCAGCTTGCCGTCCCGCACCAGTGGCGACACGGACGGGAAAGTGGCGGTGTAGAAATCCACCACCCCCGTCATGGTGTCCGTGGCCGCCGGGGCGGCGCCGCGATAGGGCACATGCGTCGCCTTCATGCCCGTGCGCCGCGCCAGCGTTTCGCTGATCACGTGCGAGGCGGAGCCGGCCTGCGAGGACGCGTAGGTCACGGGCTGCTGCTGCCCGCGCACCACCAGCTCCGCCAGGGTGTTCGAGGGCGAGTTGGCCGGTACCACCAGCGCGTGGTGCACCGTGGCCAGCCGCGCCACGGGGGTGAAGCCCTCCACCACGTGGAAGGGCAGCCGCGCCATCATCCACTGGTTGGAGGCATGGGTCTGGTTGTGCCCCAGCACCAGCGTGTTGCCGTCGGGCGCGGCGCGGAACGCAACCTCGCTGCCGATCACCCCGCCGGCGCCGGCGCGGTTGTCCACCACCACCGTGCGGCCCAGGGCGGCCTGCGCCTTCTCGCCCACCACGCGGGCCAGGATGTCGGTGGGGCCGCCGGGCGGGGCGGGAACCACCAGCCGCAGCGGCGGGGCGCCGGTCTGGGCCCGGGCGCCGCGGGCCGCCAGGGCGGGCAGGGCGAGGCCGAGGGCCAGGGCGGCGCGGCGCGTGGGCATGGGGCGGTTCTCCCGGACTGGAGCCTGGCTGATCGCCCCCCGGCGACGGGGGGTCAAGAGTACGGGGGCTTCGGCGTGGCCGCCGCGCGGGCCGCAACCCGGCCGCCGCGGCACGGTTGCCCCGGCATCGCCGCTCGCCACCCGCGGCGACCGCAGGAGAACAGCGCATGACCCTTTCCCCCACCGCCCCAGGGGCGCCGGGTGGCCCGGTGCCCGACCGTCCCTCCGTCGCGGGGATGAGCGCGCTGCTGGCCCGCAACTGGTGGGCCATCGGGCTGCGCGGCGCCTTTGCCATCCTGTTCGGCCTGGTGGCGCTGCTGGTGCCCTTCGCCACCGTGGCGTCGCTGGTACTGGTGTTCGCCGCCTACATGCTGGCGGACGGCATCTTCGCGATCGTGGCCGGGGTCCGGGCCGCGGCCCGGCACGAGCGCTGGGGCCTGCTGATCCTGGAAGGAGTCGTGGACCTGCTGGCCGGCGTGGTGGCCTTTCTGATGCCGGGGCTGACCGTGCTGCTGCTGGTCACGCTGCTCGGCATCTGGTCGGTGGTGTCCGGCGCGCTGATGATCTTCGCCGCGTTTCGCCTGCAGGGCGGCCATGGGCGCTGGCTGCTGGCGCTGTCGGGGTTGGTGTCGGTGGTCTGGGGCGTGCTGCTCTACCTGTCGCCGGTGGCGGGCGCGCTGGTGCTGACCTGGTGGCTGGGCGGCTACGCCCTGGCCTTCGGCGTGGTGCTGCTGGTCCTGGCCTTCCGGCTGCGGGCGCGCCGGGGCGCCGTTCCGCCAGCAGGCGCCCTGCCGCGCTGAACCCGGCGCCGGGGCGGGGATGCGGCGTCCCCCGCCCGGCGTCCCGGGAAGACGACGCCCTGCCGCAGTGCCGCGCAACAAGCACCATGCCGGGGCGTTGCTGAACCAAACACAGCGCTCCGGAGGAACTCATGGCCGAGAACGAGACGGGCAGCGGCACCGGCGGAACCCAGCCGACGGGGACGGGCGGGCTGAACCCCGGCGACGATGCCGCGCCGGGAACGCCGGGCACCGGCGAGGATGTTTGCCCGACCTGCCAGGGCAGCGGTCGCGCTGCGAACGGCCAATGCCCGAACTGCGGCGGCACCGGCATCGTCATCAAGGGTGTCGCGGGCGGCTAGCGGGGAAATCTCCATCCTGCCCGCGCCGGTTCAGCATGGGGCGGCGCAGCAGGCAGGAGGGCAGCAGCAGGGTGATGCCCCGCGGCAACGCCGGTTTCTCCCCGGCGTTCTTCGCGCAGCCGCGGCGGGAAAAGGACAGGGCATGACCGGGAATTCCGTGACCACCAATGGCAACGCCGCCTCCGGCGCCCCCAGCCCCGGCGACGAGGCCGAGCCCGGCGCGCCGCAAACGGCCGAGAACAGCTGCCGCGACTGCGGCGGCACGGGAAGGCTGGACGGCGAGAACTGCCCGACCTGCGAAGGCACGGGGCTGGTCACGGTCACCGTGGGCGACGCCTAGAGGCGCGTCCGCGGCACGGTCGGGGCAGGCATGGCCAGGAACGAGCTGGCGGAATTGCGCGGGGAGATCGTGGCGCTGGAAACGGCGCTGGCGGCCGCCTTCGGCGAGATCGCGGCCCTGCGCGCGGCGGTGACCGGCGGCGGTGCCAGGGCGGCCAACGACGCCATGGAGGTGATGGCCACGGAGCTGGAAGGCTCCGTGCTGCGCGGCGTGGTGATCGCCGAAGAGGCCGGGCAGGAGGCCGCGGCCGCCGGCTTCGAGCGGCGCATGGAGCTCATCGCGCACGCCCTGCGCAACGCCATCGGCTTCCAGGAGCGCTGAGGGCCGGGCGGTTCAGGCAGCCTCTTCCAACCGCTCGCTCAGGCTCAGCCATTCCTCCTCCAGCAGCCCGACCTGGTGCGCGATGGCCGCGCGGCGGGTGGTGGCCCAGGTGATGTCGGCCGCCTTGCGCTTGTTGTAGAATTCCGGGTCCGCGAGCTTGCGCTCGATCAGCCGGTCTTCCAGCCGCAGCTTTTCCAGCTTGCCGTCGATCTCCTTGACCCGCTCGCGCAGCGGCGCCAGGGCGGCGCGCGCCTGGGCGCGGTCGCGGCGGTCGTCGCGCTTGGCCGGGGTGGCGTCGCCGCGCGTGGGCGCGCGGGCGCGGTCGGCCAGGATGGCGCGGTAATCGTCCAGGTCGCCGTCGAAGGGCTTCACCGTGCCGTCGGCCACCAGCCAGAGCCGGTCCGCCACCAGTTCCACCAGCCGCGGGTCGTGGGTGATCAGCAGCACCGCGCCGCCGAAATCGGCCAGGGCGCGGATCAGCGCGTCGCGCGCGTCCATGTCCAGGTGGTTGGTCGGCTCGTCGAGGATCAGCAACTGCGGCGCTTCGCGCGTGCACAGCGCCAGCAGCAGCCGCGCCTTCTCGCCGCCCGAGCAGGATTTCACCAGCGTGGTGGCGCGGTCCACGTCCAGCCCGAAGCGCGCCAGCTGGGCGCGGCACTGGGTTTCCGTGGCCTTGGGCAGCGCCGCCTGCATGTGCGTCAGCGGCGTGCCCTCGGGGTCCAGCTCGGCTTCCTGGTGCTGCGCGAAGTAGCCGACCTTGAGGCGCGGCGTGCGCTTCACCTCGCCGTCGATCGCCGTCATGCGGCCGGCGATCAGCTTGGCCAGGGTGGACTTGCCGTTGCCGTTGGCGCCCAGCAGCGCCACGCGGTCGTCGCCGTCCAGCCGCAGCTCCATGCCGGACAGCACCGGGCGGCCGTCATAGCCGGCGGTGGCGCCCATCATGGTCAGGATCGGCGGCGCGACCTCGGCCGGTTCGGGGAAGTTGAAGTGGGTGACCTTGTCCTCCACCACGGATTCCACCGGTCCCAGCCGCTCCAGCGCCTTGATGCGGGACTGCGCCTGCCGCGCCTTGGAAGCCTTGGCGCGGAAGCGGTCCACGAAGGCCTGCATGTGCTTGCGCTCGGCGATCACCTTGGCGTTGGCCGCCACCTGCTGCGCCCGGCGCTCCGTGCGGATGCGCACGAATTCCGTGTAGCCGCCGGGATAGGCGGTGATCTTGCCGCCATCCAGGTGGGCGATGCCGTCCACGCAGCGGTCCAGCAGGTCGCGGTCGTGGCTGATGATGATGGCCGCGCCGGCGAAACGCTTGAGCCACTGTTCCAGCCAGATCGTGGCTTCCAGGTCGAGGTGGTTGGTCGGCTCGTCCAGCAGCAGCAGGTCGGGTTCCAGGAACAGGGCGCGGGCCAGGGCCACGCGCATCCGCCAGCCGCCGGAATATTCGCCGATGGCGCGCGCCTGCGCCGCGGCGTCGAAGCCCAGGCCGCTCAGCACCGTGCCGGCCCGAGCGGGCGCGGTGTCGGCGGAGATGGCGCGCAGGCGCTCATGCACCTCGGCGGAGCGGTTGGCGGGGAGGTCGGGGTCCTCCAGTTCCGCCAGCAGGGCGGCGCGTTCGGTGTCGGCGGCCAGCACCGTGTCCAGCAGGGAGGCGTCGCCGCCCGGCGCTTCCTGCGCCAGGTAGGCCATGCGCGCCCGGGCGGCGAGGCGGATGTCGCCGCCATCGGGCTGCAGCTGCTTGGTCAGCACGCGGAACAGGGTGGACTTGCCGACCCCGTTGCGGCCGACGAGCCCGATCTTCTTGCCGGTGTCCAGCTGCAGCGCGGCGCCGTCGAGCAGCGTCCGGCCGGCGAAGCGCACGGTCAGGTCCTGGATGGTGAGCACGGTCATGGTGCGCGCCTTGTACCGCCGCGGCGCGGCGCAGGCCACGGCCACATAACAGCCCCTCGCCGGCGGCGGGGATCACCGCCGGCCACCCCACCGGTTCCGGCCGCCCCGGGCCGCGGCGCCGGGGTTCAGCCGCGTTCGGTCGGCGGCACCACCATGCAGGGGGAGGGGCCGCGCGGGCGGGCACAGCCGGCCTGGGCAGCCGCCCGCGTCAGGCCCGTGACGCGGGCGCGGAAAAAGGTCCGCCCGCCGACCTGCACGCGCTCCACCTCGGTGCGGGCACCGCGCCAGTTGCCGCGGCGCAGCGCCTCGGCCGCTGCCCGCTGGGCAACCGCGGGCGCGGCAAAGGCGCCGACCTGCACCGCCCAGGCGGCAGGGGTGGGAAGCGCGGCCGCCGCCGGCTGCGCGGCCCCCCGGCGCGGCGGGGCGGCGCGCATGGCGGCGGGGACGTCGGCCATCACCTCCGGCAGCGGTGCGACGCGCGACGGCACCGGGAAGGCGGCCGGGCGGCCCGGCAGGCCGCGCGACGGCAGCGGCAGGACCGGCGCCGCCATGGCCGAACCCACCAGGCGCGGCAGGCCCAGCCCCGCCACCATCATGTCGCTGCGCGGGACGCTGCGGGCGAAGCCATCGTCCAGCAGCGCCATCACGTGCTCGTCGCGTTCCTCGCCGCTGCTGCCACCGAACACCACGGCCACCAGCCGCGTGCCGTCGCGCTGCGCCGAGGTGACGATGTTGAAGCCTGACGCGTTGATATAGCCGGTCTTGATGCCGTCGGCGCCGGGGTAGCGCGCGTTGACGCGGTTGTGCCCCACCACCGCCTTGCCCTGCCAGGTGAAGCGCGCGGTGGAAAAGGCGGCGTAGCGTCCGGGGAAGTCGCGGATCAGGGCGAGGCCCAGGATGGCCATGTCGCGGGCCGTGGTGACCTGCCAGGAATCCGGCAGGCCGGAGGCGTTGCGGAACACCGTGCTGCCCATGCCCAGCGCCCGGGCGCGGCCGGTCATTTCCCGCGCGAAGAAGGCTTCGCTGCCGCCGCCGAGGAACTCGCCCACCGCCACCGCCACGTCGTTGGCCGAGCGCGTGACCAGGGCCAGGATGGCGTCGCGCACTGCGATGGAGGAGCCCGCCCGCAGCCCGAGCCGCGAGGGGGGCTGCGCCGCCGCGTTGGCCGAAACGGGAATGCGCGTGGCGGGGGAAAGCCCGTGGTCGCGCATCGCCTCGAACAGCAGGTAGAGGGTCATCATCTTGGTCAGCGAGGCCGGGAAGCGCAGCGCGTCCGGGCTGCTGGCGGACAGCACCGTGCTGCTGCGCGCGTCCAGCACGATGGAGGCGTAGCGGTCGCTGCCGATCTGTGCCTGGGCGCCACGCGAGGGCAGCCAGAGGACCGCGAGCAGGGCGAGAGCGAGGGCAGATCGCCGCGAGAACGCACCGGTTCGGGTCATGCGGTTCCAGTCCCCCTCCGGCGGACCGTGCCCCCCGGCTGTCCGCGCATCCCGCACGGAGAAGCCGGATCGACGTCCGCGGCAACCGCGGATCGGCCGGTGCCAGCCTGTTCGGCGGCATTCCCGGCGTGACCGCGTCCTGTCGGCCACACTACGGCGGCGTCATTTCCGGCGCGTTAAGACGCTTCGTTACCGGCTGAAACACGGCGTTGCGCGACGGGGCCGGTCGCCGCCTCGGTCCGGGCCGAGTCGCGGCTGGCCGAGTTTCGCACCGGCCGGGGCGGCCGCGCGTCGTTTCCCGGCGCTGCCGACGGGCTCGGTCGTGACCGGGTCGCGTGCCTCCTGCCGCCCGGTTCGCGGCGCTGCGGCCCTGCCGGATCACCGACGGTTCCGTGACGCCGCCCTGCCTTGAAGCGCGCTTCCCGCGAGTCGTACACGGAACACCGCAGCAACCACGAGAGCATATCGCTTGACCCGTTCCGTTCCCGCCTTCCCGCGCGCCCGCCACCCGGAGGCGGCGCGATGAGCGACGCTGCCGCCCCGCGCATGCGGGCCGCCGTGCTGTCCGGCCCGGGGCAGCTGCGGCTGGAGGAGGTCGCCCGCCCCGAGCCGGGTCCCGGGCAGGTGAGGCTGCGGCTGGAAGGCTGCGGCGTCTGCGCCTCCAACCTGACGCCCTGGGCCGGGCCGGAATGGATGCAGTTTCCCACCCAGCCCGGCGACCTCGGGCACGAGGGCTGGGGCGTGGTGGACGCGGTGGGCGAGGGGGTGGAGGGGCTGGCGCCCGGCGACCGCGTCGCCGCGCTGTCGTTCCGCAGCTACGCCGAATACGACCTGGCCGAGGCCGACGCCGTGGTGCGCCTGCCGGACAGCCTAGCCGGGCAGCCCTTTCCGGGCGAGCCGCTGGGCTGCGCCATGAACATCTTCCGCCGCTCCGGCATCGAGGCCGGGCAGACCGTGGCCATCGTGGGCATCGGCTTCCTAGGCGCCATCCTGTGCCGGCTGGCCACCGATGCCGGCGCGCGGGTGATCGCGGTGTCGCGCCGTCCCTTCTCGCTGGAGGTGGCGCGGCAGTTCGGCGCCGCCGAGACCATCCCGATGGAGGACCACAACGGCATCATCGCCTGCGTGAAGGAGCTGACCGAGGGCCGCTTCTGCGACGTGGTGATCGAGGCGGTGGGCAAGCAGTGGCCGCTCGACCTCGCGGCGGAACTTTGCAAGGAGCGCGGCCGGCTGATCGTCGCGGGCTACCACCAGGACGGGCCACGGCAGGTCAACATGTGGCTGTGGAACTGGCGCGGGCTGGACGTGATCAACGCCCATGAGCGCGACCCCAAGGTCTACCTGGCCGGCATCCGCGACGCGGTGGAGGCGGTGGCTTCCGGCCGACTGGACCCCAGCCCGCTCTACACCCACCGCTTCCCGCTGGACCGGTTGGGCGAGGCGCTGGACGCCACGCGCGACCGGCCGGACGGGTTCCTCAAGGCGCTGGTGACGGTGCGATGACGCCGGGTTCCGCGGGCCGTCCGCGCCTGGGCTTCCTGGGCGTGGGCTGGATCGGGCGGCACCGCATGCAGGCCATCCTGGACACCGGCGCGGTGGAAGTCGCCGCCGTCGCCGATCCGTCCCCCGAGATGGCAGCCGAGGCGGCCCGTCTGGCGCCGGGGGCCGCCCTGGTGCCCGACCTGGACGCGCTGCTGGCGGCCGGGCTGGACGGGGTGGTGATCGCCACCCCCAGCGCCCTGCACGCGGAACAGTCGATCCGCGCGCTGGAGCGCGGCGTGGCCGTGTTCTGCCAGAAGCCGCTGGGCCGCACCGCCGCCGAGGTGGTCGCGGTGGTGGAGGCGGCCCGCGCGGCGGACCGGCTGCTGGGCGTGGACCTGAGCTACCGCTTCACGGAAGGCATGCGCCGCATCCGCGAGCTGCTGCGCGGTGGCGAGCTGGGGCGCGTCTTCGCCGTGGACCTGGTGTTCCACAACGCCTACGGGCCGGACAAGCCGTGGTTCTACGACCCCGCCCTTTCGGGCGGCGGCTGCGTGATGGACCTGGGCGTGCACCTCGTGGACCTGGCGCTCTGGGCGCTGGACTTCCCGGGCGTGACGGAGGTGTCCAGCCGGCTCTTCGCGGGCGGCGAGCCGCTGGGCGGGCGGCCGGACCGTGTGGAGGACTACGCGGTGGCGACGCTGGGGCTGGAGGGCGGGGCGGCGGTGCAGCTGGCCTGTTCCTGGAAGCTGCAGGCAGGCCGCGACGCGATGATCTCGGCCGCCTTCTACGGCACGCAGGGCGGTGCGGCGCTGCGCAACGTCGATGGGTCCTTCTTCGACTTCACGGCCGAGCGCTTCCGCGGCACCGCGCGCGAGGAACTGGCGACGCCGCCGGACGACTGGGGCGGGCGGGCCGCCGCGGACTGGGCCAGGCGCCTCGCCGCGGGCGAGGGCTTCGCGCCGGAAGCGGCGCGGCTGGTCGAGGTGGCGCGGGTGCTGGACGCGATCTACGGGCGTTGAGGCTGAAGGACGGCGCTGGAGGCTGAGCCAAGCCGGGGGAGTGAACTCCCCCAGTCCCCCTCCTTTTTTCATGAGTCGAGAAGCGCGCGGGCGGCCACGGGAGCACCCGGGAACTTCCGAAAAGAGAAGGGGGTCCGGGGGGATGCTTCCCCCCGGCTTGCTTTCCTCGCTGCATGGTACCGAAGGCACGACGGCAGCCCCTGAAGGTCTGCGCGAATTGGGCCATTTCGGGAACCGGCCGGTAGCGGCGGACGGATTTGAACCGCCGACCAAGGGATTATGATTCCCCTGCTCTACCGCTGAGCTACGCCGCCAGCCGGAGGCGCGCGATTAGGCCGCGACGTCGCCGCTGTCAACGGCCGGGGCCCGCAGGAAGCCACCGCCCAGCACGCGGTCGCCGTCGTAGAGCACCAGCGCCTGGCCGGGCGCGACGATCACCGGGGCTTCCGGTGTCACGCGCAGCAGGCCGTTGGCAGCGTCCCATTCCGCCAGCACCGGCTGCGGCACCTCGCGCGCCCGGAACTTCGCCTGCGCGGCGAAGGGGTGCGCGGGTGGGATGGCCAGCCAGTTGACCTCGCCGGCGGTGGCCGTGGGGCGCGGCAGGGCGGCGCGGGGGCCGACCACCACGCGCCGGCCGGGAGCGTCCAGGCGGGCGACGAAGAGCGGCTCCGCGCCGTCACGCGAGGCGGTGCCGAGCCCACGGCCCTGGCCGATTGTGTAGCGACCGATGCCCTCGTGCCGGCCCAGCACACGGCCGTCGAGGTGGGTGATCTCGCCGGGCTCGGCGGCCTCGGGGCGCAGCTTGGCCACGGCCTCGTGGTAGCGGCCGGAGGGCACGAAGCAGATGTCCTGGCTGTCCGGCTTCTCAGCCACGGCGAGGCCCAGGCGGACGGCCTCGGCGCGCACCGCGGCCTTGTCCGGCATCTCGCCCAGCGGGAAGCGGCTGAAGGCCAGCTGCTCGCGCGTGGTGGCGAAGAGGAAGTAGGATTGGTCGCGCGCCGGGTCGGCAGCGCGGCGCAGCTCGGGGCCGTCCGGGCCCTCGGCGCGGCGGGCGTAATGGCCGGTGGCCAGCGCCTCGCAGCCGAGGTCGCGGGCCAGGGCCACGAGGTCCTGGAACTTCACCGTCTGGTTGCAGCGGATGCAGGGGATCGGTGTTTCGCCGCGGGCATAGCTGCCGGCGAAGTCGTCGATCACGGCGGAACGGAAGCGCGCCTCGCGGTCCAGCACGTAGTGCGGGAAGCCCAGCCGGTCCGCCACGTCGCGGGCGTCGTGGATGTCCTGGCCGGCGCAGCAGGCGCCCTTGCGGGAGGTCGCGGCACCGTGGTCGTAGAGCTGCAGCGTGGCGCCGACCACCTCGTGCCCGGCCTCGTGCAGCAGCCCGGCCACCACCGAGCTGTCCACGCCGCCGGACATGGCCACCAGGATCCGCATCGCGCGCTGCATCAGGCCACGCCGGACAGCGCTGCGACCGCGACGCCGACATCCTGGCGCGACGGCACGGCGTTCAGCCCCATCTGCCAGAAATCCGCTTCCAGCCGGGCGGCTTCCGCGAAGGTGGCCGTGAGCGAGGCGAGCCGCGCTTCGCCGCCGTGGCTGGCGCCCAGCGCGTCCAGCCGCGCCACGCCGCGGGCGGCGACCTGCTGGTAGTCGGCGCTGGCGTAGCTGCTGATCCAGGACTCGTAGGGGTTGTTGTCGCGGTTGCGGCCGGGATGCGCCTCGATGCGGCGGGCGACCTCGCCGTAGCCGACGGTGCAGGGGGCCAGGGCGACTTCCAGGTCCAGGATGTCGCCGGCGAAGCCGCGGTCCAGCACCCAGCGGGTATAGGCGACGGTTTCCGGCGCTTCCTTTTCCGCCACCACGGCGGCCTCGCTCAGCCCCCATTCGGCGCAGTAGCGCAGGTGCAGCTTGGTTTCGCTCAGGATGTTGCCCAGCACGGCCTGCTTGCGGCGCATGGCGTCCAGGCTCTCGGCCTTGAACAGCGCCAGGGCATGGGCGCGGGCGAACTGGATCAGGAACAGGTAGTCCTGCACGAGGTAGCGCTGAAAGGCGGGCAGGGGCAGCGTGCCCTCCGCCAGGCCCTGCACGAAGGGATGCCAGCAATAAGCGTCCCACTGCGCCGCAGCACCCGCGCGCAGGCGCTGAAACAGCCCGCCCGGCTGACCTTCCACGGACAGCGCCGCCTCCGCGGCCGGCGGGGCGGCGATGCCCCCCGCCGCCGCGGCCCGGGCGGCAGCGTCGGGGGTCGCGGCCGACCCCGCGCCGGCGGCAGCGGCCTGGGCGGCGCCCGGCGCGGTGTCGGCGCTCATCTCAGCCGCCGGCGTGCTTGCTGCCGGCGGGCAGCTTCACCACCAGGCCGTCCAGCGCATCGGTCATCACCAGCTGGCAGCCCAGGCGCGAGGTTTCCTGCAGGTCGAAGGCGAGGTCGAGCATGTCCTCCTCGTCCTCGGTCGGCTCCACCAGCTTGGGGAACCAGGACGGGTCCACGATCACGTGGCAGGTGGAGCAGGCGAGGGAGCCCTCGCAGGCACCCTCGATGTCCACGCCGTGCCGGTGCGCGATTTCCAGGACGCTGAGCCCGAGCGGCGCGTCCACCTCGCGGGGCGTGCCGTTGCGCTCGATGAAGGTCATCTTCGGCATGCGCCGTTCCCTACTCTGCCGCTCGTCGTGAAACCGTGGACTCCCAGGCGCGCGCCAGCAGCGCCGCGGCCCGGTCCACCTCCGCGGGCGAGGTAAAGCGCCCGATCCCCACGCGCAAGGTCGCGCGCGCCGCGGCCTCCTCCAGCCCGATCGCCCGCAGCACGTAGGACGGCTCCACCGCGGCCGAGGAACAGGCCGAGCCGGTGGAGACGCAAACGCCCGGCGCCGCGGCCATGATCGCCTGGGCGTCGGCGCCACCGGGAAAGGTCAGGTTGAGGTTGCCGGACACCCGACGCTCCGCGTGACCGTTGACCTGCAGCCCCGGCACCGCCGCCTGCAGCGCCGCCAGGAAGCGGTCGCGCTGCCCGGCGATGCGGCCCGCATCCAGCGTGCCTTCCAGCCGGGCGATGCGGGCGGCCTCGCCGAACCCGACCACCAGCGGGGCGGGCAGGGTGCCGGAGCGCAGCCCGCGCTCCTGCCCGCCGCCCGACAGCAACGGGGCCAGCCGCACCCGCGGCCGGCGGCGGACATACAGCGCGCCGATGCCCTTGGGGCCGTAGAGCTTGTGGGCGGACAGCGACAGCAGGTCGATCGGCACGGCGCCGACATCCAGCGGGATGCGCCCGGCCGCCTGGGCGGCATCGGTGTGGAACAGGGCGCCGGACACCTTGCTGATCGCGACCAGAACCGGCAGGTCCTGCACCACGCCGATCTCGTTGTTGACGGCCATCACGCTGACCAGCAGCGTGCGCTCGTCCACGGCGGCGCGCAGCACCTCCGGGTTCAGCAGCCCGTCGGGGCCGACCGGCAGGATCACCGGCTCGAAGCCTTCGGCCTGAAGGTCGCGGACGCTCTCCAGGACGCATTTGTGTTCGGTGGCGACGGTGATGATCCGTCGCCGCTCCAGGCCCGCGGCTGACCCGTCCGGCGCCTGCGACGCCGCGAAGCGCGCCGCGCCCTTGATCGCCAGGTTGTTGCTTTCTGTGGCGCCGGAGGTGAGCACGATCTCCCGCGCTTCCGCCCCGATCAGGGCGGCGATCTCGGCGCGGGCGGCTTCCACGGCTTCTTCCGCGGCGCGGCCCAGGGTGTGCTCGACGCTGGCGGGGTTGGCGAAGTTCTCCTCCCACCAGGGCCGCATCGCCGCCAGCACCCGCGGGTCGGGCGGGGTGGTGGCGTGGTTGTCCAGGTAGATCGGGCGGTTCGCCCCAGGGGTGGGTGGCGCACTCATGCCGGGCAAGATGGGTCCTGTGGCGCCGCGACGCGAGAGGGTCTTCGCATCCCCGGCATGTTGGCGCCGCACCCCCGGCCGCGAGGCTGAACCGTGGCCCCCGCCGCGCTGCCAAGCCATGGCCCCGGCCGCACCGTCAGAGCGCGCCGCTAGGCCGCGGCGGGCTGCTCGCGCCGCAGGCGGGACCGCATGGCGGCATAGGCGTCCAGGAAACGCGCCGCGGCGTCGGGCGCGGCATTCCAGGGCAGCGACACGCGGATCGCGCAGCCCGCCTCTGCCCCCAGCCCCATGGCGTCCAGCACGGGCGAGCGCCCCACCTTGCCGGAGGAGCAAGCCGCCCCGGCGGACACCCGCACCCCCGCGAGGTCCAGGGCGATCACCTGGGTTTCCGCGGGCACCCCCGGCAGCACCAGGCAGCTGGTGTTGGGCAGGCGGGGCGCGCCGGCCCCGGCAACGATTGCGCCGGCGCCGGCCTCGATCGCGTCGCGCAGGGTGGCGAGGCGGGCTGCCAGGGCGGGGTCGGCGGCCTCGGCTGCGGCGCCCAGCCCGGCAATGGCGGGCAGCGCTTCCGTGCCGCCGCGCCGGCCGCGTTCCTGCCCGCCGCCGGTGGTGCCGGGGGCGAGATCCAGCCCGGGCCGCAGCAGCAGCGCCCCGGCGCCCTTGGGCCCGCCCAGCTTGTGGCCCGACACCGCCAGGCTGTCGGCCCCCAGTTCACCCAGGGACACCGGCACGCGGCCGCCGGCCTGGACGGCATCGACGTGCAGCCGGGCGCCGTGGCGGCGGCACAACGCCGCGGCCTCGGCGACGGGGTGCAGCACCCCGGTCTCGTTGTTGGCCAGCATCAGGCAGACCAGGGCGGGAGAACCCTCGGCAAGGGCCGCCTCCAGCGCCGCGAGGTCGAGCACCCCGTCCGGCGTGACCGGCAGGCGCGCGGCCGCCGCGCCGCCGCTGGCCTGCGCGTCGGCCGCCGCGAGAACCGCCGGGTGTTCCGTGCTGCCCACCAGCAGCCGGCGCCCGGCGCCCAGGCCGCGGATGGCCAGGGTGTCGGCCTCCGTGCCGCCGGAGGTGAACACCACCTCGGGCGGCCGGGCGCCGAAGCGCTGGGCCACCTGCGCCCGCGCCCGTTCCAGGATGCGGCGGGCGGCGCGGCCATCCGCGTGCACGGAGGACGGGTTGCCGGGAAGGTCGAGCGCCTCGATGGCGGCCCGGCGGGCTTCGGGGCGCAGCGGCTCCGTGGCGTTGGCGTCGAGGTAGAGGCTCACGGCACCGCGCGCGGGGTCACGGCCCGTCCGGGTGGTTGTGGCCGGGACCGGCGCGGTGCGCCCCGTTGTGGCCCCAGCGATAGGGGGGCGCGGCGCGGTCCAGCACCCGGCCTTCCACCACGTCCGCCAGCGTCACCCCGGCCAGGAACAGGCGGATCTGCTCGCCCAGTTCGGCCCACAGGTCGTGGGTGGTGCAGCGTCCGCCGGCCAGGCAGCCCGGGCCGCCTTCCTCGCAGCGGGTGGCGGCGATGGGCTCGTCCACCGCGTCCACGATCGCGCTCACGGCAATGTCGGCCGCCGGGCGCGACAGCCGGTAGCCGCCGCCGGGGCCGCGGGCGGACCCCACCAGCTCCGCCCGGCGCAACCGCGCGAAGAGTTGTTCCAGATAGGCCTGCGACAGCTGCTGGGCACTGGCGATCTCGCCCAGGCTGACCGGGCGGCCCTGGGGCGTGCCGGAATCGCGGGCGCGGCCGGCGAGCTCCACCATGGCCATCACCGCGTAGCGTCCCCGGGTGGACAAGCGCATGCCGGTCAGCTCCACCGTGGATGGGGCAGGGGGGCCGGGCACGGCGCGGGCCTGTGCAACAGGGGCAAAGCATCGCCTCGGCGCGTGAACATAGGCGACATGCCATGATTCCGTTATGAAAACTGCGAACTGACGCCTATATTGGCGCTGCCCCGGGCTTCGTAAGCCCTTCCCGGGGCATCACGGCGGGGTTCGGAATCGGTCAGGCGCGGGACGCTGACCCTATGGCAGGCCAGGCATGGCCGCCAGGGGGCTCCCTGGTCGCGGGCGTTTTCCGGATGTGATCGCACGGCTGGCTGCGATGCCAGGCCAGGGCTTTGGCTCGGGATGCGTGTTCGCGCGCAGCCCCAAGGATGTGGATGCAAGGGTACGATGCCCGAAGTGATGTTTGCCGGCCCGGATGGCCGGCTCGAGGGGCGCTATCACCATTCCAAGCGCCCGAATTCGCCCGTAGCCCTGATCCTGCATCCCCACCCGCTGCATGGCGGGACCATGAACAACCGCGTGGTGCACGGGCTCTACACCCGGTTCCAGGCGATGGGCTTCTCCACCCTGCGCTTCAACTTCCGCGGCGTTGGCAAGAGCCAGGGCCGCTACGACGGCGGCATCGGCGAAATCTCCGACGCGGCCTCGGCGCTGGACTTCCTGCAGACGGTGAACCCCGCGGCGCCCATGCTGTGGGTCGCGGGGTATTCCTTCGGCGCCTATGTCGGCATGCAGCTGCTGATGCGCCGGCCGGAGATGGGCGGCTTCGTGTCGATTTCCGCCCCCGCCAGCCATTACGATTTCGGCTTCCTGGCGCCCTGCCCCTGTTCCGGCCTGATCCTGCACGGTCAGGACGACGAGCTGGTGCCGGAGCCGAGCGTGCGGAAGCTGGTGGACAAGCTGAACACCCAGAAGGGCGTGAAGATCGACTACCGCGTCATGGAAGGCGCCGGCCATGTGTTCACGCCGGAACAGACCGAGCGCGTGGCGGATGCCACCCAGGACCACGTGATGACGGTGCTGAACCGCGCGCGCATGTCGATGGCGGCCGACTGAGCTCCGGTATCCCGGACGAAGCCTGAACGGGCGGAAGGGCGCGAAGCCTTTCCGCCCTCTTTCTTGCCCGAAGCTCCGGTCCGATCGCCGCCGCCTAGCGCTTCCGCGTGGCTCGCGGCCTGCCGGCACGGCCCTTCCGCCCCGTGGCTGCCAGCTCTCGAATCCGGCTTGAAGCAGCTCTGGATACCGGGCATCGCAGCGCGCATGCCCAACGCGAAGCCTTTCCCACACCCGTTCCGGGCGGCCTCGCCGCTGCGCAACTTCCTGGACAAGGAAGCCTCCGGCGGGCTGGTCCTGATGGGCGCGGCCGCCTTCGCGCTGGTGGTGGCCAATTCGCCGCTGCGCTTCGCCTACGCGGAAGCGCTGCACCTGTCCCTCGGCCCGCTCAGCCTGTCGCACTGGATCAATGACGGGCTGATGGCCGTGTTCTTCCTGCTCGTCGGGCTGGAGATCAAGCGCGAGATGCTGGACGGCCAGCTGTCCACTTGGTCGCGCCGCGCCCTGCCCGGGATCGCCGCGGCGGGCGGCATGGCCGTGCCCGCGGTGATCTACGCCGCGCTGAACTGGCACGACCCGGCGACGCTGCGCGGCTGGGCCATTCCCACCGCCACCGACATCGCCTTCGCGCTGGGCGTGCTGTCCCTGTTGGGGCCGCGCGTGCCGGTGACGCTGAAGGTGTTCCTCACGGCGCTGGCGATCATCGACGACCTCGGCGCGGTGCTGATCATCGCGCTGTTCTATTCGGGCGACCTGTCCTTTCCCGACCTGGCCGCGGCGGCCGCGGTGCTGGTGGTGCTGGCGGCGCTGAACCGGGCCGGCGTGCGCCGCCTGTCGCCCTTCCTGCTGCTGGGCCTGGTGCTGTGGGTCTTCACCCTGCGCTCCGGCATCCACGCCACCATCGCGGGCGTGGCGCTGGCGCTGTGCATTCCCATCCGCACCACGCCGGGGACGCCCGACACGGCCGAGGGCTCGCCGCTGCACCTGCTGGAACACGTGCTGCACAAGCCGGTGGCCTTCCTGATCGTGCCGCTCTTCGGCTTCGCCAATGCGGGCGTGTCGTTTGTTGGGCTGGACCCGTCGGTGCTGCTGCAGCCGCTGACGCTGGGCGTGGCGGGCGGGCTGCTGCTGGGCAAGGTGGTCGGGGTGTTCGGCAGCGCCGGGCTGGCCATCCGGCTGGGCCTGGCCGACCTGCCGGCGGGGGCGAGCTGGCCGCAGCTCTTCGGCGTGGCGCTGCTGTGCGGGATCGGCTTCACCATGAGCCTGTTCATCGGGCTGCTGGCCTTTGCCGATGATCCCCTGCTGCAGGACGAGGTGAAGCTCGGCATCCTCGGCGGCTCGGTGCTGGCGGGACTGGCGGGCTGGGCGGTGCTGCAGGTGGTGCCCCGCGAAGCGCCGCAGCCGGAGGTGTCCCGCTAGCGCGCCGCAGGGCGGCGCATCGCGACCCGAGGCTGCCGCGGGGGCAGGGCCGGGGCCGGGCCCACACGCGAACCGGGCATTCCGCGGCCGGTTCGCGGCGGCCGTTGGCGGGCGGTTCGCGGCCGCTCCGCCTCCGGCGCGATACGCCGAGCGCCCGCCTGCTGCGGACGAACAACTGGCCCGGACGTCTCCGCCTCCGGGAACGGGGCCGCCCGCGGCCCTACGCGGCCGCGGGCCGGACGATCATTCCCGCTCCATCCCGGCCTCTCGCGCCAGGCTCGCCCAGCGGGTCAGCTCGTTGCGCCAGAAGGCGGTGAAGGTCGCCACCGGCTCGCCGCCGCCGGCCACGCCGTTCTGCGTCCAGGCAGCCTGGATGGTGGGGGTGGCCAGCACCTCGGCCACGGCGCCGCGCAGGCGCTGCACGATGGCGTCCGGCGTGTTCTTGGGGCCGAACAAGCCGTACCAGGTTTCCATCTGGATGTTGGGGAAGCCGGCCTCCGTCATGGTCGGCAGGTCCGGAAAGGCCGGCGAGCGCGCCGCGCTGGTGACGGCCAGGGCGCGCAGCGCGCCGCCGCGGATCTGCCCGGCCGCCGAGGGCAGCGTTTCGAACATCAGGGTGGTGCGGCCGGCGACGAGGTCGTTGATGGCCGGCGCGCTGCCGCGATAGTGCACGGCGGTCATCTCGATCCCCAGGGCGCGGGCAAACATCGCCCCGGTCAGGTGGTGCAGCCCGCCCGGCCCGCCGGTGGCATAGGTCAGCGACCCCGCAGGCTGCGCGCGCATCCAGGACACCAGCTCCGGCATGCTGCGCGCGGGCAGCGAGGGCGGCACCAGCAGCGCATTGGGCGAGCCGCCGATGCCCGTTACCGGCGTCAGGTCGTTGGCGCTGTCGTAGGGGACGTGCTGCACGGCCGGCAGGATGGCGTGGTGCACGGCACCGAACAGGAAGCGCGTGCCGTCGGGCGGCGACTTGGCGATGTAGTCCGCCCCGATGGCCCCCGCGGCGCCGGCCCGGTTCTCCACCACCACGGTCTGCCCGAGCGGCGTGCGCAGCCCTTCCGACAGCAGCCGCGCCAGCGTGTCCAGCGATCCGCCCGGCGAGGAGGGCACCACCAGCTGCACGGGGCGGCTGGGCCATTCCTGCGCCCGCGCGGAACGACCCGACAAAGGCAGCAGGCCGAGGGAGGCCCCCGCTGCCAAGATGCTCCGCCTGTTCATGGTTCTTCTCCTCCCTGCCAGCCCTGCCGTCGCGCCGTTCCGCGAAGGCCGTCGCGCGGGCACAGTGCCGGGTTTCTGCTGCCCCGTGGTGGGCGATCTTGTCGGTGGGTCCGTTTCCCGGCCGTGAAAACCGGAAACGGCGCCGCCGCGGTTCAGGCCTTGCCCTTGCCGCGCGAGGTCGGCACCCGCGCCAGTTCCCGCACCGCCGCCGGGTCCGGCGAGAAGCCCAGGCCGGGCGCTTCCGGCAGGGTGATCCAGCCCGCTTCCGGCCGCGGCAGGGCGCCGAAGATGCGCTCGGTCACCAGCACGGCGAGGTGGTGGTATTCCACCAGCCCGCCATTCGCGATGCCGGCGTGGAAGTGCATGTTGTGGTGCGTCCAGGCGCCGCCGTTGGCGATCGGCTGGTTGAAGGCCGCGGCCAGCCCCGCCGCGCGCAGGCACTGGGTGTAGCCGCCACCGATGGCGACGTTGGGCTGCAGCACGTCCACCGCCTGGGCTTCCACCAGGCCGCGGAAGCGGTGCAGCAGGCCCTCGTTCTGCCCGGCGGCCAGCGGCACCCGCACCTGCGAGCGCAGCAGGGCGAGCTGGCGCGGGTCGTTCTCGGCGATCGGCTCCTCGAAGAAGCCGATGTTCAGCTCCGCCACGCGTTCCGCCAGCCAGCGCGCGTTGTAGGGGTCCAGCGAGCAGTTGGCGTCGAGGTAGATCAGCGGCTCCGGCCCCACCGCGTCGCGCACGGCACGGACCCGCTGCAGGTCCTCGCGCAGCACGTCCAGCACCGGGCGCGGCTCGTCGCGGCGCTGCTGCGCGTGGTGGCCCACCACCATCTTCAGCCGGGCATTGCCCTGGCCGGCCCAGTGCTTGGCCGCGGATGCCAGCTGGTCGCGGTCCATGGAAGCGAAGCCGAAGGTGACGTAGACCGGCACGCGCGGCCGCGCCGCCCCCAGCAGCCGCCACACCGGCTGGTTCAGCGCCTTGCCCTTGATGTCCCACAGCGCCAGGTCGATCGCCGCCATCGCGTGGCTGGCGTAGCCGGTCTGCCCGCGCGGCGAGAGCAGCCAGTACAGCCGGTCCCACAGCTTCTCGTGCGCCAGCGCGTCCTCGCCGATCAGCGCAGGGCCGGCGACCTCGTTCACCGCCGCGGCGACGATCTCTTCCTCGGTGATGGCGGTCAGGCCGTGGCCGACCAGGCCGCCCTGGGTTTCCACCTCCACCAGCACCAGGGAAAGCGACGCGTCGCGCGCGAAGCCCGGCAGGTCGAAGCGCGCCTCCACGTTCAGGGGGGTGGCGGTCACGCGCGCGATGCGGTGCCGGTCGGCGGTGTCTTGGTTCAAGGGACGTTCCTCACTCGCGCGATTGGCGCGCCGGGGCGGCCCGCTGTCCAGCACGAATACGCGAAGCGGGCTTTCGCCGGGGGCGAAGGCTGGCGGCGGGAGCGAGGTATTCCGCGAAGAGCCGCGCCGGCTCGGTCAGCGCGGCGAAGGAGCGGGCGGCGACCACGTGCTGCCGGCGCGCCCAGGGATCGGCCAGCGGCAGGGCGGCGAGGTCGCGGGCGGAACGCGCCAGGGATTCCGGCAGCACGGCGGCGCCCAGCCCGGCGCGCACCATGCGCAGCGCAGCCTCGAAGGAGCCGACCTGCACCCGCAGGCGAAGCTCCTGCCCGGCCTCGGCCGCGGCGCGGCGCAGGGCGGCGTGCAGCGCCGTGCGGTGGTCCAGCCCCACCAGGTCGAAGGCCAACAGGGCGGCGAAGGGCAGGGGGGCGCCGCGCTTTTCCGGCCACAGGGGATGGCCGGGGGGCACCACCGCCACCAGCCGGTCCTCCTGCCAGGGGCGCCATTCCAGCCCCGGCGTCACCCAGGCGGCGTCCAACAGCGCCAGTTCCACCGCCCCGTCGCGCAGCGCCACCGCCGCGTCGCGGCTGGTCATTTCCCGCAGGTCCAGCCGGCAGGCCGGGTGCGCCGACAGGAAGCCGCCCAGCAGCCCGGGCAGGAACTGCACCACCACCGACACGCTGGCCGCCACGTGCAGGTGGACGCGCCCGCCGGCGCCGATGTCGCCGCTCTCCACCAGCAGGCGCCGCAGCCCTTCCGCCAGGCCGCGCCAGCGTTCCAGCGCCGCCTCGCCCGCCGGGGTCAGGCGCATGCCGCGGCCGCCGCGTTCCAGCAGCCGCGTCCCCAGCGTCGCTTCCAGGTCCGCGATGCGGCGGCTGCCGGCGGCCACCGCGAGGTTCAGGCGGGCGCAGGCGGCGCTGAGGCTGCCGCTCTCGGCCACCGCCTCGAACAGCGACAGGGAGGTGAGGTCGAGCCGTCGCAGGCGGCCGCCCGAGGCCGTGGCATTCTCTCCGCCCGGCAAGCGTCGCACGTCCTGCCCGTCCCCCCACCGCTGCGCCGGCCCCGGCCCGCGCGCGACGACCTTGGCGGAGGGGGATGGCGGCGGGAAGCCCGCCCCGGCGGCGCGGCGAAACTCCGCGCGAGATCGCGCCGGGATCGTCGCCGCGGCCGGCCGCGCGGTGTATCCTGCCGGCGCGATATCGGATGATGAAGTTGCGAGTCGAGGACGACCGGCCGGAAGCGTTCGAGCCTTCCGGCGATGGGAGCGGCATCACCGGGGACGCGGCCAGCCCGGCGCTGCGGGCGGAGGAACGCGACGCGGCCTTCCTGCACGCGCTGGGCGAGCGGCTGCGCGTGCTGCGGGCCCGGCGCGGCATGGCGCGGCGGGTGCTGTCGCAGCATTCCGGCGTGTCGGAACGCTACATCGCGCAGCTGGAATCCGGGGCCGGCAACATCTCCATCCTGCTGTTGCGGCGCATCTCGCGCGCGCTCGGCGTCGGGTTGGAGGAGCTGGTGACGGCGCAGCCGGAACGCTCCATGGAGCGGGTGCGGCTGGACCAGTTCCTGGGCGGCCTGTCGGACACCGAGCTGACGGAAGCGCGCAGCCTGCTGGGGCGCCGCTTCGGCTCGGCCGAGGCGCGGTCCCGGCGCAACCGCCTGGCGTTGATCGGGTTGCGCGGGGCGGGCAAGTCCACGCTGGGCCGGATGCTGGCGGCCCGCCGCGGCATCGCCTTCGTGGAGCTGGACCGCGAGGTGGAGCGCGAGGGCGGCATGGACCTGCGCGACATCTTCGAGACGCAGGGCCAGGAAGGCTTCCGGCGCCTGGAACGGGCCACGCTGCAGCGGCTGGTGCGCGACGGCGAGCCCGCGGTGATCGCGGCCGGCGGCGGCATCGTGGCGGAGGCCGGAACCTTCGGCCTGCTGCTGGACACCTGCCTCTGCGTCTGGGTGCGCGCCTCGCCGGAGGAGCACATGCGCCGGGTGATGCTGCAGGGCGACCTGCGGCCGATGCGGGACAACAACCGGTCCATGGACGACCTGCGGGCGATCCTGGCGAGCCGCGAGGCGCTCTACGCCAAGGCCGACTTCACCCTGGACACCTCCGGCCGCTCGCCGGAGGAGTGCCTGGAGGAGCTGATGGGGCTGCAGGACGGGGCGGGGGGCTGAAAAGCCGGGGGGAAGTATCCCCCCGGACCCCCTTCTATTTTCGGGAGTTTGGGGGTGCCTTCCAGGGCACCCCCAAACTCCCGAAAGAAGGAGGGGGACTGGGGGAGTTCACTCCCCCAGCCTTCTCAGACCCCCGGCTCGGCCCGGCTTTCCAGCGCCGCCCGGAACTCCGCCGGTACGGGGATCGGCTTCATGCTCTTGCCGTCCACGAAGGCGCAGGCGAAATGGCCTTCGAAGCTCAGGCGGTCGCCATTGGCGTGGCCCTGCACCAGGAAGCGCAGCGAGGAGCCGCCCAGCCGTTCCAGGCGCACGGTGATCGCCAGCGCGTCGCGCGGCGTGAGGGGCGAGCGGAAATCCAGGTCCATGTGGACGAAGGGCGTGCCGATGCCGCGCCGGACGTTCAGCTCATACCAGTCGGCATCCAGCACTTCGAGGAACCAGGCCTCCAGCGCTTCCATGCAGAATTGCGGAAAGCGCCCGGTATAGGCGATGCCGGCGGCGTCCACGTCACCCCAGGTGACGCGGCGGTGGAACACGAAGGACATGCGGGGCCTGATACGCTAGTACGTCTCGACGTGGTAGCGGCCGGCCTCGCGCATGGTCGCCCGTAGCGCCGGCCAATCGAAGCCGCCCACGGTGCCAATATTCGCGAAGGCTTCCTCCACCCCGGCCTCCAGGCCGCGCAACCCGCAGACGTAGATATGCGTGGTGGGCTTGCGCAGCAGCTCGGCCAGGGCCTCGGCCCGGGTGCCCATGCGGTGCTGCACGTATTCCTTGGGCGCGTCCGGCAGGCGGGAGAAGCACAGGTCCTGCGCCAGCACGCTTTCCGGCACCTTCTTGAGCGGCCCGAAATAGGGCAGCTCCGCTGGGGTGCGGGCCCCGAAGAACAGGTGCAGCCGCCCGCGTCCGGCCGACGCCAGACGGCGGCGGCGCTCGGTGAAGCCGCGGAAGGGCGCGGCGCCGGTGCCGGTGCAGATCATGATGATGTCGGCATCCGGGTCGTCCGGCATCAGGAAGGTGGAGCCGAAGGGGCCGATCACCTGCACCGTGTCGCCCATGGCGAGGTCGCACATGTAGTTCGACGCGATGCCGCGCAGCACCGTGCCGTCGTGCTGCGGTTCCAGCACGCGCTTCACGGTCAGGGCGAGGTTGTTGGTGTTGGGCCGCTCACCGTCGCGCGCCGAGCAGATGGAGTAGAGCCGCATGGCGTGCGGCTTGCCGTTGGCGTCCACGCCCGGCGGGATCACGCCGATGCTCTGCCCTTCCAGCACGGGGAAGGCCACGGCACCGAAATCCAGGATGATATGGTGCACGTCCGAGCCGGTGTCGGCGCGAGTCACCCGGATATTGCCGGTCACCTTGGCGATGGCGGGGTTGCCGCGGTTGAACAGGTTGACCCGCGGCTTGGAGGCCGAGGCCGGCGCCCGCACCTTGCCGCCCGCGCCCTTGTGGGCGTCTTCCAGCAGTGCCGCGGCCTCGTCATCCAGCGCGTCGACGCTGGCCGTCTCGGCTTCCGGGAGTTCAGGCTTGGGCGGCAACTCGTCCCAGGAGAACTGTTCTTCCAGGGAAAAGGGCTGGATCACCTGGAACCAGTTGTCGATGGCGCCGGTGGGGCAGGGCGCCACGCAATCCATGCAGAAATTGCAGCCTTCCAGCCGCACGACGTAGTTGTTGTCGTCATGCGTGATGGCGTCCACCGGACAAGTGGCCTCGCAGGTGTTGCACCGGATGCAGATTTCCGGATCGATCAGGTGCTGCTTCAGCCCCGCGCTGCCGCCCGTGCTGCCGTCCATGGAACCGCTTCCTTCCCGATCGCGTCACCGCCGCGCTTCCCCGGGCATGGGAGCCCGGGGAAGCGCGGCTCGTCCCGAAGCCTCAGGACTCCCAGATTTTCACGTATTCGAAGTTGCCGGGCTTGTTGTCGATGCCGACCTTCGGCGCGGCGATCCAGCTGGCGTACTCGCCGACCGCGCTCACCGGCTGCATCAGGCTGGTGATGTAGAGGTTGTCCGCCGTGGAGGGCAGCCACTCGTCGCGCTGCGCTTCCCACTGCTCCGCCGTCAGGATCTCGCCGGTGGGGGAGACGTGGTGGCCCTTGAACTCGCCGATGTTGCGGTTGAAGGCGACGTGCGACAGGGACAGGCGGAAGTTGACGCCGGCCTTCTCGATCGCCTTGTTCCAGCGGCCCACGCCGCCGGCGCAATCCGCCACGTAGTCGTCGCGCAGCCGCAGGTTCAGGGCGGACAGGGCCGGCACTTCCTCCGTACCGATGGCGCCGTCGATCATCCGCACCACCGGGTAGGTGGCGTCGAGCAGCTGGTGGTCGTCCTCCAGCTTGTCCTCGCGGTAGCGGCCCTTCATGCCGGCGTTGAAGGCGTTCGCCGCATTGGTGGACACCTCGTTGCCGAACAGGTCCAGCGTCAGGGAGAAGTGCAGGTTGGCCTTCTTCTGCAGCGTCGGCAGGTCGATCACACCCAGGGCGCGGACGCGCTCGATGTCGTAGGGGTCGGTGATGCCGGCCTCCTTCATCGCCTGGCAGGTCTTCTCCACCACGCGCATCACGCCGGTCTCGCCCACGAACATGTGGTGCGCTTCCTCGGTCAGCATGAAGCGGCAGGTGCGGCTCAGCGGATCGAAGCCCGACTGCGCCAGCGCTTCCAGCTGCATCTTGCCGTCGCGGTCGGTGAAGAAGGTGAACATGAAGAAGCTCAGCCAGTCCGGCGTCGCCTCGTTGAAGGCGCCCAGCATGCGCGGGGTGTCCTCGTGGCCGGAACGGCGGCGCAGCAGGTCGTCCGCTTCCTCGCGGCCTTCCTTGCCGAAATACTTCTGCAGCAGGTAGACCATCGCCCAGAGGTGGCGGCCTTCCTCCACATTGACCTGGAACAGGTTGCGCAGGTCATACAGCGAGGGCGCGGTCTTGCCGAGGTGGCGCTGCTGCTCCACCGAGGCGGGCTCGGTGTCACCCTGGATGGTGATCAGGCGGCGCAGCATGGCGCGGTATTCGCCC
Source organism: Roseomonas sp. BN140053 (assembly GCF_047690175.1). NCBI lineage: Bacteria > Pseudomonadati > Pseudomonadota > Alphaproteobacteria > Acetobacterales > Roseomonadaceae > Roseomonas > Roseomonas sp. BN140053. The sequence continues at coordinate 321,354 of NZ_JBLLEB010000002.1, read as the reverse complement.
GGCACTTCCTGCCAGACGGGCTCGCCCTTGTGCTTGCCGAAGGGGATGGTGCGGCCTTCCACGGCGGGGGCCAGCAGCACGCCCCACTTATATTCGGGCATGCGGACGTAGTCGAACTTGGCCCAGCCCTTGGGGTCCACGCTGATGGCGGTGCGCAGGTAGACCAGGGCTTCCTGGAAGCCGTCCGGCCCCATGTCCTTCCACCAGTCGATATAGCCGGGGTGCCAGGTTTCCAGCGCCTTGCGCACCCGCGCATCGCCGGACAGGCCGACATTGTTGGGGATCAGGCCGTCATAGTCGACGTTCATGCCGTCGGGCATCGCTCGCGTTCCCTCTCGTTAACCGTTGCTCAGACCCGCTGCCGGTTGAAGTCCGGCTTCACACCGCTGCCGTAGCGCTTCAGCGCACCTTCCTCGCCCACCGCGTTGGGGCGCTGGAAGATCCAGTTCTGCCAGGCCGTCAGCCGGCCGAAGATCCGGGTTTCCATGGTCTCGGGTCCGACGAAGCGCAGGTTGGCCTCCATGCCGGTCAGCGCGTCGGGCGAGTAGCTCGCGCGCTCCTCCAGCATGATACGGATCTCGTCGTCCCAGTCGGTGTCGTCGTAGGCGAAGGTCACCAGGCCCAGCGCCTCGGCCTCGTCCGCCTCGATCGCCTCGCCGCTGCGGGCCTTCGCCCGCTCCACCGCCTCGGGCTCGCCGTAGAAGCGCGCCTGCAGGCGGGTCAGCCCGTTGCCCATGGGATAGGCGCCGAAGTTCAGTGGGCTCAGGCGCAGTTCGGCGGCGCGGTTGTCGCCCTCGCGCGTGCCCACCAGGATGGCGGAGCGGTCGGCGGCGAAGGCCAGTTCCGCCAGCGTGCCGGCGAAGCAGGAGCCGGGCTCGATCAGCGCGATCAGCGAGCGGGAGGTCACGTCCACCCGCTTCAGCGTGCGCTTCAGGTAGTGCCGCACCTCGCGCACGAACCAGTCGCCGGCATGGGCGTCCAGGAAGGCGTCGTGCGCCAGCACCGCCTCGGGGTCGCCCTCGGTCTTGAACACCCAGACGCCCAGCGCGTCCTCGTTGGCGCGAAGGTGCAGGATGGCGTCCTCCAGCGCGCGCGCCACGGCCAGCGGCCAGAAACCGGCGGCGCCCAGGGCGCGGGCGGCGTCCAGGTCGGCGGGCGGCGCGGCCTCGGGTGCCAGCAGGGTGAGGGTGGCGCGGCCGGCGGCGCGGTCCAGCTCGACCCGCAGGTGCGGGTAGGTGATCGTGTCGCCCTCGATGCGGCGGTCCAGCGGCGTCAGGGCGACGCCGCGGCCGGGCTCGCCGCGCGGGCGGTCGGAGCGGGCGGCGAACTCGGCGGCGCGCTCCTTGACCTTGTTCTGCCAGGCGGAGGGCGGCACCACCTCGTCCACCAGGCGCCATTCCACCGCGCGCTTGCCGCGCACGCCCTCCTCGATGGAGCAGAACACGTCGGCGAGGTCGCGGCGGACCTTGCGCTTGTCGGTGACGCGGGTCAGGCCGCCGGTGCCGGGCAGCACCGCCAGCAGCGGGGTTTCCGGCAGCGCCACGGCGGAGCGGCGGTCGTCCACCAGCATGATGTGCTCGGCCGAGACGGCCAGCTCGTAGCCGCCGCCCGCGGCGGTGCCGGACACGGCGGCGATGAAGTGCAGGCCGGAATTCTCGGCCGAGTCCTCCATGGAGCAGCGCGTCTCGTTGGTGAACTTGCAGAAGTTCACCTTGTGCGCGTGCGACGCCTTGCCGAGCATGCGGATATTGGCGCCGGCGCAGAAGACGTTCTCCTTGCCGGAGCGGATCACCACCGCGCCCACCTCGGGGTGCTCGAAGCGCAGGCGCTGCAGGGCGTCGTTCAGCTCGATATCCACGCCGAGGTCGTAGGAGTTGAGCTTGAGCTCGTAGCCCTCGAACAACCCGCCGGCGGGGTCGGTGTCCATGATCAGCGAGGCGACGGGGCCATCGAATTCCAGCCGCCAGTGGCGGTAGCGTTCCGGATGCGTCTGGAAGTCGATCGCTGTCATCGGTTTCCCGCCCTGCTGTCCGGTATGCACCACCGGTTCATGCATTATATTGCATGAAGGACCGCGGGATCAAGCGCCGGTGCAATATGTTTCTGGCGCCGCCCCGCGCTGACCCCCCGCTTCCCGGCGCGCACAAGGTGACCGGATCGATCCTCGCCGGCCCCCGGTGCCCTCGGCTGGCCGGCCTCTTGCAGGGTAGAACGGGTCGGTGCCGGCCGCGCGGCGGCCTGCGAGGAGAGGATGGGATGGTTCCGAGGCTGACGCTCGACGCGCTGAATGCCGCCACCACGGCGGAGTTCGTGGCCGCCCTGGAGGACCTGTTCGAGCATACCCCCTGGGTGCCCGAGGCGGCGGCGGCCCAGCGCCCCTTCGCCACGGTGGCCGCCCTGCACGCGGCGCTGATGCGGCCGGTGCTGGCCCTGCCGCCGGAGGGGCGCAAGGCGCTGCTCAATCGCTTCCCCGACCTGGCCGGCAAGGCGGCGCGCGGCGGCACCATGGGGGCGGCCTCCGTGTCGGAACATGCCGGGCTCGGGCTGGACCGGCTGTCGGAGGCGGAGTTCGCCACCTTCGAGCGGCTGAACGCCGCCTACCGCGACCGCTTCGGCTTTCCCTTCATGATCTGCGTGCGGCGGCAGACCCGCGACGCGGTGCTGGCGGCCTTCGAGCGCCGGCTGCGGCACGACGAGGCGACGGAACTCGCGGCCGCCCTGGCGGAGCTGGGCTTCATCACCCGCTTGCGGCTGGTGGAGCGCGTGGACGGGCCGGGTGCCCCCGCCACGGCCGGCCGCCTGTCCACCCACGTGCTGGACACGCTGCGCGGGCGCGGTGCCGCGGGCCTGCGGGTGGAGCTGTTCGAGGTCGGCGGTTCCGCCCGGGCCAGGCTCGCGGAAGCGGTCACCAATGCCGAGGGACGCACGGATGCGCCCCTGCTGGGCGGGGCGCCGCTGCGCGTGGGCCGCTACGAGCTGGTATTCCACCTCGGCGCCTACTACGCCGCGGCGGGCGTCGCGCTGCCGCGCCAGCCCTTCCTGGACGAGGTGCCGATCCGCTTCGGCATCGACGAGCCGGAAGGGCACTACCACGTGCCGCTGGTGGCCAGCCCCTGGACCTACACCACCTATCGCGGCAGCTGAGCGGGGCCGGGCATCCCCGGCGACATGCGCGCGACACGTCCGGCCCGGGCGGGGTAGGGCGCGAAACCGCCCGGCCGGTTCAGATGAACTGGCCGCGCAGGAAGCCCAGGGCGGGCAGGGGGGTCCACTTCTTGGGCAGGTCGGCCCGCCGGATCGGCGCCACGCTGTAGCGCGGCACCGGCTGGGAGGAGGAGCGCAGGAAGCTCGCGTAGGCCGTGACCTGCTGTTCCCGCCAGGAGCGGTCGGCCAGGGCGGCGCCGCGGTTGGGGAAGATCTCGGCGATCCGGTTGTTCTTGCCCACGGACGCCACCACGGCCCAGAGGGTGTCGTCGCGGGCGCGGTCCAGGCTGATGATCTGGTTCATCGGCGAAGGGCCAGGCTCATGCGGGAGAAACTCCGGAAAGAAAGGGAACCGGGAGCGGGAAAGCTCTCGGCGGGGTGCGCCGGTCAGCCACCCGGCGCGACCGGCCAGGGCGGGGCATCCCGGATCGGGCCGAGCAGCCGCGCGAGGTTGCCCCCCACGCGGCCCAGCGCCTCGGCCCAGGGGAGGACGGCGAACTGGGCGATCTCCGGCACCCGGGTCCCGTCGGGCAGGCGGACGGTGGAGGTGCAGCGGAGCGCCGCCGGGTCCGGCATCTCGGCCGCCGCGCGGAACCAGGCGAACAAGGCCAGGTCCTTGGTCCGGAGATAGGCGTGCACGCCGAGCGAAACCAGGGCTTCCGCCGGGGCGCGGAGCCCGGTTTCCTCCCGCAGCTCGCGCAGCGCGGCCGCGGCGTGCTCTTCGCCGGCCTCGGCCAGGCCTTTGGGAATGTCCCACAGCGGAAACCGCGGCGGGCGGCCGAGCAGGATGCGCTCCCCGTCGGTGACGATCACGCCGCAGCTGGTGCGCCGCGGCGCGGGCCGACGTTTCCGCCCCTCGGCGGCGCTCGCCGGCAGGGCCGGTCCGGGGCTCCGGGCCGCGGCCGCCCGAAGCGTCGCTGGTGCTGCCGCGCGTGGCTCGGATCGCATGCGGCGGTCAGCCTAGCACGCGGCGGCGCGGCGGGCGGAAGCCCGTTCCCGGCGGGGCGGAAACCATCAGCCGCCCAGGCGCAGGTGCTGCAGCAGCAGCACGGTCTTGGCGTCCACGATCTCGCCGGCCTGCACCATCGCCCAGGCCCGGGACATCGGCATCTCCAGCACCTCGATCTGCTCGCCTTCCTCCGGCAGGCCGCCGCCCTGGCCGGACCGGTCCTGCGGGTCGTAGGACGCCACGAAGAGGTGCAGCTTCTCGGCGAAGGCGCCGGGGCTGGGATACAGCGTGAAGACGTGCCGGACGTCGCGCACCCGCAGCCCGGTTTCCTGCTCGGCCTCCTTGCGCACGGTTTCCGCCGGGTCGTCCCCCGGTTCCACCAGCCCGGCGCAGGCTTCCACCAGGAAGGCGGGGTCGCCGTTCACGAAGGGCGGCAGCCGGAACTGCCGCACCAGCACCACGGTGTCGCGGGCGGGGTCGCGCAGCAGCACCGCCGCGCCCGGGCTGGTGCGGTACACCTCGCGCTTCAGGGTCTGCCAGCTGCCATCCGCGCGGCGCTGCTCCAGGGTGACGCGCTGCAAGGGCCGCCAGTTGTCCGACAGGGTCTCGATCTCCCGCACCCTGATCCCGTCTTCCGCCATGGCCGCTGCAAAACCCCTGTTCCGTGTTCCCAGCGTTGCCCGAGGGGGCACGGTTTCCCAGGGGGCACATCGGGGTGGCAGATCGGGCCGCCGGCACCGGCCACCGGGGTCCCGCGCCGCGCGGGGACCGCGGCCGGGGGAAATGGCGGCGCGGTGGTTCGTGCCCGGCGCCGGGCGCGGTAGTGAGCGGGAATGCCCGCGCCGCCGCAGCCCGAAACAGCCCTCTACGCCGCGGCGAAAGCCTTCCTGCAGGGCCGCGGCTTCGTCGTGAAGGGGGAGGTCTGCGGCTGCGACGCCGTCGGGCTCCGCCCCGCGCCGGAGGCCGGGGGGCGGCCCGGCGTCGCGGTGTGCGAGCTGAAGCTGGGCTTCAACCTCGAACTGGTGCTGCAGGGCGTCGACCGGATGGCGGCGGCCGACGAGGTGTGGCTGGCCGTGGCCGCCACCCGGCGCGGGCGCGACCGCGACACCCGCGTCCACAAGCTGTGCCGGCTGCTGGGCTTCGGCCTGCTGGCGGTGGAACCGCGGCGCGGCCGGGTCGAGGTGCTGGTGGAGCCCGCACCCTACCGGCCCCGCCCCAGCCCGAAGCGGCGCGCTGGCCTGCTGCGCGAGCATGCCCGGCGCCAGGGGGACCCCAATGCCGGCGGCTCCACCCGGGCCCCGATCATGACGGCGTATCGCCAGCAGGCGCTGGCCTGCGCCGAGGGGCTGCGGGGCGGTCCCTGCCGCCCGCGCGACCTGCGCGACGCCGCCCCCGAAGCCGGGCGCATCCTGCTGCGCAACGTCTACGGCTGGTTCGAGCGAGTGTCGCCCGGCCTGTACCGGATCACCGCGGCCGGGGAGGACGCGCTGCGACGCTGGGGCCCGGGCCTGGCGGCCGCGGCGGAGGACCCGTAACGGCAGGGGCCGGAACCGGTCAGGGGTGCCGCGCCCCCGGCCCGGCCGGGGCGCGCCAGCTCCGGGCGGCATCCTCGGCCCGGCGGCGCACCGCCTGCCACAGCACCAGTTCCCGGCGCGCATCCGCCAGGGCCCGATGGGCGGGCGGCCCGGCGGCCTCGTCGCCGTGGCGCGCCGCGTCCAGGATGCGGGCGGCCAGGGCCGCCCGCTCCTCCGCCGGGATGCCGCCCGCGTCCAGGGCGGCGGCAACGGCCCGTTCCTGCGCCTCGTCCGTGTCGCGCAGGCGCAGCGCGTGGCGCGGCACCCCCGCGGCCCGCAGCAGGCGGCTGAGCCACTGCCCGTCCCAGGAGGGGGCGCTGGCATACAGATCGTGGCCTTCCAGCTGGTCGAGCATGCGCCGCGCCACGGCGTCGTGCGGCTCGCCCTCCGCCCGCAGGGTCGCGAGGGACAGGCGGTGGATCGCCTCGGCTTCCGGCGCCCATTCCGTCCAGTCCGGGGCGGGGCGGATCAGGTGGCTCTCGCCGTCGCCGCTCTCGAAGACCCAGGCAACCTCGACGGGAAAGCCGTGCTTGCCCAGGGAGGACGCCTCGAAATCCACGAACACGGTTGCCATGCCGCTGCCGTCCTTTCCGGGATGGGGTGCCGCCGCTGCCGCGGGGCACGGCGCCGCCCGGCCCGGCGCCACGCCCTACCTGGCGGAAACGCCCGAACACCCTTCCCGGACGGGGGCGGCGTGACGTTTCGGCGTGAAGGCCGTTGCCTTCCGGCGCAGCGGGAGGGTGGCATGGCGGTGTTCTTCACGGCCGACACGCATTTCGGCCATGCCGGCGGCCGGGCGCTGTATCGCCGTCCCTTTCCCACCGTGGCGGCGATGGACGCGGCCATGGTCGAACGCTGGAACGCCACGGTGTCGCCGGCGGACGAGGTTTGGCACCTCGGCGACGTGGTGGTCGGCACGCGGGTGACCCCGTTTGCCCTGCTGGAACGGCTGCAGGGGCGCAAGCACCTCGTCGCCGGCAACAATGACAGGCCCGAGGTCACGGGCTGGTCGGGCTGGAGCAGCGTCCAGCCCTATGCCGAGCTGACCCTGGACGGGGTGGGGCTGGTGCTGTGCCACTACGCCTTCCGCACCTGGCGCAACATCGGCAGGGGCTGGTGGAACCTGCACGGGCACAGCCACGGCCGCATGCGGCCCATGACCCGGCAGGTGGATGTTGGGGTGGATGCCTGGGACTTCCGGCCGGTGACCCTGGCCGGGATCATGGCGTCGCGGCCGGGCGGACGGAACAGGGCGGCGCGCGACGCAAACCCGCCCGCGGACTGAGCCGGGACCCGGCGCGAAGCGGCCGGGGCGGCGGGCGGGGCGGCCCCGGCGTCGCCCGGTGCCGCAGCTACGCCTTGGCCTGCGCCGCGGCGACCTGCTCCGCCAGGCGGTCCAGCAGGGGGTCGCGGATGCCCAGGTGGCGCAGCCCCTCGCGCGTGTTGAACAGGTATTCCGCCGAGCTGCCGAGCTGGCCCCGCGCGGTGGCCAGCCGCCGCACCGTGTCCGCCTCGCTGAGGCCGCTGCAGCATTGCGGCCCGGCGGGGTTGATGGTGAAGGCGATGCCGCTGCCGAAGGCGTGCCCGTCGCGGTCCAGCAGCGGCACCCAGTGGGGGGTATAGGCGCCGGTCAGCATTTCCCGGCGCCACAGCACCGAGAGCTCCTCCTCCAGGATTTCCTCCGCCACCCGCAGGGCCACGCCGGTGCATTCGCCGCCGGGTTCCAGCGCCAGCACCAGCCCGGGATTCTCGGGCGAGCCGCGGCCGGCCGGGGTGGACAGGCAGAAGGAGCGCCGCCAGCCCTCCACCCGCGCGATGCGGCGCTCGGCCACGTGCACGGTGGGGTTCCAGATCAGCGAGCCGTAGCCGAACAGCCAGGCGCCGCGGCCACGTTCGGGGCGGGCCGCCAGGGTGTCGCGCAGCGACCGTTCCCGCTCCTCGTCGGTCAGCAGGGTGGCGCCGGGCAGGGCGCGCACCATCCGCTGCAGCGATCCGTCCAGCAGCCGTTCCCGCGTCAGCACCTGCGGCGCCGGGACGAAGCCGCCCGCGGAAGGCGACGGCGCCGTTGCTTCGGGCGCTGTCCCGATGGGAACGGCAACGGCGGGGCCCACGGGATGGGGCGGGGCGTTGCTCATGCCGGAAAGGGCCGGCGTGTCGGGCAGGTGTGCGGCATGCGCATCGGGCGATCCTGTGGCTGCTTCACCCGCGGGGGCAGCAGATGCCGAGGCGGTCGGGAGGGGGGAGGAAACCACAGCCCGCGGCTGCGCCGCAAACCGGGCGGCGTCGCGGTCAGGCGGCACGGCGTTCGGCCGGGGGCACGGCGCTGCCGGCCGGTGGCACGGCGGCGCCGGCCGGGGACGCCGTGGTTCCGGCCAATTGCCCCGCGGGTGAGAGGCCGGAGCCGCTGATCTCCGTGCGCTGCCGGGGCAGGGCTTCCGGGTATTCGCTCTGCAGGAAGCCGATCAGCTTCTCGCGCACCTCGCAGCGCAGGTCGAAGGTGGCGCTGCCGCCGCGGGCGCTGACGAGGATGCGCAGTTCCAGCATGTCGCCGGGCGTGTCCGTCACCTGCAGCACCGCCACCTTGCCATCCCATAGCCGGGTGCCGCGCACGATCTGCTGCAGCTTTTCCCGCATGCGGTCCAGCGGCACGGTGTAGTCCACCCGCAGCAGCACGGTGCCGATCAGGTCGGAGCTCTCGTAGGTCCAGTTCTGGAAGGGCTTCTCGATGAAGTAGGTCAGTGGCACGATCAGCCGCCGCAGGTCCCACAGCCGCACCACGACGTAGGTGCCGGTGATGTTCTCGATCCAGCCCCATTCGCCTTCCAGCACCACCGCGTCCTCCACCCGGATCGGCTGGGTCATCGCGATCTGGATGCCGGCCAGCAGGTTGCTCAGCAGCGGCCGCGCCGCGAGGCCGAGCAGCAGGCCCGCCGCACCGGCCGAGGCGAAGAGGCTGACGCCGTATTGCCGCACCTCCGGGATGGTCATCAGCGCCGCCGACACGGTGACGATCAGCAGCAGGGTCTGCGCCGCCCGCAGCAGGATGCGCACCTGGGTGACGTGCTTGCGCGCCAGCAGGTTGTCCTCGACGTCCAGGCGGAAGCGCCGGAGATAGACCTCCGCCCCCAGGGTCATCGCCGTGACCAGGTTCCAGCCGACCACGAGCACGAAGATGAACAGTAGCGCCTGCGCCACGGCCAGGGTGGTGGCGTGGGAGAACGGCGCCAGCGGCAGCGTCATCCCCAGCGCCAGCAGCACCAGCATGGCGGTGATCGGCCCCTGGCTGCGCACCGTCAGCGCCTGCAGGAAAGGGCGGTCCAGATAGGCCGCGAGCCGGCGCAGGCCGCGCATGCACCACCGGGTCAGCAGCAGCGCCAGCCCGGCCGCGGCGACCAGCATCGCGGTGCCGGCCACCCCCGCCGGGATCCAGGCGGTGGCGAGCCCGGCGCGGTCCAGCCAGGCAGCAGGGGTGTCGTTCGGCATGAGACGCCTTTCACGGCGTCCCCGGTATGGGGGCGCGCGCTGGATACGGGCCTGTCCCGGCCGCTTCCTCACCGTTGCTGGGTTGATCGGGGTTAAACACTGCCGGGCCGGAGAGGATGCGTCCTCCCTGGCCTGTTACGCGCGGTTGCCGGGGGCCGGGCGTCGCGGGTGCGACACGGGAGGGGGGCGGGATGCCGCGTGCCGCGGGGGCGCGTGCCGCGGCGGCCCGGACGGCGGTGCGGAGGGCGGCGCGGCGGCCGCCGGTTCTACTCGACCCGGATCTCCGCCGTGCGGATCACCGGCGCCCAGCGTTCCCGGCTTTCGCGCACGAGGTCGCGCATCGCCTCCGGCGTGCGGCCGAAGGGCTCGGCCTGCACGTCCGCCAGCTTGTCGCGGAAATCCGCCGTGTGCACGGCCTGGTCGATCGCCGCCGCCAGCCGGCCGCGGATCTCCGCCGGCGTGCGGGGCGGGGCGCCGATCGCCGTCCAGGTGTCCGACACGAAGCCGGGCACCAGCTCCCCCACCGCGGGAATATCCGGAAAGGCCGGCAGCCGGTCCCGCCCGGTGACCGCCAGCAGCTTGAGCCGCCCCGCCGCGACCTGGCCACCCATCGTGAGCAGGTTGTCGGCGCTGACATCCACCTCCCCCGAGAGCAGCGCGGTCAGCAGCGGCGCGCTGCCGCGGTAGGGGACGTGCATCATGCGCAGCCCCGTCATCATCTCCAGCAGCTTGAAGGTGAGATGGGCGATCTGCCCGCTGCCCTGCGAGCCATAGGTCAGGCGGTCCGGCTGTTCCCGCACCCGGGCGAGCAGCTCGGCCAGGCTGGACACCGGCAGGTCCTGGCGGGCGACCAGCACGTTGGGATAGGTGGCGAGCACGCTGACCGGCTCGAAGCCGCGCGGGTCGTAGTTCAGGTCGGGATAGAGCAGGTCGGCGTTGAAGCTCATCTGCGGCGCGCAGAGCAGCGTGTGGCCGTCGGGCTGGGCGCGCGCGACCTGGGCGGCGCCGACATGGCCCGCGCCGCCCGCCCGGTTGTCCACCACCACCGGCTGGCGAAAGGACGCGCGCAGCTTCTCGGCCACCGCGCGCGCCAGGGTGTCCAGCGTGCCGCCGGGCGGAAAGGGCACCACGATGGTCACGGCCCGGCTGGGAAAGGCGTCCTGCGCCCGGGCGGGGAAAGGCGTCGCGCCCAGGGCCGCGCCGGCGAGAAGGGTGCGGCGTGCGACGCCCCGCGACGCGCCGGTTCCCCGGGGCGTGTTCCCGGGCGGGTCACCTTCCTGGTGCTGCATGCCGTTTTCCCCCTTGCGCCGCATGGCCGCCCGCTGTTTCGCGCGGGTCCGCGGGGAGTGTGGCCGGGCCCGGTCCGGGGTGGCAACCACCTCCGCCATCCCCCCGACCATCCGCGGCTCCCGCCGGCCCGGTGCCGGCGCCCTGCCGCTTCCGCAGCCCCGGCCCGTCCGGGGAGTGGTTGGCAGGACGCCCCAGGTGTGAAATCCTGAACGGCATTAGCGATCTGCGAATGAGAAGACCGGTCGCGAGGAGCTGTCCGAGGTCCATGATGGGTACCACTCCGATCACCCGGCGGCGCGCCCTGGCCCTGGCAGGCGGCGCCCTGGCGGTGCCGCAGCTCGCGCGCGGCGCCGAGGTGAACTGGCCGACGCGCTACGTGCGCATCATCGTGCCCTTTCCGCCCGGCGGCGCCGCCGAGGCCCTGGCGCGCATCCTGGGCGAGCGGCTGAGCCACCGCTGGGGCCAGCCGGTGGTGGTGGAAGGCCGGCCCGGCGCCGGCACCACCATCGCGGCCTCCTATGTCGCGACCCAGCCGCCGGACGGCTACACGCTGTACAACTCGCCCGGCGGGTCGCACGCCGTGGCGGCCAGCCTCTACGGGCCGCTGAGCTACGACCCCGTGCGCAGCTTCACCGCGATCGCGCTGATCGCCACCCAGCCCTACATCATCGCCACCGGGCCGAACTCGCCCTTCCGCACGCTGGGCGACTTCATCGCCGCGGCCCGGGCCAGGCCGGGCGCGCTGACCTATGCCTCCACCGGCGTCGGCGCCGCGCCGCACCTAGCCATGGAACTGCTGAAAAGCATGGCCAACATCGACGTGCTGCACGTGCCCTTCAACGGCGCCGGCCCGGCCGCGACGGCCATGGTGGGCGGGCACGTGGACGTGGTGGCCGCCGACGGCTCGCTGACGGGGACGCTGCGCGACGGCACGCTGCGCGGGCTGGCGGTGACCACGCCGCAGCGCTGGCCGCTGCTGCCCGAGCTGCAGGCGGTGGCGGAGGTGGCGCCGGAGCTCGCCGGCTACGACATGTCCGGCGGCGGCAGCCTCTTCGCGCCGGCCGGGCTGGCGCCGGAGATCACGGTCAAGATCAACCGCGACGTCATCGACAGCCTCAAGGACCCCGAGGCGCGGCGGGCGCTGGAGGTCGCCGGCTACCAGCCGGGCGCGCCGCTGACCCCGGAGCAGACGCGCGACGCCACCGCGGCGGATGTGCGCAAATACGGCGACCTCGTCCGCAAGATCGGTCTGGCGCGGAACTGAGCCGGCGGGCGCGGCCCGTTCCGGCGTGACATGGCGGGCCGCGATGCGGCCCGGGAGAGCACGGACAGGACATGACGGAATACCCCGACGCTTCCGGCGCCGCGCCCACACGCCTCGCGGCCGATATCGGCGGCACCTTCACCGACGTCGCGGCGCTGGAGGAGGGAACGGGGCGGCTGCTGTTCGGCAAGTCGCTCTCCACGCCCGGCGCCCTGGTGGAAGGCATCTCCGCCGGGGTGGACAAGGCCGGCACGCGCTTTCGCGACGCCGAGGTGTTCCTGCACGGCTCCACCGTGGCGATCAACGCCCTGCTGGAGCGCAGCGGCGCCCGCACCGCCCTGCTGGTCACGGAAGGGTTCCGGGACATCTACGAGATCGGCCGCATCAACCGGCCGGACGCCTACAACCTGTTCTTCCGCAAGCACGTGCCGCTGGTGCCGCGCTCCCTGCGCTTCGAGATGGGTGAGCGCGTCACCGCCGATGGCGAGATCCATCGCCCGCTGGACGAGGCCGGCGTGCACGCCGTCTGCGACCAACTGGAAGCGTTGGGCATCGAGGCGGTGGCGATCATGCTGCTGCACTCCTACCGCGACCCGACGCATGAGCAGCGGGTCAAGGCCATCGTGCAGGGGCGGCTGCCGGGCGCCTTCGTGTCCGCCTCGCACGAGTTGTCGCAGGAATACCGGGAGTTCGAGCGCTGCTCAACGGTGGCGGCCAATGCCTTCATCGGCCCGCGCGTGCGCGACTACGTGTCCGGCATCGACCGGCACCTGAAGGAGGCGGCGTTCAACGGCGCCTTCCTGCTGGTGCAGTCCACCGGCGGCCTCTACGAATCCGCGCAGGCGCAGGTGCAATGCGTGCGCATGCTGGAATCCGGCCCGGCCGCCGGGGTGATCGGCGCGCGGGCGCTGTGCCACGAGCTGGGCCTGGAAGACGCCATCGCCTTCGACATGGGCGGCACCACCGCCAAGGCCGGCGTGATCCACGGCGGCGAGGCGCTGACCCGCACCACGGCGCTGGTGGGCGGCTACGCCGAGGCGCTGCCCGTGCAGATCCCGCTGATCGACATCTTCGAGGTCGGCACGGGCGGCGGCTCCATCGCGGGCGTGGCGGAGGGCGGCGCCCTCACCGTCGGGCCGCAGAGTGCCGGCGCAGTGCCCGGCCCGGCCTGCTACGGCCGTGGCGGGGAACGGCCCACCGTCACCGACGCCAACCTGGTGCTCGGGCGGCTGGGCGCCGAAAGCTTCCTGGGCGGCGAGATGCGGCTGGACCGCGCCGCCGCTGAGCGCGCCGTGGAGCGGCACGTGGCGCGGCCGCTGGGGCTGAGCGTGACGGAGGCGGCCGCGGGCATCCTGCGCCTCGCCACCACGGCCATGTCCTACGCGGTGAAGGGCGTCTCGACGGAGCGCGGCCTGGACGCCGCGGCCTTCTCGCTGATCGGCTACGGCGGCGCGGGGCCGCTGCATGCGGCCGGGGTGGCGCGCGAGATCGGCATGAGCCGGCTGATCGTGCCGCGCTCGCCCGGGCATTTCTGCGCCTTCGGCATGCTGTTCTCCGACCTGCGCTACGACTTCGTGCGCACCCGTCTGATGCAGCTGAACGGGGCGCCTTTCGACGAGATCGAGCGCCTTTTCACGGACATGGTGGCGGAAGGCCACGACGCGCTGGACCGCAGCGGCCTGCGCCCGGCGGAGGTCGCGGTGACCCGGGCGGCCGACATGCGCTACGTCGGCCAGGAACACGCCGTCACCATCGAACTGCCCGAAGCGCTCTTCGCGGCACAGGACCGGGCCGGCATCAAGCGCGCCTTCGACGCGGTGCATGCCGTGCGCTACGGCACCTCCGCGCCGGAGGAGCCGGCGGAGATCGTCAGCCTGCGCGCCACCGTCACCGGTGTGCTGCGCAAGCCCCGGCTGGACCGCGTCGAGCGGGGCGGGGCGGAACCGCCGCCGGAAGCCCGTCGCCCCGCGCGCGACGTGTATTTCCCCGAGGCCGGGGGATGGGTGCGCACCCCCGTGCTGGACCGGGACAAGCTGCTGGCCGGCAACCGCCTCGAAGGCCCGGTGCTGGTGGAGGAGCACGCGTCCACCACCGTGGTGCTGCCGGGCGACGTTCTGGAGGTGGACGAATTGGCCAACCTGGTGATCCGCCTGGGGGGAGCGCGGCGATGAGCGGTGCGGCCGTGGACGCGGTGCTGACCGCGATCGTGCGCAACGGGGTCCTCGCGGTGACGGAGGAGATGAAGACCAACCTCACCCGCACCGCCTACAACATGATCATCTACGAGGCACTGGACTTCACCGTCGGGCTCTTCACGCCCGAGGGCGACACGGTGAGCATCGGCATCGGGTTGCCGATGTTCACCCGCGGCATGGCGGAAACCGTGCGCGCCAAGATCCGCCATTTCGGCCCGGATGGCATCCGGCCGGGCGATATCCTGGTGACCAACGACGCCTACCTCACCGGCAGCCACCTCAACCACTTCACCTTCACCATGCCGGTGTTCCACGAGGGCGTGCTGGCCGGCTTCACCTGCTGCATGGCGCATTGGCAGGACGTGGGTGGCGCGCTGGGCGGCGTGACCACGGATATCTACGCCGAGGGGATTCAGATCCCCATCGTGAAGTACCAGTCCGCGGGCGAGGTCAACCAGATGCTGGTGGACATCATCCGCATGAACGTGCGGGTGCCGGAACGCGCCATGGGCGACCTGCGCGCCCAGGTCACCGCCGTGACATCGGGCGAGCGCCGCTTCCGCGAACTGCTGGACCGCTACGGGCGCGCGGAAACCCTGGCTGCGATCCGCGCCATCATGGACCAGTCCGAAGCCCAGGCCCGCGCCCGCGCCCGCGAAATCCCCGACGGAACCTACGAGGCGGAAGCCTTCATGGACGACGACGGCGTGGACACGGGCCAGACCATCCCCATCCGCGTGAAGGTCATCGTGTCGGGCGACGAGGTCACGGTGGACCTGTCCGGCGTCAGCCCGCAGGTGCGCGGCTTCTTCAACTCCGGCGAGACCACGGGGATGGCCTGCGCCGAGGTGGCCTTCAAGTGCCTGACCTCGCCCTCGGACTATCCCATCAACCAGGGCAGCTTCCGGCCCCTGAAGGTGGTGCTGCCCGCCGGCACGGTGGTCAGCGCCGTGCGTCCGGCGGCGATGCGCTGGTGGATGACCGTGCCGATGACGGTGATCGACACGATCTTCCGCGCGCTCGCCCCGGCCATGCCGGACCGCATCATCGCCGGCCACCACGCGGACCTGCTGGCCTGCATGATCCACGGCATTTCGCCGAAGGACGGGCGGTTCTACATCGGCTCCTTCGGCCCGCTGGGCGGCGGCTGGGGCGCCAAGCTCACGGAGGACGGGGTCAGCGCCACCGTCTGCCTCAACGACGGCGACACCCACAACGCCCCCGTGGAGCAGGTGGAGAGCAAGTATCCCGTGCTGATCGAGAAACTGGCGCTGCGGCCGGATTCCGGCGGCCCGGGCCGTTTCCGCGGCGGCCTGGGCATCGAGCGCACGGTGCAGGCGCGCGCCCCGCTCTCCTTCAGCACGCAGACGGAACGCGCCAACTGCCCGCCCTGGGGGCTGCAGGGCGGCACGGACGGCGCGGGCAACCAGGTCACGCTGCGTATCCGCGGCGAGGAGATCGCCGGCCTGCCCAACGCCAAGGTGCTGACCCGCCGCCTCGCGCGCGGCGACGCCTTCACCGTGCGCTCCGGCGGCGGCGGCGGCTTCGGCCCGGCGCTGGAACGCGACCCCGAGCGCGTGGCGCTGGACCTGCGCGAGGGCTACATCAGCCGCGAGGCGATGGAGCGCCATTACGGCGTGGTGCTGACGGAAGCCGGCGCGGTGGACACGGACGCGACGGCGGCGCTGCGCCGTGACATGGCTGGCGCCGCCCCGGCCTGAGCGCTGGCGCGGCAATTGATCGCAAGGGGAGGGGAGACGTTCATGGCCGAGTACAAGCTGGTGACGTATCGCAGCGGAACCGGGAAGCCGCGCGCGGGCCTAGTGGTGGGCGACCGGGTGCATGAGATCGCGCAGCTCGCCGGCGGGTCGGATTACGCGACGATGCTGGACGTGATGGAGGACTGGGACGCCGCACGGCCGATGCTGGAAGCCGCCGCGAACAGCGACGGCGTCGGCGGCCGCGCGCTGGCCGAGGTGGAGCTGCTGGCACCGCTGCTCTACCCGCCCACCATCTACTGCGCCGGCGCCAACTATTCCGACCACGTGGCGGAGATGGCGGCCAATACCGGCCGCCCGGCCGGGCCGGACCCGCGCTCGCAGGGGCTGCTGTCCTGGCACTTCATCAAGGTGTCGCGCGCCGTGACGCATCCCGACGCCACGGTGACGCTGCCGCACGCTTCCAAGAAGGTGGACTGGGAGGTGGAGCTCGCGGCGGTGATCGGCCGCCGCGCTAAGGACGTGTCCGTGGAGAGCGCGCTGGACTACGTCGCCGGCTACACCGCGGCCAACGACCTGTCGGCGCGCGACCTCGGCGCGCGGCCGGGCGTGCCGGATGGTTCGCTGTTCAAGGCGGACTGGATCGGCCAGAAATGCTTCGATGGCGCTTGCCCGCTGGGGCCCTGGATCGTGCCGGCCTCGCAGATCGGCGACCCGCAGGCGCTCGGGCTGCGCTGCTGGGTGAACGACGTGCTCAAGCAGGACAGCGACACCGGCAAGATGATCTTCTCGCTGGCCGAGCAGATCGCGCACCTGTCCAGCCGCATCACCCTCTACCCCGGCGACGTGGTGCTGACCGGCACGCCCGCCGGGGTCGGCGCGGGGCGGGGCGAGTTCCTCAAGTCCGGCGACGTCGTGCGCGTCTGGGTGGAGAAGATCGGCGAACTGACCAACCGGATGGCCTGACGCCGCGGGCGAAGCGCATCGGGTGCGGGGCTGCCCGGCAGAACCCGCGCCCGCGGCTCATCCTGGCCCGGCATTGCCGCGGCCTGGCGATTCCCGGCCCGCAGCGTGGCTGGCCGGGTGACGGCGCCATCGGGCGCCGGCAGGAGGAAAGACATGGCGACGCTGCCGGCCGAGAGCGCCGTGATCATCACCGGCGGTGGCCCCTGCGGCCTGATGCTGGCCATCGAGCTGGGGCGCCGCGGCATCGCCGCGCTGGTGCTGGACGACAAGCCGGGCACCGCCTTCAACCCGCAGGCCAATGCCACCCAGGCCCGCACCATGGAGCATTACCGCCGCCTGGGCTTCGCGGAGGAGATCCGTGCGGCGGGCCTGCCCTCCGACTACCCCACGGACATCGCCTATTTCACCCGCTTCGCCACGCATGAGCTGGCGCGCTTCCGGCTGCCTTCCGCGCGGCAGGCCAAGACGACGGTGTCTTCCCTGTCCGGCGACTGGAGCGCGGCGGAACTGCCGCACCGCGTGTCGCAGAAGCTGGTGGAGCGCGTGCTGCGGCGCCACGCGGAGGCGGCGGGGGCCATCCTGCATTACGGCTGGCGGCTGCTCGATTTCTCCGACGAGGGCGGCCACGTCACCGTCACCGCGGCCCCCGTGGCGGGCGGCGCGCCGCAGGTGGTGCGCGGCAGCTTCCTGGTGGGCGCCGACGGGCCGCGTAGCCGGGTGCGCGGCGGGCTCGGGCTGCGCTACGGCGGCGCCTCCGGCACCGCGCGCGACTTCATGGGCGGGCGCATGTACGCGCTGTACCTGCGCTGCCCGGATTTCTACCGCGTGGTGCCGCACGCGCCGGCCTGGATGCACGTCACCTACAACCGCGACCGCCGTGCCTTCATGGCGGCGGTGGACGGACAGGCGGAATTCGCCTTCCACACCCAGCTGCGCGACGGCGAGGACGAGGACAGCATCACCGAGGCCGACGCCCGCGGCATGTTCGAGCGCGCCGTGGGCAGGCCGGTGGCGGTGGAGATCCTGTCGCGCCTCGCCTGGACCGCCGGGCACGCACTGGTGGCGGAGCGCTTCGGCCGCGGCCGGGTGCTGCTGGCCGGCGATGCCGCGCACCTGTTCACCCCCGCCGGCGGGCTCGGCTACAACACGGCGGTCGAGGATGCCGTGAACCTCGGCTGGAAGCTCGCCCACGTCCTGCAGGGGAGGGCGCCGCTCGCCCTGCTGGACAGCTACGAGGCGGAGCGCCTGCCCCTGGCGCGGCGCAACACCGGCTACGCCCGGCAGCTGGCGGATTCCCTGGGCTACGTCCCCGCGCCGCCCGAGCTGGAGGACGAGACCCCCGCCGGCGAGGCCGCCCGCCGCGCCGCCGGCGAGCACCTGGAAGCCCACGCCCGGCGGGAGTTCAACATCCCCGGCATCACCTTCGGCGGGCGCTACGACGGTTCCCCGATCATCGCCGGCGACGGCACCGCGCCGCCGCCGGACGCGATGAACCGCTACCAGCCCAGCGCCTGCCCGGGCGGGCGCCCGCCGCATGCTTGGCTGGGGGAGGGGCGGTCCCTGTTCGATAGCTTCGGGCCGGAATGGACGCTGCTGCAACTCGGGCCGCAGCCGGCCGGGGCGGAGCCGTTCCGCCGCGCCGCGCAGGAGGCGGGGCTGGACCTGCGCGTGGTCCCCGTGGCGTCGGACGCCGTGCGGGACCTGTACGAGCGCGACCTGGTGCTGATCCGGCCCGACCAGATCGTGGCGTGGCGCGGCAACGACGCGGCGGAGGCGGCAGCGGTGCTGGCGCGGGTGACGGGACGCCGGGCCGGGGAGGAAAGGCCGGGGGAGTGAACTCCCCCGGGCCCCCTCCTTCTTTCGGGAGTTCGGGGGTGCCCTGAAAGGCACCCCCGAACTCCCGAAAACAGAAGGGGGTCCGGGAGGATACTTCCCCCCGGCTTCCTGTTCTCAGCCCTCCAGGCCGAGGATGCGCTCCGCCATCTCCAGGTGCAGGCGTTCCACCATGCGCCCGTCGAGCTGCAGCACGCCGGCCGCGGCCTGCGCCGGGTCGGCAAAGGCGGCCACCACCGCGCGGGCCCAGTCCAGTTCCTCCGCCGTGGGAGCGAATACGGCGTTGCACGGCGCCACTTGGCTGGGGTGGATCAGCGTCTTGCCGTCCAGGCCGAGGTCGCGGCCCTGCTGGCACTCCGCCCGGAACGCCTCCGGGGCGTTCACCGCGTTGAACACGCCGTCGAGGATGGCGAGTCCGTTGGCCCGCGCGGCGGCTAGGCAGGTGGCGACCCAGGGCAGCAGCGCCGCGCGGTCGGGGGTGACCCGCGTCCGCAACTCCTTGGCCAAATCGTTCAGCCCCATCACCAGCACGGCCAGCCGCGCGCCCGGCTGCTGCGCCGCATCGGCGATGGGCAGCGCTTCCAGCATCGCCCGCGGCGTTTCCATCATGGCCCAGAGGCGCAGGGCCGGCGATGCTCCCGCCGCATCCAGCTGCCGCGTCGCGGCCAGGATATCCGCGGGCCGCTGCACCTTGGGCAGCAGCACCGCGTCCGGCCCCGCCGCGGCGGCCGCGGCGAGGTCGTCCAGGCCCCAGGGCGTATCCAGGGCGTTGACGCGGATCACCACCTCGCGCGACCCGAAGCCGCCCGCGCGCACCGCGTCGCAGACCTGCTGCCGCGCGGCATCCTTGGCCGCCGGCGCCACGGCATCCTCCAGGTCGAGGATCACGGCGTCGGTGTCGAGGCCGCGTGCCTTCTCGATCGCCCGGGCGTTGTTGCCGGGCATGTAGAGGGCACTGCGGCGCCGGCGGTGCGTCACAGGCCGCTGTCCGTCAGCGCCGCGCGGGACGCCCGCAGCGCCTGCGCCGCGTCCTCCCGCGTGCCGACCCAGACGTCGTCGGCCGCCTTCACCTGCCGCATGATCTCGTCGAACACCCAGTGCCCGGCGGGGCGGCCGTAGACGTGGGTGTGGATGGTCACGTCCAGCATCACGGGACGGGTTTCCCGCTCCCGCATGGCGGCGAAAGCGTCGACGAACTGTTCCAGCATGGCGCGGGCGTTGTTGCCGTAGCGGATGGCGCTGGGCAGGTCGTTGACGTCCATGGTCAGCGGGATCGCCACGATCTCGCGCTCGCCCTCGCGCAGCAGGTAGGGCAGGTCGTCGTCGTTGCAGTCGCCGTGGTGGCCGTACCCGGCCTCGGCCAGCAGCCGCGCGTGGATGGCGCTGCCGGTGCCGCGCGGGCTGATCCAGCCGGTGGGCGCGGTGCCGGTCAGATCGGCGATGAGGCCGGTAGTGCGGCGGATGTTCTCCCGCTGCCCGGACTCGTCCAGGTACACGGGGATCACGTCCATGCCGTAGGAATGCGCAATCACCTCGTGCCCGCCGCGATGGATGGCGCGCACCGTGTCCGGCCACGTCTCCGCCAGCACGCCGTTGGTCATCACGCTGGTGCGGATGCCGTGGCGCGCCGCGGTTTCCAGTGCCCGCCAGATGCCGCGCGTCGGCCCGTAGAGCCCCCAGGACGCCGCGTTGGCGTCGAAGAAGCCGGGCTTCAGCGGGTTGCCCATCGGGCCGATGCCGGGGACCTGGCCCTCCGACCAGCCCTCATAGGCGATGTTGAAGATCACCCCCACGCGGGCGCCGCCGGGCCAGCGGAAGCCCGGTCCCAGGCGCTGGACGCTGCCGCCCTCGCTCACGCCGCAGCACCCGGCGCGTCGGCGATCGGGCTGCGGAGCACGCCGATGCCCTCGACCTCCACCTCGCACACGTCGCCGGGCCGCATGAAGATCGGCGGCTTGCGCGGGTAGCCGACGCCGGCCGGCGTGCCGGTGATGATCACGTCGCCGGGCTCCAGCGTCATCACCTCCGACAGGATGGCGACGGTCTTCGCCACGGAGAAGATCATGTTGCCGGTGTTGCCGTCCTGCAGCACCTGCCCGTTCAGCGTCGTGGTGATACGCAGCGGCGCGGCCCCCGGCGGCAGTTCCTCGGGCGTCACCATCCACGGGCCGAAGGCGCCGGTCGCGTCGAAGTTCTTGCCCATGGTCCATTGCGCCGACTTGCGCTGGTAGTCGCGCAGCGAGCCGTCGTTGAAGCAGGAATAGGCACCGACATGCGCCAGCGCCGCGTCCTCGCTCACCGCGCGCGCGGTGCTGCCGATGATGATCGCCAGCTCCGCCTCGTAGTCCAGCTTGTCGGAAGCCGCGGGGCGCAGGATCGGCTGGTCGGGACCGACCAGCGAGGAGTTCACGCGCAGGAACACCGCCGGGTAGTCCGGGATCGGGTTGCCGCCTTCCTTGGCGTGGTCGACGTAGTTCAGGCCGATGCAGATCACCTTGCCCGGGTTCGGGACCGGCATCAGCAGCTCCACCGCGGACAGCGGACGCGCCTCACCGGCCGTGGGCGGCTCCCCGGCGGCCAGGGCGGCGAACAGCGCGGCCGTCGAGCGCCCGGCCTCCCCGGCGATCTCCCGGACCTCGTCACCGCGGCAGAGCCCGAAGCGGTGTTCCCCGCCGGAGCGGAAGGCGACGATCCTCATGCACTTCTCCTCATCTGTATCGAAGCGGCGCGCAGCGGCCGACCGCCCCTGTGCCCGCTTCGCGCGAACAGCGCTATAGGCCCAGCAGCTTCGCCGCGTTGCCGCCGGCGATGGCCGCGCGCGTGGCGTCGTCGAAGGAATCCACGGCCGCGAGATGCCCGAGCGGGTCGTATTCCGCCATGTCGAAGGGGTAGTCCGTGCCCAGCATCACCCGGTCGGCCCCGAACACCCGCACGAGGTATTCCAGCTGGTGCGCGGTGAACACCACCGTGTCCAGGAAGACCTGCCGCAGGTAGGTGCTGGGCGGGCGCGGCAGCCCGGCGTGCGCGTCGCCGCGGGCGCCCCAGGTGTGGTCCATGCGGCCGCTATAGGCGGGCAGGAAGCCGCCGCCATGCACGGCCAGGATCTTCAGGCGCGGGTGCCGTTCCAGCACGCCGTCCATGATCAGGTTGTACAGCGCCAGCGTGGTGTCCAGCGGGTTGCCCAGCACGTTGTTGCCGTAGAAGCGCTGCATCCGCGCACCGTCGGTGAAGCCGGCCGGGTGGATCACCACCAGCGCGTCCAGCCGCTCCGCCGCTTCCCAGAAGGGGGCGAAGTCCGGGTCGGAGAGTTCCCGCCCGGCAACGTTGGTCAGGATCTGCACGCCCTTGAAGCCGAGCGGGCCGAGGCAGCGCTCCAGCTCGCGCACCGCCTCGCCCGCATCCTGCATCGGCACGCCGCCCAGGCCGAGGAAACGGTCCGGCCGCCGCGCCGCGAACTCCGCGATGCCGTCGTTGACCATGCGCGTGGCGGGCACCGCCACCTCCAGCGGCAGGGTGTAGTAGCACTGGCCCGGCGGCGCCTTGATCGCCTGCAGGTCGATGCCCATCGCGTCCAGCTCCGCCAGCCGCGGCTCGACCTGCGTCGAGACCGCGCGGCGGTCGCCCTCCTGCTTGCGGTTCAGGGCGCGGGAGTCCGGGGTGGCGAAGCGGAACAGCGGCGCCTGCGACGGGTCGAGGTGCGGCCCCGCCAGCGCCGCCGCTTCCGGCACGGCGATGTGGGAATGGATGTCGATCACCCGGTCCGTCGGCCGCGGCGGCGGGCCGGGCGGGCGCGGCGGGCGGGCGGCGGACGGGCCGTAGCGGTTCTCGCCCGCGGCGGGCGGGGTGACGGTGTCGCTCATGGCGTCTCCTGGATGGTGTCGGGCGCGGCGAGGCCGGCCACCGCCCGGAACAGGTCGAGCACGGGCTGCCGCTGCAGCCCGCGGGTGATGAACACCAGCCGCGAGCGGCGGTCGGCATCGGGCCAGGCTTCCAGCTCCAGCGGGCGATGCAGGATGTGCTGCACGGCGTGCACCACCACGGGGCCGCGGCATTCCCGCACCGCGACGATGCCCTTGACCCGCAGCAGGTCGGCGCCGCGCAGCTCGCACAGCAGCCCCAGCGCCGCGGTCAGCGCGGTCCAGGGCAGGGGATGCTCCAGCACCAGGGTAAAGCTCGCCAGCTCCCCCCCGTGCGGCGCGGCGTCGTCCGCCACCAGGAACCCGGCCGGCGCCAGCGGGCTTTCCTCCAGCAGCAGCGCCGGCGGCGCGACGCCGTTTCCGGCCAGCGTCACCGGCGCGCGCGGGTTCAGCCCGCGCAGCACCGCGCGCAGCGACGCCTCGCCGCCGGGCGGCGCCAGGTCGCCCTTGGTCAGCACGATGCGGTCGGCCACCGCGACCTGCCGCCGCGCTTCCGGCGCCCCCGCCAGCGACGCCGCCCCGGTGGCGAGGTCCACCGCCGCCACCACGGCCTGCAGGTGGTATTCCCGCGCCAGGGCGCGGTCGCTGAGGAAGCTGCCCAGGATCGGCGCGGGGTCGTCGGCGCCGCTGGTTTCCAGCACCACGCGCTGGAAGGGCGGGACGTCGCCGCGGTGTCGCGCCGCCAGCAGGTCGCGGAAGGTGGTGTCCAGCCCCGACCGCGCGGTGCAGCACAGGCAGCCATTGCCCAGCAGCACCACCCTCTCGGCGGAAGGGGCCAGCAGGGCCTGGTCGATGCCGACCTCACCGAACTCGTTCACCACCACCGCCGTGCCGGCGCCCTCGGGCTGATCGAGGAAGTGGCGGATCAGCGTGGTCTTGCCCGCACCCAGGAAGCCCGTCACCACCGTGACGGGCACGCGCGCCCCGCGCGGCCGGCGCTGCCGCCGCCCGAAGGGCTGGTCCCCGTGGCCGAAGGGCGGCAGCAATCAGAAGTCCATCTCGAGCACGTAGAGGCCGCCGAGATGCCGGTCCACGGTGTAGACGATGCCGCGCTCGTCCACGAAGACGTCGTTGATCTGGATCGCCCCCGTGGGCGCGTTGCGCGGCGCGGCGGGCACGAAATGCGCGATCTCCGACGGGCGGTACGGGTCGGAAATGTCGAAGGCGCGCAGCCCGCCGTTGAAGAAGGTGCCGATCACCACCTGGTCGGAGAACCAGGAGGTCGGCAGCGGCACGTTCTCATGCAGGTTGTGCGCGCCGCAGCGGCCGCCGCGCTTGGCATAGGCCGCCACGTCCGGCATCGGGCAGGTGGAGATCGGTACGGGCCGCGTTTCGTCGCGGTTGTCCACCATCCAGATCATCTTGGGCCAGTCCGCGCCGCCATCCACCGTGCTCTCGTCGGTCACCACCAGCAGGTCGCGCTCGAACAGCGGCAGCACGGTGTGGGTGAAGCCGTAATAGGGCGGCGAGTTGTCCCAGCGCGACACCACCTTGGGGTTCGCCTTGTCGGCAATGTCCAGCACGATCATCCCGGCATCGAGGTAGCCGAGATAGGCGCGGTCCGGCCGCTGCGGATACACGTTGGTGTTGTGCGCCCGGAAGCCGGAATCCCACCGGCCGCCGTGCCGTTCCGGCGGCGGCGCGGCGTCGCCCTCGCGCGTGCCGGGCAGCCACCAGCGGCCGACCTCGCGGGGACGGGTGGGGTCGCGGATATCCACCGTGCGGTAGCACTGGTGGTCCTTGGGGTTGCGCGGCTGGAAGTCCGCCGCACCCGCGGCCATGTGGACGTATTCGCCGTCGCAGAACCACAGCTGGTGCACGCCGCGCGAATGCGGCCCCGAGGCGTCGAAGAAGGCCACGGAGCGCGGCTCCTCCGGGCGGGAGATGTCGAAGATCTCGAAGCCCGCGGGCTGCTGCCCGACCTGCTGCGTCTGGTAGGCCACCACCATGGTGTCGCCCACCACCTCCAGCGAGTTGGAGCGCATGTGCTGCTGCGGCAGCGAGGTCTGCACCACCACCTTGAGCGCGCGCGGGTCCGTCACGTCGATGCCGGTGAAGTTCTTGGGCGCGCTCTCATGCGCGCTCCAGAGGATGCGGCGGCCATCCTTGGCGATCTGGATCGACAGCCCTTCGCCCATGCCGCCGAAGCCGTTCAGCTCGTGGTGCGACAGCAGCCGGAAGTTCCAGATGGCGGAGGGATCGGCATCGGCGCGGGTCATGCTCACTCGGGCTGGCTCCTTCGGGCGGTCAGTTGATGGGCGTTTGCAGGTTCAGGCGCTTGGCGATGCTGGTCTGCCGCTCCACGTCGCGCCGCAGGAAGGTCGCGAAATCGTCCGGCGTCGAGGCGACCGCGAGCAGGGCGGTGTCGTCCAGCACACGCTTCACCTCCGGTGCTTCCAGGGCGCGGGCAGTTTCGGCCTGCAGGCGCAGGATGCGGTCCGGCGGCGTGCCCGCGGTGACCCAGAAGGCGTACCAGCTGGCCAGCTCGGCTTCGGGGTATCCGGCCTCGCGCATGGTGGGCACGTCGGGCAGCACGGGGGCGCGGTGCGGGCCGGTGAACACCAGCGGGCGCAGCTCGCCGTCGCGGATCTGCCCGATCACCGTGGGCAGCGAGGCGAAGGTCATGTCCACGTTGCCGGCGATCACCTCGGTGACGGAGATGCCGGTGCCGCGATAGGGCACGGTGATCAGGTCGATCCCGGCTTCCAGCTTGAACAGCTCGCCCGACAGGTGGGTGGTGTTGCCGAAGCCGGACATGCCGTAGCTCATCTCGCCCGGGCGGGCGCGCGCCGCCTGCACCACCGCCGCCACGTCGCGCCAGGGGCGGTCGGGCCGCACCACCAGCACCAGCCCGTAGGTGTCGGCGATGCGCGTGACGGGCGCCAGGTCGCGCAGCGGGTCGTGCGGCATCCGCACGCCCAGGCCGATATTGGCGGTCAGCGCCGCCGATTGCAGCAGCAGCGTGTAGCCGTCGGGCGGCGCCTTGGCGACGATGTCCTGCCCCACGATGCCGCCGCCGCCGACGCGGTTGTCCAGCACCACGGGCACGCCCAGGGACTGGCGCAGCCGCTCGGCCAGGGGGCGTCCCAGCACGTCCAGCGGCCCGCCGGCGGCGTAGGGGACCACCATCCGGATCGGGCGGCTGGGGAAAGCTTCGGCGCCTGCGGGCTGCGCCGCGGCGGATCGCACCCAGGGTGCCGCGGCAAGACCCGCGAGCAGGGTCCGCTTCGCGATGGGGTTTCCGGCCATTCTCTTCTCCTCCCTCGGCGACCCGTAGCGGTCCGGGTCGGGCGGCGGCCGCCGGACCTCACGGTGCGGCCGTGGCGGAGAGGCCCGCCCGGCCGTGGGTTCGATCGGGCGTGACACCCGCGATGATGCGCCGTCGGCGACGGCGCAGCGGTCGGATCAGTTCGTCGGGGGCTCCAGGCCCAGCCGCTTGGCCACGGTGATCTGGCGCTCCACGTCGCGCTGCAGGAAGGTCGCGAACTCGGCCGGGGTGGAGGCCACCGGGATCAGCGCGATCTCGTCCAGCACGCGCTTCATCTCCGGCGTTTGCAGCGCCTTGGCGATCTCGCGCTGCAGCTTCTCCACCCGGTCGGCCGGGGTGCCGGTGGGGGCCCAGATGCCGTACCAGCTGGTGACGTCGAATTCCGGGTAGCCGACCTCCCGCAGCGTCGGCACCTCGGGCAGCACGGGCGCGCGCTGCGGGCCGGTGAACACGATCGGGCGCAGCTGCCCTTCCTTGATCTGCCCGATCACCGTGGGCAGCGAGGCGAAGGTCATGGACACGTTGCCTGCCATCACATCCGTCACCGCCGGCGCGGAGCCGCGGAACGGCACGGTGATGATGTCCACCTTGGCTTCCTGCTTGAAAAGCTCGCCGGCGATGTGGGTGATGTTGCCCACCCCCGCCATGCCGTAGCTCAGCGTGCCCGGCGCCGCCTGGGCACGGCGCACGAGGTCGGCCACGTCGCGGATCGGGCTGTCGGGGCGCACCACCAGCACCAGGCCGTAGCTGCCGGCGATCTCCGTCACGGGCGCGAAGTCGCGCATCGGGTCGTGCGGCATGCGCATGCCGATGCCGATATTGCCGGTGAAGGCGCTGGTGTGCAGCAGCAGCGTGTAGCCGTCGGGGCGCGACTTCGCCACCACGTCGGAACCGATCACGCCGTTGGCGCCGGCCCGGTTGTCCAGCACCATCGACACGCCTAGCGAGGCGCCCATGCGCTCCGCCAGCGGACGGCCGAGCACGTCCAGCGGCCCGCCGGGCGCGAAGGGCACGATCACCCGGATGGGGCGGCTGGGGTAGGGGTCGTTGTCCGGCGCGGCCGGCTGCGCCCAGGCGGCAGGCGCCAGGGGCAGGGCCGCGGCGGCGGCCAGCAGCCTCCGCCGTGCGATCAGGGTGTCGGTCATGTCCGCTTCCTCCCGTTGGGGCGCGCCCCGGCCGGGTTCGCGCCCAGCTTCGTGGCCACCCAGTCCGCCATGCAGTCCACCACCAGCGTGCCGTTGTCGGCGCCGCAGTGTTCCGCGCCGCCATCGGCCCGCCGGAAAATGCGCAACTCTCGCTCCGGCGCGTTCACCGCGCGCTCCACCGTCCGCTCGGCGTGCCAGAGCGGGATCTGCCGGTCGTTCTCGCCATGCACCACCAGCAGCGGGCAGGTGATGTGCTCGGCCACGCCCTCCAGCGTCATGCGGGCGGCCACCGCGCGGGTTTCCTCGATCGTCGGCGTGTTCAGCACCCAGCCCAGGTGCTCGGCGAAGCCGGGCACCGAAGGCTCGCCCGTGCCGCCCAGCCGGTCCGCCACCGCGGCGCCGTAATCGTAGATGGCGCCCCAGGCGACGCAGCAGCGCAGGCGCTTCTCGAAGGCCGCGGCGCGCGGGGCGTAATAGCCGCCCAGGCTCAGCGCCGCGATGCCGACGCGCCCGGCATCCACGTCGTCGCGGGTTTCCAGGTAGTCGACGCAGGCGCCGGCCCAGAGCTCGGCTTCCGGCACGGCCGGCAGGTTCAGCAGCCGCAGCGCCGCGCCCACGCCGGGATGGTCCACGATCAGCAGCGACACGCCGCGGCGGCGGTATTCCTCGGCCACGGCGGCGTAGATGATCTCCTTGGTGAGATCGAGCCCGTCGAAATGCACCAGGCAGGGCGCGCGGCCTCCGCCGGGCGCGCGGGAAAAGATCGCCGGCAGCCGGTGCTCGCCGAAGGGCACCTCCACCAGCTCCACGTCGTCGCCGCGGCACAGCATGCCGCGCGCGAAACTGTCGATGGCGCGCCGATACACCGCGAGGCGCCGCGGGTGGTGGTGGCTCGGCATGCGCTCGGCCAGCAGCCCGTAGAGCCCGGCACGCAGGTATTTCCGGCCGGCGGAGAGCGGGTGTCCCGCTTCCTCATCGGCCTGCCCGAGGCGTTCCACCCGCTCCGCCATCCGCGCCCAACTCGTGAGCCAGGCGTCCTGGGCTGCCGGACCCTTCTTGTCCGGCAGATCGCGCAGCGGGCGGCAGGCCTCGTCCACTTCGGAGATGTGGCCGCCACGGTTCATCGCGGACATCACCGCGAGGCTCCAGGGGTAATAGTCCGGAAAATACTCGAACAAGGCTCAGGCTTCCTCCCAGGACGAGCGGGCCGGCGTTGAGTCGCCGGTCCCGCATCACGCATGCGCCATCCGTCAGGCGGCGGCGCGCAGCCCCAGGATGGCGCGCGCCTCGGCCGGGGTGGCGAGCTCGCCGCCCATGTCGTCCACGATGCGCGCGGCCTTCTCGCAGAGCTGGGCGTTGTTCTTCGCCAGCTCGCCCTTGCGGATGTAGATGTTGTCCTCCAGCCCGACGCGCACGTGGCCGCCCAGCGCCCAGGCCTGCGCCACGGCGGGGAATTCCCACCGCCCGATGCCGAAGGCCGCCCACATCGCGTCCTTGGGCAGCAGCGAATGCGCGTAGGCCAGCGTTTGCAGCGTGGTGTCGAAGCCGTAGCGGATGCCCATCACGATCTGGAACAGCGGCGGCGCGTCCAGCGTGCCGTCGGCCAGCAGCGCATGCGCGAGGTGGATGTCGCCGCTGTCGAAGACCTCCAGCTCCGGCTTGGAGCCGGCCTCGCGCATCGCCTGCGCCATCACCTTGACGTTCTTGGGCGTGTTGATCACCACGGAGGAGCCCGCGAACATCGTGTTGAGGTCGAGCGTGCAGATCTCGGGCTTCAGCGCGACGATGTGCTCCACGCGCTTCAGCGGGTGCATCAGCGTGGTGCCGGGCGCGGCCTTGCTCGGGTCATCCTCGCTGGGGATGAAACGCTGCCCGGGGCCGGTGGTCAGGTTGATGATCAGGTCGGTGCCGGAATCGCGGATGCGCTGCATCACCTCGCGGTAATGCTCCAGCTCCATGCTGGGGCGGCCATCCTCGTAGCGGACGTGGATATGCGCGACGGCGGCGCCGGCCTTGGCGGATTCGATCGCGGCGGTCGCGATCTGCTCGGGCGTGCAGGGCAGGCCGGGATGCTGCTGCACCGTGGTGATGTTGCCGGTGACGGCCACCGTCAGGATCGTCTTCTTCGCCATCCGCCTTCTCCGTGTGTTCCGCGCCAGGGGCGGCGCGCCGGGGTTTCGCCCCGGTCCGCGGCGCTGCCCTTGACGGCCATGCCCAACAACTGTTTCATTCGAACGATCGTTTGAGTGTCACGCGAGATTGGGCAAGTCAAGGCTTCGAGTGGTGCAGGGCGCCAAACCCAGGGATGAGAGTGACAAGCCCGGCCCGGAAGCCGGGCCCTCGTCGCGCGAGCGCATCCTGGCGGCGGCCGCCTGGCTGTTCGCCGAACGCGGGCTGGCCGCGGTGGGGCTGCGCGCCATCACCGCGGAAGCGGGCGTCAACCTCGCCGCCGTGAACTACCATTTCGGCTCCAAGGAAGGGCTGCTGGAAGCGCTGTTCGAAACGCGCGCGCAGCCCATCGCCGAAGCCCGGCTGCGGCTGCTGGGGGAATGCCGGGACGAACCGGGCCGCCCGCCGCTGCTGGAACAGCTGCTGGACGCCTTCCTGCGCCCGGCCTTCACCCTGGGCGTGGAGCCGGCGCTGGGCGGCGCGGCCTTCGTGCGGCTGCGCGCGCGATTGGCCGCCGAGACGGAGGCCATGGCGGGGCGCATCCTGCAGCGCGCCTTCGACCAGTCCAGCGGCCGCTTCCTGGACGCCATCGCTGCGGCGTTGCCCGACCTGCCGCGGGCGGAGGTGGAATGGCGCTTCCACTTCCTGCTCGGCACCATGGTCTACACCATGGCCAACAACGGCCGCATCCAGTCGCTCACCCACGGGTCCTGCGACCCCGGCGACCTGCAACAGGCGCTGCGCAACCTGATCCCCTTCGTCGCTGCCGGTTTCCGTTCTGCCCCTTTGGCGGCCCCCGCGTCCGCCGGCCCGCGCAGCATCCCGAACCACCAAGGAGACGCCTGATCCATGGCCGATTACGAGAACACCGCCGACGGCACCCGGCCCAAGCTGCCGATCTCCGCCGTGCACGAGGCCGCCGAGCGGCTGAAGAACTGGGGCCGCTGGGGTCCCGACGACGAGATCGGCACGCTGAACCACGTGCAGCCCGACGACATCGTCCGCGCCGCCGGCCTGGTGCGGAAGGGCAAGGTGTTCTCGCTGGCGCTGAACCTGGACAACAAGGGGCCGCAGGGCGGCCGCACCAAGTTCCCGCCCGTGGGCCGCTTCAACCCCGTGCACACCATGCTGCGCACCGGTACGGACGCGTATTCCGGCGTGCTGGACAAGCGCGGCATCCGCTCCGCCGACGACCTCGTGCTGCTGCCGCTGCAGGCCGCGACGCACTGGGACGGCCTGGGCCACATCTTCTACGGCGACCACATGTGGAACGGCTACGATTGCCGCGAAGTCTCCTCCTTCGGCGCCGCCAAGGCCGGCATGGAGAAGACCAAGGAGAAGTTCGTCGGCCGCGGCGTGCTGCTGGACGTGGCGCGCCACCTGAAGATGGAGTTCCTGCCCCCCGGCTTCGCCATTACCTCGCAGATGCTGGAAGACACGGCGGTGGGCCAGGGCGTGCAGGTCGGCCGCGGCGACTACCTGCTGTTCCGCACCGGCCAGATGGAGATGAAGATGGCCGAGGGGAACTGGGACGACTATCCCGGCGGCGACGCCCCCGGCCTGGCCTTCGAAACGCTGGACTGGCTGCAGAACAAGGAAGTCGCGGCGGTGGCCAGCGACACCTGGGGCATCGAGGTCCGCCCCAACGAGAGCGACGAGGCCAACCAGCCCTGGCACTGGATCTGCATCCCGATCATGGGCCTGACCATGGGCGAGATCTTCAAGCTCGACGAGCTGGCCAAGGACTGCGACGCCGAGAAGACCTACGACTTCATGTTCGTCGCCCCGTCGCTGCCCATCACCGGCGCCGTGGGCTCGCCGGTTAACCCGCTGGCGATCCGCTGACGGCAGGATGAACCGTGCCGCCCCGGCTTGGGGGCGGCACGGGATGCGTCGCGGGCCCCGTCCCGCGGAAACGAACCGAAGAACCCTGGAGGAACCATGCCCCCCAACCGCTCGCGCCTCGGCGGCCCCGACCGCCGCACGCTCCTCGCCGCGCTGGCGGGAACGGGGCTGGCGATGCCCTTCATTGCCCGCGCCCAGGGCGCCTATCCCGACCGCCCGCTGCGCATCATCGTGAACTTCGCGCCCGGCGGGCCCACGGACATCATCGCCCGCCTGCTCAGTGTGCCGCTCTCGGCCGCGCTCGGTCAGCCCGTGGTGGTGGAGAACCGCGCCGGCGCGGGCGGCAATATCGGCATCGCCGCCACGGCGCGCTCGACGCCCGACGGCTACACGCTGCTGATCACCTCCTCCGCCTATGTCGTGAATCCCAGCCTCTACTCCAACGTGCCCTACGACGCCTTCCGCGACTTCGCGCCGGTGGCCGAGCTCGGCACCTCGCCCAACATCATCCTGGCCAACCCGGCCTCCGGCATCACCTCGCTGGGGGACCTCGTCGCCAAGGCCAAGGCGGCGCCGGGCACGCTCAGCTACGCCAGCCCGGGCAGCGGCACCACGCCGCACCTGGCGGGCGAGCTGCTGAAGCTGCGCGCCGGGGTGGACATCCTGCACGTGCCCTTCAACGGCGCCGGGCCGGCGATCCAGGCCATCCTGTCCGGCACCGTGCCGGTCGCTTCCACCGCCCTGCCGCCGGCGCAGCCGCAGGTGAAGGCGGGGGCGCTGCGCGGCCTGGCCGTGACCGGCGCGCAGCGCTGGCCGGACCTGCCGGACGTGCCCACGGCCGAGGAAGCCGGCGTGTCCGGGCTGGTGTCGGAAACCTTCCAGGCGCTGCTCGCCCCGGCCGGCACGCCCAAGCCCATCGTGGACCGGCTGACGCGCGACACGCTGGCCGTGCTGGCGCAGCCGGCGATGCGGCAGCGCCTGCAGGAATCCGGCTTCGCCGTGCTGGCGGGCGGGCAGGACGCCCTGGCCAAGCGCATCGCGGAGGAAGTGCCGATGTGGCGCGACGTCATCACCCGGTCGGGCGTCAAGGCGGACTGAAGGGGGCGGGGAAGGCCGGGGGAGTGAACTCCCCCGGACCCCCTCCTTTTTTCGGGAGTAAAAGAGCCACCGGTCCCAGCGGCGCACCCGAAAACTCCCGAAAATAGAAGGGGGTCCGGGGGGATACTTCCCCCCGGCTTGCTTTCCTCAGCAAGCCGCAAAAGGGTCCGGTGACCCAACAGGAAGGACGGCCAATGCGCATCCTGGACATCCGCGAGAAGGCCGTGCCCGTGGCCTCCGCCATGCGCAACGCGGCCTTCGACTTCGGGGAAATGACCTCCTCCGTGGTGGCGGTGGTCACGGACCGCGTGGTCGAGGGGCGGCCCGTGGTGGGCTTCGCCTTCAACTCCACGGGCCGCTACGCCTGCGGCGCGCCGATGCGGGCGCGCTTCATTCCGCGCCTCCTGGCGGCCGCGCCGGACAGCCTGCTCGACGATGAGGGGGTGATCGACCCCGAGCGGACGCTGGCCGTCATGCTGAAGCGCGAAAAGCCCGGCGGCGACGCCGAGCGTTCCGTCCCGGTCGGCACGATTGAGACGGCGCTCTGGGACGCCGCGGCCAAGGCGCGGGGCCTGCCGCTGCACGCCCTACTGGCGCGCCGGTACGGCGTCGGCACGCCCGCCACCCGCGTGCAGTGCTATGTCGGCGGCGGCTGGTACCGGCCGGGTGAGGGCGTGGCGGAACTCCAGGAGGAGCTCCGCCGCCATCGCGGCGACGGCTACCGCATGGTCAAGATCAAGGTCGGCGGCCTGCCGGTGGCTGAGGACCAGCGCCGCATCGAGGGTGCGCTGGCCGTGCTCGGCGACCCGTCATGCTTGGCCGTGGACGCCAACGGCGCCTTCGACCGGGAGCGCGCCCTGGCCTATGCCGCCATGCTGGCGCCCTACGGCCTGCGCTGGTTCGAGGAACCGGCCCCACCGCACGACTACGCGCTCTACGCGGAGGTCGCGGCCGCCTACGGCCCGGCGCTCGGCACCGGCGAGAACCTCTACGCGCCGCAGGACCTGCGCAACATCATCCGCTTCGGCGGGCTGCGGCCGGACCGCGACGTGCTGCAGGTGGACCCGCCGCAGGCCTTCGGCCTCGCCACCTTCGCCGGCATGGTGGCGGAAGCGGAGCGCGACGGCTTCTCCCGCTCTCAGGTCTTCCCGCATGGCGGCAACCAGATGTCGCTGGCGGCGGTGGGCGGGCTCGGGCTGGGCGGCTGCGAGAGCTATCCCGGGGTCTTCGGCGCCTTCGCCGGCTATGCCGACGATGCCCGGGTGGAGGATGGCTGGCTGAAACTGCCCGACCGACCGGGCATCGGCTTCGAGGGGCAGGCGGCGCTCTTCGCCGTGATGCGGGACCTGGTTCCCGAACTGGCCTAGACCCGACCCGCGCAAGGCGGAAACGGTTGCGGCACGGCCCCACGGCGGCCGTGGCCAGAGTGGCAGAAAACGCCCCAAATGGCAGAAAGCGCCGGAAGTGGCAGGAATCGCAGAAGCTGTCACAGGCGACGCCGGGCTTGACGGCCAGCCCCTTGAAGTTGTAGGATTATTTTCCGAGAACGGGCGTTCTGAGGCAGCCGCCGGTAAGAAAGTAAGAGAGTAAGGAAGTAAGGCGAAGCACCGCTTCGGTCGTGTGCCCGGGCGCGAACCGCAGCGGCCCCTAGCGGCCCGGCGCCGGACGGCCGGACACGACATGCCCGGCTTCCCGCGCCAGCCTCAGCCCGTCCAGCGCCGCGGCCACGGTCAGGATCGCCAGGGCCGCGAAGGCGACGTGGAAATCCTCCAGCCCCGGCGTCCCGTCCCAGTGCCCGGTGGCCAGGCCGGACAGCCGCAGCGACACCGCGCCCACCGCGACGCCGAAGCCGAGGCCGAACTGGAAGGCGATGCTGAACAGCGTGTTGGCCCCGGGCATCCAGGGCTCCGGCACGTCCGCGAAGGCCAGGGTGTTGAGCGCGGTGAACTGCAGCGACCGCGATGCGCCGGAGACCACCAGCAGGGCCACGATGGCCGGCACCGGCATGGCGGGGGACAGGGCGACGCAGCCCAGCATGGTGGCGGCCTGCACCAGCCCGTTCGCCACCAGCACGGTGCGGAAGCCCCAGCGACGCAGGATCGGCGAGGTCAGCGGCTTCATGCCGATGTTGCCGATAAACAGCGGCAGCACGAGCAGCCCGGCATGGAAGGGGTCCAGCCCGAAGCCCAGCTGGAAGAACAGCGGCAGCAGGAAGGGCATGGTGCTGATCAGCACCCGCATCGCCGTGCCGCCCAGAAAGGTGATCCGGAAGGTCGCGACCTGCAGGGCGGAAAAGTCGATCAGCGGGTGAGGATGCCGGCGCAGGTGATGCCGCAGCGCGAAGCCCAGCGCCACCGTGCCGAGAACCAGCAGACCCAGGCGCCACGACGAATCCTCGCCGCTGCCCAGCAGGTCGAGGCTGAGCATGGCGCCGATGCACAGGAGCGCACCGAGCAGGAAGCCCAGCCCGTCGAAGGGCTTGCGCGGCTGCCGCGCGATCTCCGGGATCATGCGCCAGGCGAGCAGCGTGCCCACCAGGCCGATCGGCACGTTGATCAGGAAGATCCAGCGCCAGGACGCGTACTCGGCGATGAAGCCGCCCAGCGGCGGGCCGAGGATCGGCGCGGTGAGCGCGGGCCAGGTCAGCACCGCCATGGCGCGCATCAGGTCCTGCTTGGCGGTGGTGCGCAGCACCACCAGGCGCCCGACCGGCACCATCATGGCGCCGCCCACGCCCTGCAGCACGCGCGCGGCGATGAAGCTCTCCACCGAGTTCGCCAGGCCGCACAGCACGGAGCTGGCGGTGAACAGCAGGATGGCGGCGGTGAACACCGGCCGCGCCCCGAAGCGGGTCGCCAGCCAGCCGCTGGGCAGGATGAACACCGCCACCGTCAGCAGATAGGCGGAGATGCCGGCATGGAGGTCCACCGCCGTGGTGTTCAGCGACTGCGCCATCTGGGGCAGCGCGGTGACGATCACCGTGCCGTCCAGGAACTCCATGAACAGGGTGGCGGCGACCAGCAGGGCGACGCGGTTCATGCGGGCGCGCGCCCCCGTGCCGGGCCCATTTCCCTGGCGAAGCCCTGAACCATTCCCCCGACCCCTCCGGCGTAGCGCGTGCCGAGCATGCCGCAGGGGGACGGAGCCCGCCAACGGGGGCGGGGCCGGTCTTCGGTGCGGCCAGGTCGGCCGCGGCCCGACGGGTTGCGCGGTCCCGTTCCGTCGGCAAGGAACAACCGCCGTCGCGCCGGCCAGGCAGCCTCCGGAGCGCCGCGGTCGGACGCTCCGCACCGGCACCGCCATCCTGGCCCCGGGACCCGGCGCCTGCGCCCCTCATGCCCGCGGGGCGCAAAGCTTGCCGCGGCCCGACCCCGAGATGGCGGCGCGGGTCGCGGCCTCCGGCGTGGAGGAGGGGCTGGTGGCCCGCTCAGCGCGGGTCCTGGCCGGTGGGGATCAGCCGCACCCGCTTGCCCTGCACGCCCAGGGCGAGCCGGCCGGAGCGCAGCGCCAGCGCATCCTCCCCGAAGACCCGGCGCCGCCAGCCCGTCAGCACCGACAACCCGTCGCTCTCGCCGGCCGCGAGGCGGTCCAGCTCCTCGCCATTGGCCAGCAGCTTGGCGGCGACGCCGTGCTCCTCCGCCTTGGCGGCCAGCAGCACCTTGAGCAGCGCCACCAGGGCCGGGGAAGGGTTGGGGCCGGAGCGTTCCCGGGGCAGCTCGGGCAGGGCGTCGTCCGGCAGTTCGCGCGCCTCGGCCAGGGCGGCGATCAGCCCGGCCCCGGATTTGCCGCGCGCGAAGCCTTCCGACACGCCGCGCGCCCGGGCCAGGGCGGCGGCGTCCTGCGGCATGGTGGCCGCGATCTCCAGCAGGCTCTCGTCGCGCACCAGGCGCTGGCGGGGCACATTGACCCGCTGCGCCTCGCGTTCCCGCCAGGCGGCGGCGGCGCGCAGGGCGGCCAGGAAGCGGCGGTTGTTGGTGCGCGGGCGGAGCCGTTCCCACACGGTGTCCGGGTCGGTGCGATAGGTCGCGGGGGTGGTGAGCGCCCCCATCTCCTCGGCCACCCAGTCCAGCCGGTTCTCGCTTTCCAGCCGTTCCTTCAGGGCGAGATAGACCCGCCGCAGATGGGTCACGTCGGCGGCGGCATAGGCGATCTGGGCGGGGGAGAGCGGCCGCGCGGCCCAGTCGCTGAAGCGGTGCGCCTTGTCGATGCTGGCCCCCGCCAGCCCGCGCACGAGGCTGTCATAGGAGGCCTGGTCGCCGAACCCCGCCACCATGGCCGCGACCTGGGTGTCGAACATGGGCCGCGGCGTGTCGCCGAAGCGCAGCAGGAAGATCTCCACGTCCTGCCGGGCGGCGTGGAACACCTTGAGCACGGACGGGTCGGCCAGCAACTCGCCCAGGGGCGCGAGGTCGAGCTCGGGGGCCAGGGCGTCCACCACGGCCACGTCCCGCTCGCTGCCGAGCTGCACCACGCAGAGTTCGGGCCAGTAGGTCCGCTCGCGCATGAACTCCGTGTCCACGGTCACGAAGGGTTCCTCGCGCAGCCGGGCGCAGAGGGCGGCCAGGGACGCACTGTCGGTGATCAGCACCGGATCGGGATCGGAGACCGGGGAGCGGCGGTTCATCCGGCGCTTCTAGAGCAGATCGCCGCGGGCCGGAAACCGTGGCACCCTGCGTCCGGTGCCCCCTTCCGGGTTCCCGGGTATCGCGCCGCATGGCTGGGGCGCGGCATCCCGGCCGGTGATGAGGCGTTGCCACAGGCGACCCCGCCCCGTGCCACCCCGGTACGGCGGTACCGGCCCGGCCCGCTCCCGGGCGCGGCCCAGGGACTGATCCAAGGAGATCACGCATGGAACAGCGCAGCCTCGGCCGGTCCGGCATCGCCATCCCGCCCCTGGTGTTCGGCGGCAATGTTTTCGGCTGGACGGCCGACGAGGCGACCTCCTTCCGCCTGCTCGACGCGCTGGTGGAAGCGGGGTTCAACGCCATCGACACGGCGGACGTGTATTCCCACTGGGTGCCGGGGCATCAGGGCGGCGAGTCCGAAACGGTGATCGGCCGCTGGCTCCAGCGCCGGGGCCGCCGCGACGACGTGCTGATCCTGACCAAGGTCGGCATGCGCATGGGTTCGGGCGAGCAGGGCCTATCGCCCGACTGGATCCGGCGGGAGGTGGAAGCCTCCCTGCGACGCCTGCAGACGGATACCATCGACCTCTACCAGGCCCATCGCGACGACGAGAGCACGCCGCTGGAAGACACGCTGGGCGCCTTCGCCGAGTTGATCCGGCAGGGCAAGGTCCGCGCCATCGGGGCCTCCAACTACAGCGCGGCCCGGCTGCGGGAAGCGCTGGACACCAGCGCCCGGCTCGGCCTGCCGCGCTACGAGAGCCTGCAGCCGCTCTACAATCTGATGGAGCGGCCGGGCTTCGAGGCCGAGCTGGGCCCGCTCTGCCGGGAGGAGGAGGTGGGGGTGATCCCTTATTCCTCCCTGGCCTCGGGCTTCCTGACGGGCAAGTACCGGAGCGAGGCCGACCGCACCAAGAGCCCGCGCGGCGAGCGCACCACCCGGTACCTGGACGCGCGCGGCCGACGCGTGCTGGCCGCCCTGGACGAGGCTGCGGCGCGGCTCGGCGCCACGCCGGCCCAGGTGGCGATTGCCTGGCTGGTGGCCCGGCCCGGGGTCACCGCTCCCATCGCCAGCGCCACCAGCACGCAGCAGCTGGAAGACCTGTTGAAGGGAGCGCAGCTCTCGCTGGACCGGGAGGCGATCGAGGCGCTGGACCAGGCGAGCGCCTGAGAGAAGGGGCTGCTCGCCTCGCTGCCCACCCCGGTCGTGCCCGCCTCGGCCACGGCGGCGGAGTGGGGGCGGCGGCCTGCCCTGCTCGGGCTTGACAGGGCGGGGCAGGGTCCCCCTTCTCCCCACCTTTCCGAACACCGCAGGGTTTTTTCATGCACGCCTACCGCACCCACAACTGCGGCGCACTGCGCGCCACCGATGCCGGGATCACCGCCCGGCTGTCCGGCTGGGTGCACCGCAAGCGCGACCATGGCGGGCTGCTCTTTCTCGACCTGCGGGACCATTACGGGCTGACCCAGTGCGTCATTCCCCAGGGCTCCGAAGTCTTCGCCGCGGCCGATGCGGTGCGGCCGGAAAGCGTGATCACGGTGACCGGCGAGGTGGTGGCGCGTGAGGCGGGGACGGTGAACCCCCGCCTGCCCACGGGCGAGATCGAGCTGCGGGTGCGCGAGCTGGTGGTGCAGTCCGCCGCCGATGTCCTGCCCTTCCAGGTGGCGACCGACGACGACGCGCCGGAGGAGATGCGGCTGCGCTACCGCTTCCTCGACCTCCGGCGGGAGCGCCTGCAGCGGAACATGATCCTGCGCGCGAAAGTCATCCACGACATCCGCGAGCGGATGATCGCCGCCGGCTTCAATGAGTTCCAGACGCCGATCCTGACCAGCAGCTCCCCCGAGGGTGCGCGCGACTTCCTGGTGCCGGCCCGCCTGCACCCCGGTAAGTTCTACGCGCTGCCGCAGGCGCCGCAGCAGTTCAAGCAGCTCACGATGGTGGCGGGCTTCGACCGCTACTTCCAGATCGCCCCCTGCTTCCGCGACGAGGCCGGCCGCGCCGACCGCACGCTGATGTTCTACCAGCTCGACGTGGAGATGAGCTTCGTCACCCAAGAGGACGTGTTCCAGACGATGGAGCCCGTCGTGCGCGGCACCTTTGAGGCCTTCGCGGCCGGCCGCGGCATGGATGAGGGTCCCTGGCGGCGCATTCCCTACGCCCAGGCGATGCTGGATTACGGCTCGGACAAGCCGGACCTGCGGAACCCGCTCATCATCCGCGATGTCACCGCCCAGTTCGCCGGTTCCGGCTTCGGGCTGTTCGCCAAGATCGCGGCCTCGGGCGGTGTCGTGCGCGCCATTCCCGCGCCGGGCGCCGGCGGCAAGCCGCGCGGCTTCTTCGACAAGCTGAACGAGTGGGCGCGCGCCAAGGGTGCCGGCGGCCTCGGCTACATCGCCTTCGATGCCGATGGCGCGAAGGGCCCGATCGCCAAGAACCTGGAGCCCGAGCGGGTGGAGGCCATCCGCGCCGCCTGCGGCATCGGCCCCGGGGATGCCGTGTTCTTCGCCGCCGGCAAGGTGGAGGAGGCCGCAAAGTTCGCGGGCACCGTCCGCACCCGCATCGGCCAGGAGCTGGAACTGCTCGAGAAGGACGTGTTCCGCTTCTGCTGGATCGTCGACTTCCCGATGTTCGAGCTGAACGAGGAAACGGGGAAGGTGGACTTCAGCCACAACCCCTTCTCCATGCCCCAGGGCGAGATGGAAGCGCTGGAGAAGCAGGACCCGCTGACCATCCCGGCCTTTCAGTACGACATCGTCTGCAACGGCTACGAGATGGCCTCCGGCGCGATCCGCAACCACAAGGCCGAGATCATGGTGAAGGCCTTCGGCATGGCGGGCTATCCGGAGAGCGCGGTGGAGGAGCGGTTCGGCGGCATGCTGAACGCCTTCCGCTACGGCGCCCCGCCGCACGGCGGCATGGCGGCCGGCATCGACCGCATCGTGATGCTGTTGGCCGAGGAGCCGAACCTCCGCGAGGTCAACATGTATCCCATGAACCAGCAGGGCGAGGACCTGATGATGGGCGCCCCCAGCACGGTCGAGCCCGGCCGCTGGAAGGAACTCCACATCAAGCCCGATCTGCCGCCCGCCAAGGGTGCCGGAACCAAGGCGAGTGCCTAGATGAAGCCCCGGAACCCGAAGGACGGATCGATGCGCCTGCGCCATGTTTCCATGCTCGGTCTCGCGCTGCTGGCCGCCCCGGCCGCGGCGCAGGCCCCGCAGCCCGCCGTGCCTCCCGCTCCGGTGCCGCCGGTCGCGGCTTCCGTGCCCAACCAGATCCCCGGCGCGGCGGCCATGGCCTCGCACCGTGCCGCCTATCGCCTGACGCTGGACCGGGCGCGGGACAACAGCGACGTCGCCCAGGCGCAGGGCGCCATGATGTTCGAGGTGCTGGACGCCTGCGAGGGCTGGACCACCCGGCAGCGGCTGACCCTGCAGATCACCGACCGTGACGGGCAGCAGGCCGAGACGGTCTCGGACTACAACACCTTCGAGAGCAAGGATGGCCGCCGCCTGCGCTTCTCCATGACGCAGAGTTCCGGCGGCGCGGTCAGCCAGCGCATCCTGGGCGAGGCCACGCGCGAGGCGGACGGTTCCGGCACGGTGCGCTACGAGCAGCCGCAGGCGCGCGAGGAGCGGCTGCCGCCGGGGACGCTGTTCCCGATGATGCACACCATTCAGGCCATCGAGACGGCCCGCGCCGGTCGCCGCCTGCTGCTCGCCCCGCTGATGGACGGCACCAGCGAGGAAGGGGCGCAGGACAGCACCACCGTGATCACCGGCTGGGAGGCAAATCCGCCGGCGCAGCCGCGCTTCCCGCTGCTGAACCAGCCCAGCGGCCAGATGCGCATCGCCTTCTTCGGCAAGAAGGAGAATGGCGGCGGGGCGGGCACGCCCGACTACGAGATCGGGCTGCGCTACTACGCCAACGGCGTGGCCGACGACATGAAGATGGACTTCGGCGAGTTCACGCTGAACGGCCGGCTCGACACGCTGGAAGCCATTCCCGGCGGTTGCTGAGTGGAGCAGGGAAGGCCGGGGGAGTGAACTCCCCCGGTCCCCCTCCTTCTTTCATGAGTAAAAGAGCACGGGCGGCCACGGGCACGCCCTCAAACTCCCGAAAATAGAAGGGGGCCGGGGGGATACTTCCCCCCGGCTTGCTGCCCGCTACGCCGTGGCCCCGACCTGCCGCGGCGCTTTCCGGTGCCGCCAGCGGTCCAGCACCAGGTAGATCACCGGCGTGGTGTAGAGCGTCAGCAACTGCGAGGCGATCAGCCCGCCGATGATGGCGATGCCGAGGGGCTGTCGCATCTCCGCCCCCACGCCGTGACCGACGGCCAGCGGCACGGCGCCGAGCAGCGCGGCCAGGGTGGTCATCAGGATCGGCCGGAAGCGGTCGCGGCAGGCGGCCAGGATGGAAGCCTCGCTGCCCAAGTTCTCCGTGCGCTCGTGTTCCAGGGCGAAGTCCACCAGCATGATGGCGTTCTTCTTCACGATGCCCATCAGCAGGATCACCGCGATCAGCGAGATCACGCCGAACTCCGTGCCCGTCGCCAGCAGCGCCAGCAGCGCGCCCAGCCCGGCCGTGGGCAGGGTGGACAGGATGGTCAGCGGGTGCAGGAAGCTCTCGTAGAGCACGCCCAGCACGATATAGATCGTCACCAGCGCCGCCACGATCAGCAGCGGCTGCGAGCGCGAGAAGTCCCGGAAAGCCGCCGCGTTGCCGCCGTACTGGGAGCGGATGGAGCCGGGCAGCAGCACCTCGCGCTCGGCCTGCTGCACCAGCGCCTGTGCTTGGCTGAGCGACACGCCCTCGGCGAGGTTGAAGGTGATGGTGGCCGCCGGGTACTGGCCCTGGTGGGTCACCCGCAGCGGCGCGACCTCGCGTCCTACCCGGGCCACGGCGCCCAGGGGCACCGGTAGGTTGTCACGGCCCGGCACGAAGATGCGGTCGAACTGCGTGGCGTCCTGCTGCAGCGCCGGGTCGATCTCCAGGATCACCCGGTACTGGTTGCGGGTGGCGTAGACCGTGGAGACCTGGCGCTGCGAGAAGGCGTTGTTGAAGGCGTTGCTGATGGCGGTGATGGAAACGCCCAGCCGGGCGGCCGCATCGCGGTCGATCACCAGCCGCTGCACCAGCCCGGAGCGCTCCTGGTCGGAGGACACGTCGTTCAGCCCGGGCACGGTGCGCAGCTTCTCGACCATGGTGTTGGTCCATTGCCGCAGCTCGTCCAGGTCGGTGCCGAGCAGCACGTACTGGGTGCTGGCATTGCCGGGACGGCCGCCGATGAACAGGTCCTGCTGCGCGCGTAGATAGGCCGCAGCGCCGGGGATGTGGTTCAGCGGCTCGCGCAACCGGTCGATCACCTGCGCCGCGCTGACGTCGCGCTGGTCGCGCGGCTTCAGCGCGATGAAGAGCTGGCCGGAGTTCGTGGCGCCGGCGAAGCCGCTGCCGACGGAAGCGCCGACGCTGGCCACCGCCGGGTCGGCGGTGATGATGCGCGTCACCTGCTGTTGCAGGCCCATCATGGTCTCGAAGGAGGTGTCCGGCGCGGCCTGGGTGCTGCCGGCCAGCAGGCCCGTATCCTGTTCCGGGAAGAAGCCCTTGGGCACGATGACGTAGAGCCAGACGGTCAGCCCCACCAGGCCGAGGGTGAGCAGCAGCATGGAGCGCCGGAAGCGCAGCGCCACGCGCAGAGAGCGCAGGTAGCCGCGGATCAGCGCGTCCATCCCGGCCTCGAAGCCGCGGGCGAGGCGGCCCGGCGGCTTCGGCTCCGCGTGGGAGCCGAGCCGCGCAGCCACCATGGGCGTCAGCGTGAGGGAGATCACCGCCGACAGCACCACGGCCACGGTCAGCGTCGCCGAGAATTCCCGGAACAGCCGCCCCACCAGCCCGCCCATGGCCAGCAGCGGGATGAACACCGCCACCAGCGACACGGTGATGGAGACGATGGTGAAGCCGATCTCGCGCGCGCCTTGCAGGGCGGCCTCGATCGGCGGCACGCCGCGTTCGCGCAATCGGGCCATGTTCTCGATCATCACGATGGCATCGTCCACCACGAAGCCCACCGAGATGGTCAGCGCCATCAGCGAGAAGTTGTTCAGCGAGTAGCCCAGCCACCACATCGCCACCAGGGTGCCCAGCAGCGACAGGGGTACGGCCACGCTGGCCGCCAGGATCGGTGCGAGGCGGCGCAGGAAGATGGCCACCACCATGATCACCAGGGCGATGGTGATCAGCAGCGTCCATTCCACCTCCTCGACGCTGGCGTGGATGGTGCCGGAACGGTCCGTCATGACGTCCAGGTGGACGCCCCCGGGCAGCAGCGCCCGCATCTGCGGCAGCATTGCCTGAATGGAGCTGACCACCTCCAGCACGTTGGCGTCGGCCTGCTTGTAGACCTGCATCAGGATGGCGGGCCGGTCGTTGAACCAGGCGGCCTGGCGACGGTTGCGGCTGCCATCGGTCACCCGGGCGATGCTGGAAAGGCGGACGATGCCCTCCTCCGTCGCCTTCACGATCACGGAGCCGAATTGCGCCGCCCCGCTGAGGCGGGCGTTCATGCTGATGCTGGCGCTCTGCTCGGGCCCATCGATCGCGCCCAGGGGCTGGGTGACGTTGGCGCGGCTCAGGGCGGTGCGCACGTCCTCCAGGGAGATCCCAGCGGCGGCGATGGCGGCCGGATCCACCGCGACCCGCACCGCCGGCTGGTCGGCGCCGCCCACCTGCACCTGCGCCACGCCCGTGGCCTGCGACAGGCGCTGCGCCACGATGCTATCGGCCACGTCGTAGAGCGCCACCTGCTGCAAGGTGTCGGAGGTCATGGCCAGGATCAGCACCGGCGCGTCGGCCGGGTT
Organism: Roseomonas sp. BN140053; assembly: GCF_047690175.1. Taxonomy (NCBI): domain Bacteria; kingdom Pseudomonadati; phylum Pseudomonadota; class Alphaproteobacteria; order Acetobacterales; family Roseomonadaceae; genus Roseomonas; species Roseomonas sp. BN140053. Next base: position 277,950 of record NZ_JBLLEB010000002.1, on the reverse strand, counting down.
GATCTTGCGGATCGAGGGCGGGTTGGGCAGGCCGGAGGGCAGGTCCTGCCGCGCGGCGTTCACGGCGGCCTGGATATCGCGCGCCGCGCTGGACTGCGTGCGCGACAGGTCGAACTGGATGATGACGTTGGCGCTGCCGGTGGAGGAGAAGGAGGTCATCTCCGTGATCCCCGGCACCTCGCCGATATGGCGTTCCAGCGGCGCCGTCACCGTGGCCGCCATGGTTTCGGGGTTGGCGCCGGGCTGGCTGACGCTGACCACGATGGTGGGGATGTCCAGCCGCGGCACCGCCGAGACCGGCAGCCGGTCCCAGGCCAGGAAGCCCGCCAGCATCAGCCCGATGGCCAGCAGCGTGGTGGCCACGGGGCGCTGCACGAAGGGGCCGGAGATGGAGAACATGGCGCGCCCTACTCGGCCGGGGCCGGGGCTGGGGCCGCGGGTTCCCGCCAGCGTCCCACCAGGGCGCGCAGCCGTTCCAGCGCGATATAGATGGCGGGGGTGGTGAAGAGGGTGATGACCTGGCTCAGCAGCAACCCGCCCACGATGCTGACGCCCAGGGGGAGGCGCAACTCGGACCCCGTGCCGCTTTCCAGCACCAGCGGCAGGGCGCCCAGCAGGGCGGCGGCGGTGGTCATCATGATCGGGCGGAAGCGCAGCGACGCGGCCTCGACGACCGCCTCGCGCGGGGCCAGGCCGCGATCGCGCTGCGCTTCCAGGGCGAAGTCGATCATCATGATGGCGTTCTTCTTGACGATGCCCATCAGCAGGATGATGCCGATCAACCCCACGATCGACAGGTCCAGCCCCCAGAGGCGCAGCGCCAGCAGCGCGCCGATGCCGGCGGAGGGCAGGGTGGACAGGATGGTGATGGGGTGGATGAAGCTCTCGTAGAGCACGCCCAGCACGATGTAGATCACCACCACCGCGGCCAGGATCAGCCAGGGCTGCCCGGCGAGCGAGGTGTTGAACTCCGCCGCGTCGCCGCCGAAGCGGCGGGTCACCGTGTCGGGCACGCCGATCTCCGCCTCGGCCGCGTGGATGGCGTCCACCGCCTCGCCCAGGGACACGCCGGCACCGAGGTTGAAGGACAGGGTGACGGAGGCGAACTGGTTTTCCCGCGTCACGATCAGCGGGCCGCGGGTGCGGGTGAAGCTGGCGATCTCGGCCAGCGGAACCTGCACGGCGGTGCCGGTGACGCGCAGCTGGCCGATGGCGTTGGGGTCCTCGCGCAGCCGGTCGCTGGCTTCCAGCACCACGCGGTACTGGTTGCTCTGCCCGTAGATGGTGGAGATCTGCCGCTGGCCGTAGGCGTTGTAGAGCGCGTCCGCCACCGCCTGCATGGTCACCCCCAGGCGCGAGGCGCGGTCGCGGTCCACCCGCACGGCGATGCGCAGCCCGTCCTCGCGCTGGTCGCTGGCCACGTCGCGCAGGCCGGGGATGCCGCGCATCCGCTCCTGCACCCGCGGCGCCCATTCCGCCAGTTCGGCAGCGTCGGGGGAGGTCAGGATGTACTGGTACTGGGTGGTGCTCAGCCGCGCGCCGATCTGGATGTCCTGCACCGCCTGGGGAAAGGCCGCACCACCCGAGACCGCGTCCAGGCGGGACTGCAGCCGGTTCATCACCGCCTGCACCCCGTCCCGCTCGTCGCGCGGGCGCAGCACGGCGGTGATGCGGCCGGTGTTCTGCGCCGGGTTGACCGTGCCGGCACCGGCCACGGCGGCCACGGTGGCCACGGCGGGGTCGGCGCGCACCGCCTCGGCCATGCGCTGCACCAGGTCGGCGGCGCGGGCGAAGGACACGTCCTGCGGTGCCTCGGTGGTGATCTGGATCAGGCCGGTGTCCTGCTGCGGCAGGAAGCCCTTGGGCATCACGACGTAGAGCCAGGCGGTCAGCGCCACCGTCAGCGTCGCCAGGATCAGCGTCACCGCTTCGTGCCGCAGGCTCCAGACCAGGGCGCGGTCGTAGCCGCGGCGCATCCGCTCGAAGCCGTTCTCCGTCCAGCGGGCGAGGCGCGCCGGGCGGTCCTGCCCGGCGGGGCGCAGCACCAGGGCGCACATCATCGGCGTCAGGGTGAGGGAGATCACCATGGACACCAGCACGGCGGCGGTCAGCGTTTCGGCAAATTCGCGGAACAGGCGGCCCACCACGCCTTCCATGAACAGCAGCGGGATGAACACCGCGATCAGCGACACGGAGAGCGAGACGATGGTGAAGGCGATCTGCCGCGAGCCTTCGTAGGCGGCGGCGAGGGGCTTGGTGCCTTCCTCGATCAGCCGGACGATGTTCTCGATCATCACGATGGCGTCGTCCACCACGAAGCCGGTGGCCACGATCAGCGCCATCAGCGACAGGTTGTCCAGCGAGTAGCCCATCACGGCCATGATGCCGAAGGTGCCGACGATGCTCAGCGGCAGGGACACGGCCGGCACCAGCGTGGCACGGCCGCTGCCGAGAAACAGGTAGATCACGCCCACCACCAGAGCGATGGCCAGCACCAGGGTGAACTGCACCTCGTGCACGGAGGCGCGGATGGTCTCGGTGCGGTCGGCCACCACGGTCAGCCGGGCGCCGGCGGGGATGGCGGCGGTCAGCTCCGGCAGCAGGAACTGGATGCGGTCCACCGTTTCCACGATGTTGGCGCCGGGCTGCCGCTGCACGTCGATCAGCACGGCCGGGCGGCCGTTGAACCAGGCGCCGTTGCGCTCGTTCTCCAGCGCTTCCGTCGCCTCACCCACGTCGCGCAGCCGGACGGGGGCGTTGTTCTGCCAGGCGATGATGATGTCGGCGAAGGCGGCCGGGCTCTCGATCTGGTCGTTGGCCAGGATGGTGGCGGCCTGGCGCGGCCCGTCCAGCGTGCCCTTGGGCGAGTTCTGGTTGGCGGCGGTGACGGCGGTGCGCACCGCCTCCATGCCGATGCCGTAGGCGGCGAGCCGCGCGGGGTCGACGCGCAGCCGCACGGCCGGGCGCATGTTGCCCTGCACGGACACCCGGCCGACGCCCGCGGCCTGGGCCAGCTTCTGCGCCAGCAGCGTGTCGGCGGTGTCGCTGAGGCGCGAGATCGGCAGCGTGTCCGAGGTCAGCGCCAGCGTCATGATCGGCGGGTCGGCCGGGTTCACCTTGTTGTAGGTGGGCGGGTAGGGGAGCGTGGAGGGCAGGGTGCCGCGGGCGCCGTCCAGCGCCGCCTGCACGTCCTGCGACGCCTCGTCCATGCTCTTGTCCAGGCGGAACTGCAGGGTGATGCGCGACACCCCCGGCCCGGAGGTGGAACTCATCGCGGTCAGCCCGGAGATCTGGGCGAATTGCCGCTCCAGCGGCGCGGTGATCAGCAGTGCCGCCGTGTCGGGCGAGGCGCCGGGCAGCTGGGTCACCACCTCGATGGTGGGGAAATCCACCTCCGGCAGCGCGGAGACCGGCAGGCGCAGGTAGCCGAAGATCCCCGCCAGCAGCACCGCCACCGAGAGCAGCGTGGTGGCGATGGGCCGGCTGATGAAGGGGGCGGCGATGTTCACCGCGCCGCCTCCGCCGCCTGCCGCGGCCGGCGCTGGCGGCCCGGGATGTCCGTGCCCGGGGCGGGGCCGGTGGGGGCAGGCGGCGGCTCGGCCACCGCCACCAGCGTGCCGGGGTTCAGCCGCAGCCCGCCGGAGGTCACAACGCGCTCACCCTCGCGCAACCCGTCGCGCAGCACCGCCTCGGTCTGGGTGACGGGGCCGAGGGCCACGGCGCGCTGGGCCACCTTGTTGTCGTCGCCCACCACGAAGACGTAGGCGCCGTTGGGGCCCTGCTGCACCGCCACCACGGGCACCACCGTGGCGTCGGGCACCACCTCGATGCGCAGGCGCAGGTTCACGAAGGCGCCGGGCCAGAGGTGCTGGTCGTCGTTGGGAAACACCGCCTTGGCCTTCACCGTGCCGGTGGCGGCGTCCACCTGGTTGTCCACCGTCAGCAGCGTGCCGCGCGCCACCGGCTCGGCGGTGCTGTTGGGGTTGCTGCCCACGGCCACGCCGGTGGCGCCGGCGGCGCCGGGCACGGTTTCCACCGGCACGGATCCTGCGGCCATGGCGCGCATCAGCCGCGGCAGCTCCTGCTGCGGCAGGGTGAAGGTGATGGCGATCGGCCGCAGCTGCGTGACGGTGACGAGGCCGTTGGTGTCCGAGGAGCGCACGAGGTTGCCGGGGTCCACCTGCCGCAGCCCCACCCGCCCGTCGATCGGCGAGCGGATCACCGTGTAGTCCAGCTGGGTCCGGGCGCTGTCGATCGCCGCCTGGTCCTGCGCCACCTGCGCCTCGAACATCGCGACCTGGGCGCGCTGGGTGTCGACCTGCTGCCGGGTGATGCCGCTGGCCGCCAGCAGCCCCTGGTAGCGCTGGAGGTCCACGCGGCCGTTGTTCAGCTGCGCCTGGTCGTAGGCCTTCTTGGCTTCCGCCTGGGCCAGGGCGGCGGCGTAGGTGCGGCTGTCGATGCGCGCCAGCACGTCGCCGACCTTGACGTCCTGGCCTTCGCGAAAGGCGATCTCGGTCAGCACGCCCTCGACCTGCGGGCGCACGGTGATGCTGTTCAGCGGCTGCACCGTGCCCAGCGCGTCCAGCATCAGCGGCACGTCCTTGCGGGTGGCGGCTGCCGCCGTTACTGGCACCGCGACGGGTCCGCCCCCAGGCGCGCCGGCGGGCGGGCCGCCCCGGCGTCCGGCGCCGCGGCCCCGTCCGCCGCTCTCCGCCGTGGTGGTCGGCGCGGCGTAGTAGTGCTGCCAGGCCCAGTAGCCCCCCGCGCCCACGGCGCCGAGCACCAGGACCCCGAGGGTGAAACGGAGGAAGCGGCGGGAGCGGGCCATCGGGGTGCTTTCGCGAAGGGGGTCAGCGCCAGCCGCCGCCGAGGGAGCGGAACAGCCCGACGGCGGCCTGCAGCCGCGCGAGCCGCACCTGCACCAGGGCAGTGCGGGCCGAGAACAGGGTGCCCTGCGCGGTGAGCAGGGTGATCAGGTTGATGGTGCCGGCGCGCAGCTGCGCCTCCGCGATGCCGAAGGCGCGGGCGGCCCGCGCGGCGGCCTCGGCACGCAGCTTCTCCTGCTCCGTGGTTTCGCGCAGCGCCACCAGGGAGGTGTCGACATCCACCAGCGCGGACACGATGGCGCGGCGATATTCCACCAGCAGTTCCTCGGCCTGCGCCCGGCTCAGCTCCACCTGGCCGCGCCGGGCGCCACCGTCGAAGATGGTCTGCGCCAGCTGCGCCACCAGGGAATAGAAGGTGGCTTCCGGGCTGATCAGGGTGCCCAGCACCAGGGAACGGAAGCCGCCCTGGGCCGACAGCACGGCGGTGGGCAGCAGGGCGGCGCGGGCGGCCGCGACGTCGGCATTGGCGGCAGCGAGGTTGGCTTCCGCCGCCAGCACGTCGGGCCTGCGGGCCAGCAGCTCGGCGGGCAGGCCGGGCGACACGGCCGGCACGCGCAGCTGATCGAAGCCGGCCGGGGACACCGTGACGTCCTCGGGCGGGCGGCCCACCAGCGTGGCCAGGGCCAGGGTGTTCTGGGCGATGCTCTGCCGCAGCGGCGGGATGTTGGCCTGCTGCTGCGCCACCACGGTTTCCTGCTGCGCCAGGTCCAGCCCGGTGGCGGTGCCGGCGGTGACCTGGGCGCGGATCACCGCCAGGGTGCGCTGCGCGGCGTCCAGGTTCTCCTCCTCGACGCGGAGTTCCGCCGCGGCTTCCAGCACCTGGAAATAGGTGTTGGCCACGCTGGCCTCGGTGGTCAGCCCGACCGCCGCCGCGTCGAAGCGGCTGGCGCGGGCGGTGAAGGCGGCGGCATCGGTGGTGGAGCGGATGCGGCCCCACAGGTCCAGCTCGTAGCTGGCCGAGAGCGAGAGGTCGTAGGTGGTGGTGCCGCGGAAGCGGTTGCCGTTGCTGCCGGCGGGGCGGGAGCGCGTGACGTTGGCGCCGCCATCCAGCTGCGGAAACAGCGCCGAGCCGGCGATGCGCAGCTGGGCATCGGCCTGCCGGATCCGCGCCGCGGCGGCGGCCAGGTCGAAGTTGCCCGCGGCCGCTTCCGCCATCAGCCGGTTCAGCTCGGGCGAGCCGAAGCCCGCCCACCATTGCGGGTCGGGCCACTGCACGGGTGCGTCACCGGCTTCGCGGAAGCGGCTTGGCAGCGCGATGCCGGACACCACGGGCTCGGCCTGCGGGCCGCAGCCGACGAGGCCGCCGAGCAGCGTGGCCAGCACGCCGCGGCGCGGCGTGGCCAGTGCGCCCAGGCGCAGCGTCGCCGGCGCGCCCCGGCGCAACGTTGCCGGCGCACCCCGGCGCGACGCGGCGGCCGGTAAGGATAAGGTCGTCACGTGCGGCAGTGTTCCTATTCTCTCCGCCTCGGCATGTCGTCGGCCAAGCGGCGGCGCCCGTCGGGCGAGATCGCGCCCACGGCGCGCAGCAGCTCGTTCTCGAAGGCGATGCTGAATTCCTGCCAGCGCCCGCGTGCCGCCGCCAGCGCCGTACCCAGGGCGGCAGGGTCGAAAGGTTCGCGCCGCATGGCCGCCTCGATGGGCTCCCGCGCCTGGCGCATGCCGCGCAGCGCCGCCTCGGTGCGGGCACGCCCGGCTTCCATCTCGCGGTGGAAGATGTCGCGGTCGGGGCCGGAAAGCGCGCGTTCCATGCGGGCCTGCAACCGCCAGGGGCCACCGCCACCCCGGACCGGCCCCGGCCAGGCCAGAAAGGCGCCGAGCACGAGGTTGAGGGCCAGCGAAGCACCCAGGGCGATTCGCAGCACCAGCGGCGCCGAAAGGCGCATCAGTCTCCATCCTCCAGCATGGCCAGCACCGGCGGTGCGACCGCGAGATCCACGCTGCCCTGCGGCGTGGCCAGCACCAGCCAGACGCCGCTGGCCGCCAGCACGGCCAGGGCGCCGCAGCCGGCCGGCAGCACGGGCCGCAGCCAGCGCTCCAGGATCAAGCGGCCCGCAGCCGCCACGGGCAGCGGGCGGCGCGCCACCTGGGCCGCGAGGTTGGCCCGCATCCGGCCGAGCACCGCCGGGTCCAGCGCGGGAAGGCTGGCGCCGAGGGCGGCATCCACCCGGGCGGCCCGGTCCCGCAGCGCCCGGGCTTCGGGCGAACTGTCCAGCAGGGATGCCGCCGCGGCCCGTTCGCCGACCGGCCAATGCGCGGCCTCCGCCCCGAAGGTGTCCAGCAACTGCGCGAAGCGGCGCAGGCTCATGCCCATCCGTCCTGCTCCCCTTCGGGGCCGCGCAGCCGGGCCGCCAGGCAGCGGCGGGCCCGGCGCAGCAGGCCCTCCAGCCCGCGCACCGACACGGACAGGGCTGAGGCAGCCTCGCTGCCGCTCAGCCCCTGGTCGTAGAACAGCGCCAGCGCCGCGCGCTGCCGGGCCGGCAGCTCGGCCAGGGCGGCGGCCATGCGGCCGCGCTGCTGCCGGGCCGAGAGCTGCTCCTCCGGCCCGGGCTCCGGGTCGGCCAGCGCCGCCGCTTCCTCCAGGGGGGCAGCGGGACGGCTGCCCCGGCTGCGGACGCGGTCGATGGCGAGGTTGCTGGCGATGCGGAACACCCAGGTGCCGAAGCTGGCCCGGGCCGGGTCGAAGCGCGCGGCGTTTTCCCAGGCGCGCAGCATCGCGTCCTGGGCGACCTCCTCCGCCTCGGCCGCGGTGCCGGTGATGCGTAGGGCCAGGCCGTAGAGGCGCGGCAGGTGCCGGGCCGCGAGCTGGTCGAAGGCCAGGCGGTCGCCGGCCACCGACCAGGCCACCAGCACCTCGTCGGCCGCCTCGGCGCGGTTGCGCTCCAGGCGGTCCGTGGCCGGAACGCGGGGCATCGGGGCTCCGGTCCAGTGGCGGAGCGCGAGGGCGGCGATGGGGGAGGGCATGGGTCTCGTTTCTACAGGATAGATACGGACACGCCGCCCGTACCCCACGCGACGAATTGAAACCGCTTCGTGGCAGGCTGAGGGCGCCGGGCCCGCGGCCTCCCGGGGGAAGGGCCCGCCGCCCTGCCCGGGGATTGGCGGCCCGCCCGGGTCATCCCGGCGCGGTGACGGAGCGGACCTTGTCGAAGTCGAAGCCCGCCTTGCCCAGCATCAGCTGCAGGGCGCCGTTGTTGCGCTCCACCGCCGTGGCGGTGCCGGTGGAGGTCCAGGTCAGCGGCGCCACGGCACCGCCGGTGGCGATGCCGGTCACGGTGGTGCTGTAGGCGCCGTTCGCCACCTGCGTGCCGGTGCTGTCCTTACCGTTCCAGTTCCAGCTCTGCGCCGCGCTGCCCAGGGTGACGTCGGCCTCGCGCAGGATCCGGCCGGCCGAGTTCCGCACCGTGATATGCGCCTGCGAGGCCGCGCCGGCCGCGGGCAGGCGGATTTCCGCCCGTCCATCCTGCAGGGCGATCTGGCTGCCCTCCACCTCCACGCGCTGGCCCAGCATCGGCGCCGCGGCGGTGAGCTGCGAGGTCTGCTGCAGCGCGATCATCTTCTCCAGGTTGCCGTTCATGGAAATCTGCTGCTCGACGCCCGCGAACTGCACGAGCTGGCCGGTCATCTCGTTGGTGTCGAGCGGGTCGTCGGGCGACTGGTTCTTCAGCTGCGTGGTGAGCAGCGTCAGGAAGGTGTTGAAGTTGGCCGACAGCACCGGCTTGGACGCGGCGGCGCCGGTGGCCGCGGTGGTGGTGGTGCTGGCCGCGGCGGCATTGGTGGTGGTCATGCGGGTCCTCCTGGTCGGGGGTCAGATCGCGATGTCGAGCAGGCCGCGCAGGGCCCGCATGGGTTGGAGAGGGGCCTCGATGCGGTCGGGGCCGCGGCCCAGGCCGCGCCGCCCGCCGGTATCCCGGCGCGGCTCCTGGCCACCGCCGCCCTGGCCGGACAGGGAGAAGCTCAGGCTCAGCCCGCCCTGGGAGGTGATGCCGGCCTGGCACAGGGCGCGGTCGAGGTCGCTGCCGTCCCGCTGCAGCAGGGCCAGAGTTTCCGGGCGCTCGGCGGTGACCTGCACGGCGGCCTTGTCCCGGGTGCGGTCCACCCGGATTTCCACCCGGCCCAGCTCCGCGGGTTCCAGCACCACCTCGATCCGCGCCTGGGCGTCGGGGCTGAAGCTGAGCCCGATGGCCACCGGCGCCACCTGCAGGGCCGGCGTCACCGGCGGCCGCGGCGCCGCGGCCGGGGGGGGAGGCGCTGCGGTGGCGACCGGCGCCGAGGCGGGGCTGGTCGCGGGAACCACGCTGGCGGGGTCCGGCAGGAACGGAGCGGCGGGGAAGGGCGCCTCCGGCGGGCGAGGCTCGCCGGGGTGGGTTGCGGGACTGGCTCCGCCCGTGCCCGCGGCTTCCTTCATCTCCTCGGCCCGGAAGCCGGGTTCCGCGACGGGGCCGCCGGGAGCCTTGCCGTCCGGCATCGCGGCGTCCGGCGCCTGCGCCTCCTCCTTCACCGCGGCCGGATCGGGCGAGGGCTGCGCTCCGCCGGGTGCCTCGGCGGAGGCTCCCGCCGCCGCTCCGATCGGGCCGCCGCCGGACGTCTTCCCTTCAACGCCCGTGGCCATGGCCGGAACCGCGGGGATTGCGACCGTGCCGGGAAGCGGAGGGGGGGTGGCGGGAGCAGGCACGCCCGGCTCCGCACCGGGCTGGGGTGGTTGGGGTGGGGGGGCTTCGCCGGTGCCTGGCTGCGGGACGGCCCGGGGCTCGGGAGGCGGGACGGGCGCTGCGGCCGCCTTCTCGGCGACCGGCGAGGCGGCTTCCTCCTCTCCGGGCGTCGCTTCGGCCGCTTCCGTGCTCTCGCTCCCGGCCGCATCCGCCTTGCCCGGCGCCGTCGCCTCGGCCGAGTCCGGGGCTGCTGCCTCCGCGTCCTGCCGGGACGGTTCCGCCACCGACGCGGCCGGCTCCTCCGGGGGATCTTCCGCCAGCGGGCGCGACCCGCCCTCGCGGGACGGGGGCGGAGAGGGCTGCGCCCGGGGCGGCGGGGCATGGCCCTGGGCAGCGAGCAGCGCGCCGGCGAAGCTTGCCTCCGAGCCGCCGCCGGCGCGGCTGCGCGGCGGTGCCGGGCGGGGCGCGACCGTCTGGGTGGGGTCGATCTTGTCCATCAGCGGCACGTTCCTCGCGGCGGTCCGCAACCCCTTCGGCAAGCCGCTTGCCACGCCCGGTGCCCGGAACGGGCGGCAGAAACTGCCCCTTGCCCCGCTGCACCCGGCAGCTCCTGCCCCGCTCCCGGCAAGCCGGGCCGCCAGGATGGGCGAACGGGCTGGCATGGCCGTCGCACCGGGACGGGCGGGGCGGCTCCGACCGGGATGCCGCCGAACCCGCAACGCCCGCGGCAGGGAGCAGCGCCGATGTCGCTCTACGGATCCATGGTGACCGCGATCAGCGGACTCACGGCGCAGTCGCGCGCCCTGGGCCACGTCGCCGACAACGTCGCCAACAGCCAGACCACCGGCTACAAGCGCGTCGACACCAGCTTCGAGGACTACGTCACCAACTCCACGCAGCGCCTGCACGAGTCCGGTTCGGTGGTGGCGCGGCCGGACTACACCAACAGCCTGCAGGGCAGCATCGCGCAGTCCGACAACACGCTGGCCCTGGCGATCTCCGGCCAGGGCTTCTTCGCGGTGGCGCAGCCCGCGGGCACCGACGCGCAGGGCGCCACGGAGTTCAGCAAGAGCACCCTCTACACGCGGGCCGGCGATTTCGGCCTGAACAACGAGGGCTACCTGGTGAACAATCAGGGCTACTACCTCAAGGGCTGGCCGGCCAACGCCGCCGGCACCCTGAACCGCACCGACCTGACCACGCTGCGCATCGACCAGAGCGTCTTCGATCCCGTGGCGACGGGCAGCGTCGGCCTCAGCGCCAACCTGCCCGCCGATGCCGCCACCGGCACGGCCGTCACGTCCCAGGTGCAAATCTACGACGCGCTCGGGCGGCAGCACGCGGTGTCGCTGAACTACACCAAGGGAACCGGCGATGCCTGGCAGCTCGCGGTCAGCATTCCCGGCACCACGCCGCCCACGCCGGTCGGCACCATCGACCTGAACTTCGGGGCCGGCGCGGGCGTTCCGCCCGGCACGCTGGGCAGCTTCAGCGGCGCGACCGGGCTGACGGGATCGGGCGGCGGGGCCGGCGATCCGGCACAGGTCGGCTTCAGCATCGATTTCGGCCAGGGGCCGCAGAACATCAGCCTGGACCTCGGCTCCTTCGGGTCGTCCCAGGGGCTGACCCAGTTCTCCGGCACGGAGTACGAGGTGGGCAGCCTGACCCAGAACGGCATCCCGCGCGGCTCCTTCTCCTCCGTGTCGATCAAGGAGAACGGCGACGTGGCGGTGAACTACGACAACGGCCAGTCCCGCACGGTGGCGCGGGTGCCGATCGTGTCCTTTGCCGACCCCGACAGGCTCCAGCGCGCCGACGGCCAGGCGTTCCTCGCCACCGTGGAGAGCGGCGAGCCCCTGGCCGCCGACATCAACAACAACGGTGCGGGCAAGCTGGTCACCAGCGCGCTGGAAAGCTCCAACGTCGACATCGCCTCGGAATTCTCCAAGCTGATCCTGGCGCAGCGCGCCTACACGGCGAACACCAAGATCGTCACCACCACGGACCAGATGCTGCAGGACACCATCAACATGACGCGCTGAGCGGCCCGTTAAGCCTTCGCTAACCTCCGCCCTGCGAGGATGCCCGCGCCGTGAGCCTGGATACCGCCCTTTCGATCGCCCGAGGCGGGCTGTCGCTCGTGCAGCGCCAGCTCGCGCAATCGGCCGACAACGTGTCCAACGCGGGCACCGCCGGCTACACGCGCAAGGCCGTGGACGCGGAGGCGATGTCCTCCGGCAGCCAGTCCTTCGGGGTGCGGGCGCTGGCCGCGACGCGGGACGTGGACGCTGCCCTGAATGCCAGCCTCAACGCCGCCCGGTCCGCCAATGCGGCGGCGGTGGCGCGGGAAGCCATCCTGTCGCCCGTGGAACGCGCCCAGGGCAACCCGGAGGACGCGTCCTCCGTCGGCGACCTGTCGGCGGCCCTGAACACGGCCTTCGTGCGGCTGCGCGCTTCGCCGGCCGAACCGGCCCTGCAGCAGGGCGTGCTGTCCGCGGCGGAGGACCTCGCCGGGCGCTACAACGACACGGCCAAGGCGATCGTCGCAGCGCGCCAGGCGGCGCATGACGGCATGGTGCAGGACATCGCCACGCTCAACACCGGGCTGCACGACGTGGCCGGGCTGAACGCGCAGATCATCGCCCTTTCCGCCTCCGGGCAGAGCACGGCCGCGCTGCAGGACCAGCGTGACGCTGCCGTGGCCAGGATCTCCGAAGTGCTGGAGGTCCGCACGATCACCCAGCCGGACGGCGCCATCTCGCTGATCGGGCGCGGCGGCGTGTCGCTGCTGCTGGGCAAGGGAGCGGACGACTTCAGCCTGCAGCCGGCCTCGATCGGGGCGGGGTCGTACCATGGCGCGGGCGGCAGCATCCCCGGCGTGATGCTGGGGGGCGTGGACGTCACCAGCCAGCTCAAGGGCGGGCGGCTGGCCGAATATGCCAGCCTGCGCGACGCGTTGCTGCCGCAGCAGCAGGCGGAGCTCGACATCTCGGCCGCCGCGGTCGCGTCGCGGCTGGACGCGCAGGGGCTGACCCTGTTCACCGGCGGTGGGGGCGCGGTGCCCGACCCGGGTGCCGCCTACAGCGTGCCGACCAACGGGCTGATCGGCTTTTCCGGAACGATCCGCGTGGGTGCGGGCGTGCGGGCCAACCTGGCCAGCGTGCGCGACGGCACCCACGGGGTCACGGCCGTGCCCGGCGGTGCCAGCGCCTTTTCCACCAATCCTTCCGGTGGGCCGCAGGGCTTCACCACGCTGATCGACCGGGTCCTGACCTACGGCTTCGGGGCGGAGGTCGCGGCCGGTACGTCGCAGCCGACGCTGCCCGGAACCGGGCTGGGCCCGGACGGGTCGCTGACCTCCGGCCTCGGCACCGCGCGCACGGTGCAGGACTACGCGGCGCGGCTGGTGGCGAGCCACACCGCGGCGCGGGCGGGCGCGACGGCGGCCAAGGAGGCGGCGGGCACGCTGCTCACGGGGCTGGAGAAGAAGTTCGACGAGAGGTCGGGCGTGAACGTCGATTCGGAGATGGCCGCGATGGTGACGCTGCAGAACGCCTACGCCGCCAATGCCCGGGTGATGAGCACGGTGCAGGCCATGTATGACAGCCTCTTCGCCGTGTCCGGCTGAGGGCGGCCGGCGCGATGAGCACCACCAACGTCCTGGGCAACGGCACCATCGCGCGGCTGATGCAGAATGTCGGCGCGCTGAAGGCGCGGTCCGAGCTGCTGGCGCGGCAATCCGGCGACGGCCGACTGGCCACGGTTTACGGCGACGAGGCGCGGGACGCGCGGCAGGCCATCGACCTGCGCGGCGAGATCGCCCGGCGGGAAGCGACGAGCACCGGCCTGACCCGCGCGCTGGGCCGCACGCAGGCGTCGCAGGTCGCGCTCGGCCGGTTGTCGGACATCGCGACCAGCTTCTACGCGCAGACCACCAAGCTGTCCGCCACGGAACCCTCCGCCATCCGCATGGCCGCTTCCGCCGCGCGTTCGGCCCTGGCCGAAGTAGGTGGTTTGCTGAACGAGCAAAATGCGGGGGAATACCTGTTCGGCGGCAGCGACACCGCCAACCCGCCGATCCCCGGCGGCAACCCTGCCGCGAGCGGCATGAACAGCGACATCGCGGCCGCCATCGCCGGGCTGAGCGGCACCGGCGCCACCTCGGCGCTGACGGCCACCCGGGCGGCCGCCCTGAACGACACGGCCGGCGTGACGCCGTTCTCCGCCTTCCTGTCCGACCCAGCCACCGGTGGCGGCGAGCCGCGCCGGACCACGCTGGTGTCCGACGGCACGGTCCTGCCGACCGGGCTGTGGGCCAACCGGAACGCGGATGCCACCTCGGCGGGGGAAACCACGGGTTCCTGGTCGCGCGACCTGCTGCGCGGGCTGATGACGCTGGCGGCCCTGCCCGACGCGGTGGGGGCCAGCAACGCCGATGTGGACGCCGTGCTGGCCAGCCTGCGCGGCAGCTTCTCCTCCTCCGCCGACGCGTTGGGGGTGGAGCAGGGCACGCTGGGCCAAACGGAAGCGCGGCTGCAGGCGGCCAGGACGTCCCAGGGGGACGTGGTGGTCGCGCTGCGGACGCAGCTCGCCGGAATCGAGGAAGTCGACCTGGCGGATACGCTGACGGCGCTGCAGGACACCAAGACCCGGCTGGAAGCGTCCTACAAGGCGATTTCCACCCTGACGGAGCTGACACTCACCAGCTTTCTCCGCTGAGGCGGGCGCGGGCCGCATTCTTCGCCGCGGTGTTCAGCCCGCGTTAAGGCGGGACAGGCATAACGGAGATCAACCGCAAGACGCGGAACCCAACCGGGTCCTTCGGCACCCGAGCGATGAAAGGGGCAAACACCATGGCCCTGAATTCCGTGAACACCAACACCGGCGCCATGGTGGCGCTGCAGTCCCTCAACCGTACCAGCGACGCGCTGGCGGCCACCCAGAAGCGCATCAGCACCGGCTATCGCGTGGCCGATGCCCGCGACGACGGTGCGGCTTTCGCGGTGGCGCAGGGCGTGCGCTCCGACATCGCCGGCCTGACCTCGGCCAACGAGCAGCTCGGCGGCATCAAGGGCATCCTCAGCACCACCAGCACCGCCCTGAAGAACGTGTCCGACACCATGGCGGAGATCAAGACCGTCCTGGTGAAGCTGGCGGACACCAACACCACCGGCGACTCGCGTACCCAATACACCGCGCAGTTCGGCACGCTGGTGGACAAGGTGAACAAGTTCCTGTCCGACGCCACCTACAACGGCAAGTCCCTGCTGGGCACGGACGAGAACGCGGCTACCGACGTCACCACCGTACGCAACGAGTCCGGCGGCACCTTCACCGTGACCCAGACCGCCGCTGCGTCGCTGACCTTCGACACCGCCGTCAACCTGACCACCGGCGGCACCACCACCACGGCGGACGGCAAGTTCACCCTGGACGCAGCCGCCGACATGACGGCGGAAGGCGCCCAGTTCATCCTGGGCAGCGGCGTCGCGGCCGACCAGCCCGACGTCCGTGCCGGCGGCGGCACCGCCACCGGCATCAAGACCTTCGACACGGTGATGAGGGCGCTCAACACGGCCATGAACCAGTACGGCAACGACGCCAAATACGTCGATGCCCAGGTGAACTACAACAAGGACAAGATGGACAGCCTGGAGGACGGGCTGGGCGCGCTGATCGACGCCGACCTGGCGAAGGAAAGCGCCAAGCTGCAGTCGCTGCAGATCAAGCAGCAGCTCGGCACCCAGTCGCTGAGCATCGCCAACCAGGCGCCGCAGACCCTGCTGAGCCTGTTCCGCTGAACGGCGGCGGGCGGCGCGGAACCCTCGGTCCCGCGCCGCCCGGCTTTCTTGCCACCGGGAACCCCCAAGGAACGCGAACACCGTGTCCACGCTGGTCCTCGAAATGCGTCAAGGCGACCTCATGGTCGTGAACGGCGCACCGATACGTTTCCGCAACCGCACGCGCATCGAGCTGACGGCCAAGGCGCGCTTCCTGTTCGGCAAGCAGATCCTGTCGCCCGACATGGCCACGACGCCCGCCCGCCGCATCTACTTCGCCTTGCAGACCGCCTATATCGGCGACGAGGACGAACGCGAGCGCGGCTTGCTGGCGGCCCGCAGCCTGATCGAGGAGTTCCAGGCCGTGACCACCTCGGTGCTGGCGCGCGAGATGCTGGACCGGGCCCTGGCCGCGGCGGAGGCGGATGAGTGCTACGTCGCGCTGAAGCTCGCGCGGCGGGTGATGCGGCACGAGGATGCGGTGCTGGGCCTCGCCGTGCCGCCCGGCCAGGAGCTCCTGAACGAGGCCGATGCATGAGCGTCGCGGCGCGGGCCTATGGTGCGTCGCGCACGGCGCTCGCACCGCGGCAGCTGGAAGCGGATGTCTTTCGCCGTGTCACCGGCGCCATGCGCGGCAGTGACGGGCCAATGGCCACCACCCGCGCCCTGTCCGACAATCGCCGTCTCTGGCTGGCGGTCGAGACTGCGGTGTCGGACCCCACCAACGCCCTGCCGGCCACGTTGCGGGCGCAGCTGGTGTCGCTGGGCCGCGCCGTGCTCCGCGAACTGGATGCGCCGGAGCCGGACCTGGATTTCCTGATCGAGGTGAACATGACCGTCGCCGCCGGTCTGGCAGGCGGCTGAGATGATCAACGGCGCCCTCGCCCTTTCCATGCTGGGCGCCGGCGGCGGGGCGGGGAGCCGCGCCACATCGAGCCCCGCGGAAGCCGTCGCTGCGCTGAAGCGGGCGCTGGCACCGGGGGCGGAGGCGAAGGGTGTGGCGCAGGCGGCGCGGGACCCGCAGGTGCAGCGCAGCCTCAGCCGCTACCAATCCGCACTGGACGGCGCCAAGGACCTGGAGAGTGCCCTGAAGGACCCTCGGGTCCTTTCCGTGCTGCTGCCCGCGCTGGGCCTGGACGGGGAGCAGAACAAGCCGGCCCTGGTGTTCCGCGCGCTGACCTCGGACCTGAGCAACCCGAAATCCCTGGTGAACCGGCTGGGTGACAGCCGCTGGGCCAGTGCGGCCAAGACCTTGAACCTCGCGGCGGGGAATGGGCTGCAGGCCCTGCGCTCCGCGGCCATGCAGCAGACCATCACCCGTGGCTTCGAGAGCTTCACCTGGCGCAAGGGGCTGGACGACCAGGCGCTCGGCCTGTCGGACGCGCTCTACGCGCAGGAGAATGCCGCCACCGTCGACGATCCCTACGACATTCTGGGCAACGGCGTGATGCGGCGCGTGGTCACGGGCTCCCTCGGCCTGCCCGATGCCATGGCGGTGCAGAGTGTCGAAACCCAGGCGCGGGCGATCACCTCCCGGCTCGACCTGAGCAAGCTGTCCGACCCGCGCGAGGTCACCAAGCTCGTGCAGCGCTACGTGATGAACCGGGCGCAGAACAACACGGGCGGCCAGGGAAGTCCCGGCGGGTTGCTGTCGCTGCTGGGCTGAGGGTCGCAGAGGCGGTTGAAGCTCAGCTCTCGGTCGGTCCCGTGACCTCGCCGGGCAGTTCGGCGCCCGTCAGCACGGCCCTGCGATAAGCGTCCAACTCGCGTTCGCTCGGGATCGAGGACCGGGTCTCGCCCGCGCTGTCGCGGAACTCCATTACCACCATGCCAACGGCGTAGTCGTAGGAAAGGCGCAGGTTGGGCGCGCTCAGAGGTTCGCTCGGCGCTGGAAGCGGCACGGGCGTGCTGACCGCTGCCGCGGCGGCGCTGCGGACCGCCGTCGGCGCGGCGGTCGGGGAAAGCAAGACGGCGTCGGGCATGAACATCCTTCCTCATCCGCATCAGAAATGCTGCGGGGTTGAGAAAGGATGAATGCCCTGATCCTGCTAGGCGTTCTCCACGGCATGCGCCGCTTTCGCTCGTGCCTCTTCGACCGGTGGTGGGGCTTTGGACGGCTGCGGTCGTCGCGGCGACAGGCGCGCGATCAGCGCCGTGGCGGTGGCCAGCAGCGCCGCCGGATCAGGACTCGGGCGTTCCAGCAGGATCCGGTCGCCGCGCCGCTCCAGCGGTGCCTGCACGGCCGGCGGCTCACCGCGGAAGCGGGCGGCGGCGGCGCTCGGCCCGACCTTGAGCTCGGCGATGCCGAGGCGGCGGCAGCGCAGCCGCAGCCTCGCCAGGGTGAGCAGGTTGGACACGGGCTCCGGCAGCGGTCCGAAACGGTCCGCCACTTCCTCGGCAAAGTCTGCGAGGGCGCGGGCATGGCCGCCGCGAACCAGTTCGCCCAGCCGGGCATGCAATTCGACGCGCAACGATTCTTCCTCGACGTAGTCGTGCGGGATAAAGGCGGACACGCCGATCGACAGGGAAGGTGCCCATTCCTCGGCGGGCGCTTCGCCGTGTGCCAGGTGCAGCGCGCGGTCCAGCAGGTGCTGGTACAGCGCCAGCCCGATCACCTTCACGTGCCCGGCCTGCTGCTCGCCCAGGAGGTCGCCGGCGCCGCGCAGGTCCATGTCGCGCGCGCTGATGGCGAAGCCGGCGCCGATGCGGTCGAAAGCCTCCAGCGTGCGCAGCCGCTTCAGCGTGACGGGGGAGGGCGGCTCGGCCGGGTCGGTCAGCAGGGTGATGGCGCCGCGCGTGCGGCCGCGTCCCACCCGGCCGCGCAACTGGTGCAGCTGGCCCAGCCCGAAGCGGTCCGCGCGCCACACCAGCATGGTGTTGGCCCGGGGCACGTCCAGCCCGGTTTCCACGATGTTGGTGCTCAGCAGGGCATCGGCGTGACCTTCGGCGAAGCGCACCATGGCGCTGTCCACCTCGTCCGCCGGCAGGTCGCCATGCGCCTCGATCAGTTCCAGTTCCGGCAGCAGCCGCGTGATGCGTTCCCGCATCTCCGGCAGGTCCTCGATGCGGGAACAGACCACGAAGCTCTGGCCGTTGCGGCGGTGTTCGCGCGACAGGGCCTGGCGCAGCACCGCGTCGTCCAGCGGTATCTGCGTGGTGCGGATCGGCTGCCGGCGGGCGGGCGGCGTGGCGATCACGCTCAGCTCCTGCAGCCCCACCAGGGCGGATTGCAGGGTGCGCGGGATCGGGGTGGCCGTCAGCGCCATAACGTGCACGTCGCGGCCGAGTTCGCGCAGCATGGCCTTCTGCCGCGCCCCGAAGCGCTGCTCCTCGTCCACGATCAGCAGGCCGAGATCCTTGAAGCGTACCCCCTTGGCGGCCAGGGCCTGGGTGCCGATCGCTACGCGCACGGAACCGTCGGCGATCCCGGCCTTGATCTCCCGCGCCTCGGCCGCGGAGGACAGGCGCGACAGGGCCTCGACCCGCACGCCCAGGCCGGCGAAGCGGCGCCGGAAGGTCTGGAGGTGCTGGCGCACCAGCACGGTGGTGGGCGCCAGCACGGCGACCTGCTTGCCGGCCAGGGCGGCCACGGCCGCGGCACGCAGCGCCACCTCCGTCTTGCCGAAGCCGACATCGCCGCAGACCAGCCGGTCCATCGGCCGGCCGGAGGCGAGGTCCGCCAGCACGGCGGCGATCGCCTCCTCCTGGTCGGCGGTCAGGGGGTGCGGAAAGCGGCCGACGAAGCGGTCATAGGCGGCGCGGGGCGGCCGCAGCACGGGCGCCCGCTTTTCCTCCCGCTCCCGGGCGAGCCTGACCAGCGTTTCGGCGGTGGTTGCCAGCTCCGCCTCCACCGCGGCGCGGCGCTTCGGCCAACTCTCGCTGCCCAGGCGGTCCAGCGTCACGGCCTCCGCTTCCGCCCCGTAGCGCCAGAGCCGGTCCATCTCGTCCAGCGGCACCAGCTGCATGGTGCCGCCAGCGTATTCCAGGCGCAGGCAGTCCAGCTTGGACTCGCCCAACTCCACCGTTTCCACCCCGCGCAGGGCGCCGAGCCCGTGGTCGAGATGGATCACCGCATCGCCCGGCTGCAGGGCCGTCTCGCCCAGCGGCAGGGCAGCGGCGCGGCCGCGACGCCGGGCTCGGTTGGGTCGGATTTCCCCCGGCGGGATCACCAGGGCTTCCGGCGCGTCGAAGCCGGCCTCGATGCTGCCGTCCAGCAGGGCGAAGGTGCCGGGGGGCGACGCGCGCAGGGCGGGCCAGCCCGCCACCGGCACCGGCTCGGCGGGCAAACGTCCGGCCAGCGCGCGGAGCAGGGCGCGGGTCTGTCGCGGCGGCCCGGCCAGGGCG
Organism: Roseomonas sp. BN140053; assembly: GCF_047690175.1. Lineage (NCBI taxonomy): Bacteria > Pseudomonadati > Pseudomonadota > Alphaproteobacteria > Acetobacterales > Roseomonadaceae > Roseomonas > Roseomonas sp. BN140053. The sequence continues at coordinate 258,291 of NZ_JBLLEB010000002.1, read as the reverse complement.
ACGCGCCCACCGGCTTCCATGCGCGCCTCGAGCAGGGCCAGGAAGGCATCCTCCGGGTCGTCGGCGTCGGTGAGGTGGGGCAGGGTGCCCTCGGGCTCCTCGGGCGGCGCCTCCAGCGCGATCACCCGCCGCTCCTCCACCGCCCGCTTCCAGGCGGCATCGTCGAGGTAGAGTGCCTCGGGGGGCAGCGGCCGGCGGCTCTCCTCCTCGGTGGCGGCCAGGGCGAGCCGGGCGCGATACGCATCGGCGACCTCCGCGACGCGCTGGGCGCGGACCTCCTCGGCTTCCGGGTCGAGCACCACCACGGCGCGGGGCAGCAGGTCGAACAGCGTCACCAGCGAGGGCTGGAACTTCGGCAGGGCGTGCTCGATGCCGGGAAAGCGCGCCTGTTCCGCATCGCGCGGCAGGATCACCTCGGAAGCCGGACCCAGCACGATCTCCTCGACCTCGTCCACGCTGCGCTGCGTCAGCGGGTCGTAGCGGCGGATGGCGGTGATGCGGCCCTCCGCATGCTCGATGCGGCAGGGCATCGTGCCCTGACCGGGGGGAAAGACGTCGAGCACGGCGCCGTGCAGCACGGCCTCGCCGGGCTCGTCCACGCGGTCGTCCAGGATGTAGCCCAGGCGCTCCAGGTCGCGCTCCAGGCCCGCTTCGTCGAAGGCATCGCCGCGTCGTACCGACAGGGTTTCGAGAGCGGCGGGGGAGGGCAAGCGCTGGGTGGCCGCTTCCACGTTGGCGATCACCAGGCGCGGCGGCCTGCCCGCCCCGGAGAGTCGCGCCAGTGCGGCCATGCGCAATCCCATGACCTGCCGGGAGGGCGCGGCGCGGTCATAGGGCAGGCAGTCCCAGGCGGGCAGCCGCTCCACCACCAGCTCCGGGGCCAGGGTCCGGGCGGTGCGATGAAGGCGGGCGGCCCGAGCCTCGCTGCGTGCCACCAGGATCACGTCCTCGCCGCCGGCTGCCAGTTCCACCAGCCGTGCGGCCAACAGGCCTTCCGGTTCCGCCCGCAATTCCACCATGCCCATCCCCCAACCACTCCGTTGCGTCGGGGAGAACGCGGCGGCGACGCCGGCGGGCGGGGTGTTCGCGCGGTCGTGTGGGACCGCAACTCGCGGCGAGCGGTGCAACCCCGCGGCCCGATGCCAGCTTGGGTCCGCGCGCCCGGGGATCACGCATGGACATGACGACTCTGGTGGGTTCGCTCGCCACCATCGCTTCCACCACCAGCTTCGTGCCGCAGGCCTGGAAGATCATCCGGACCCGTGACACCAGCGCGATCTCCAAGCGCATGTACGTGGTGACGGTGGTGGGCTTCTCCTTGTGGCTGACCTACGGCGTGCTGCTGGGGGAGGTGCCGCTGATGGTGACCAACGGCCTCTGCCTGCTGCTCTCGGCCTTCATCCTGTTGATGAAGGTGCTGCCGAAGCGCCATCGCGACAGCGTCGCCGATGCGCTGGACCCCACGGCGCCGGCCTGTCCCAGGGAGGCGACGGATGCCGGCGCCGCCACGACGAGGGGTGGGTGAGGGGGCGCCCTACAACAGGGCGCCGCCCAGCACCGCCACCGCCACGGAGAAGTAGATCACCAGCCCGGTCACATCCACCAGCGTGGCCACCAGCGGCGCCGAGGCGCTCGCCGGGTCGAAGCCGACGCGCTTGAGCAGGAAGGGCAGCATGGAGCCTGCCAGCGAGCCGAAGGTCACCACGCCGACCAGGGCGGCCCCGACGGTCAGTCCGATCCGCGCCCAGTGCTCGCCGTAGTCGTAGATCCCCAGCACCTGCCAGAGCGCCACCCGGCCGAGGCCGATTGCCCCCAGGATCACGCCCAGCACCAGCCCCGTCGGCAGTTCCCGCAGGGCGACGCGCCACCAGTCGCGCAGCTTCACCTCGCCCAGCGCCAGCGCGCGGATCAGCAGGGAAGTCGCCTGCGAGCCGGAATTGCCGCCGGAGCTCATGATCAGCGGGATGAACAGCGTCAGCACCACCGCGCGTTCCAGCGCCACCTCGTAGTGCTGCATGGCGCTGGCGGTGAGCATCTCGCCCAGGAACAGGATGCAGAGCCAGCCGCCGCGCTTGCGCAGCATCGTGCCGAAGCCGATCTGCGTGTAGGGCTCCTCCGTCGCTCCCATGCCGCCGAAGCGGTGCACGTCCTCCGTGCCTTCCTCGACCATGGCGTCGATCACGTCGTCCACCGTGACGATGCCCAGCACGTGCTGCGCCTCGTCCACCACGGGCACCGCCAGCAGGTCGTGCCGGCGGATCAGCCGCGCCACCTCCTCCTGATCCAGCAGCGGCGACACGGTGACGGGCTCCATGTCCCGGGCGGCGCTGAGCACGGGGGCGGCGGGATCGGCGATGATCAGGCGGCGCAGGCCCACCGAGCGCAGCAGCGCCCGGGTGTCGGGGTCCAGGACGTAGATGGCGTAGACCGTCTCGCGGGTGCTCTCGACCGCGCGGATGTGTTGCAGCGTGCGTTCCACCGTCCAGCCGGCGGGGACGCTGACGAATTCGGTGGTCATCATGCTGCCGGCCGTGCCCGCAGGATAGGAGAGCAGCTGCTGCAGCGATACCTGCGTTTCGTCGCCGAGCCGCGGCAGCAGCCCCGCCCGGACGGGTTCCTCCAGCTCGCGGAACACCTCGGCCGCCTGGTCCGCGGACATGCCGTCCAGCAGGATCGCCGCCTGGCCCTGCGGCAGGGCCGCCACCAGCCCGGCCGGGTCTTCCAGCTCGGGGGTGTCGAGGATTTCGATCGCGCGTTCGGCCGGCAGTTGCGCCAGCGCCGCCGCCCCGGCTGCCGTGGACTGCTCGTTCAGCAGTTCCACCGCGTCGGCGACATGGCCGCGCACGAGCCGCGCCGCGAGCGTGTCGGCAGGCAGGTCGTCGGGGGCGGTTTCGGGAATGCTGTCCATGGCTCACCTCGCACCGCGCCGCTGCCGGCGGGTCGCGCGTGAGCCGATCAGCGGATCAGGGCGCGACAGCCGGGAACGGCACGGAAGATCGACCGGGGTTGTCGCTGGGCATGATGCTCGGCTGTGGGTGTGGCGGGTCGGGGATGCCTGGCGTCCCCTGCCGTACGCCGGGCGAAGTGGACCTTCCGCCCGGGGCTGTCAACGCCGGGTTCCGTGCCGGCGCGCGAGGGTGTTCGACGGGATGGAGGGGCGCCGCACCGGCCGGCAAACCGCGCGATCCCTCCTGCTGCCGGGAGGGGCGCGCGGCGCCACACGGGATGCTCACACGTCCAGGTTGGCGACCTTGAGCGCGTTGCCCACGATGAACTCGCGCCGCGGCTCCACCACGTCGCCCATCAGGGTGGCGAAGATCTGCCCAGCCTCGTCCACGTCGTCCACCTTGACGCGCAGCATGGTGCGCGCGGCCGGGTCCAGCGTGGTCTTCCACAGCTGGTCCGGGTTCATCTCGCCCAGTCCCTTGAAGCGCTGGATGGTCAGGCCCTTGCGGCCCTGCGCCAGCACCCGGTCCATGGCGGCCAGCGGGCCGGCCACCTCGCTCTCGCGACCCTCGAAGAACAGCGCCGCGCCGCTGCCGTAGCGCGCGCTGAGCGAGGTCCGGCGCTCTTCCAGCCAAGCGGCATCGGCGCCGCGCAGCACCGCCGGGTCCAGCGAGAAGCGCTCCGCCACGCCGCGCACCGTGCGGCCCAGCTTCAGCCCGGCCTCGTCCAGCGCGGCGGTCCAGCCGCGCTCCGTGGGCAGCGACAGGGCGTTCAGCCGCTCCACCAGGTCGGAGGCGGCCTGGCCGTCATTGGCCACCGCCAGCGCGCCCGTCAGCGCCGCCTGCTCGGCGATCCAGAGCGGCAGGGTGGCGGACACGCGGCGGATGCGGCGGGCGACCTCGCGCAGGCGGGTCACCTCCTCCCGCAACTCGTCGCCTTCCAGCACCGTGCCGTCGGCCAGCCGCAGCCGGGCGCCGATCAGCGCCTTTTCCAGCAGGTAGTCTTCCAGCGCCGCGTCGTCCTTGAGGTAGCGCTCATCCTGCCCGCGCTTGGCGCGGTAGAGCGGCGCCTGGGCGATGAAGAGGTGCCCGCGCTCGATCAGCTCCGGCATCTGGCGGAAGAAGAAGGTCAGCAGCAGCGTGCGGATGTGGGAACCGTCCACGTCCGCGTCGGTCATGATGCAGATCTTGTGGTAGCGCAGTTTGGCCGCATCGAACCCGCCATTGGCCGGATCGGGGCCGATGCCGGCGCCCAGCGCGGTGATCAGCGTGCCGATCTGGTCCGAGCCGAGCATCTTGTCGAAGCGGGCGCGCTCCACGTTCAGCACCTTGCCGCGCAGCGGCAGGATCGCCTGGAAGGCGCGGTCGCGGCCCTGCTTGGCGGAGCCGCCGGCGCTGTCGCCCTCGACGATGAAGATCTCGGCCTTGGCGGGGTCGCGCGCCTGGCAGTCCGCCAGCTTGCCCGGCAGGGTGGAGATGTCCAGCACGCCCTTGCGCCGCGTCAGGTCGCGCGCCTTGCGGGCCGCCTCGCGCGCGGCAGCCGCGTCGAGGCACTTGCGGACGATCTCGTTGGCTTCCTTGGGGTGCGTTTCGAACCAGTGGTCCAGCGCGTCGGCCACCACGGCATGCACCACCGGCTGCACCTCGGAGGAAACCAGCTTCTCCTTGGTTTGCGAGGAGAACTTGGGGTCCGGCACCTTGACCGAGAGCACCGCCGTCAGCCCTTCGCGCATGTCCTCGCCCGACAGGGCGGTCTTGTCCTTCTTGGCGGCGGCATCGGCCACCTTGCCCAGCACGCGGGTCAGCGCCTGCCGGAAGCCCGCGAGGTGCGAGCCGCCGTCGCGCTGCGGGATGTTGTTGGTGAAGCAGTGCATGGATTCGTGGAAGCTGTCGGTCCAGCGCAGTGCGAACTCGACACGGATCGCCTTGTGCTCGCCGTTGCGCTCCACCGTCTGCTCGCCGGTGGCAGCGGCCGGGGGGGAGAAGATCGGCTTGTTGGAGCGGTCCAGGTATTCCACGAAGGCGGCCAGCCCGCCCTCGAAGAAGAACTCCGACCGGCGCGGCGCGGCCGCAGCGCTGCCCTCGCCGCCCTCGGGCAGGGGGCGGTCGTCGCGCAGGGTGATGCGCAGGCCGGAATTGAGGAAGGCCAGCTCGCGCAGCCGCTTTTCCAGCCGCTCGTACTCGAACTCGGTGTTGGAGAAGGTGGCGGCGCTGGGCTTGAAGGTGACCTGCGTGCCCGTGGGGTGGTCGGAGGGGCCGACATCCTCCAGCGGCGCCACGGCGTCGCCGTGGGCGAAGCGGATGACGTGCTCGCGCCCGTTCTTCCAGATACGGGCTTCCATGCGCTCGCTGAGCGCGTTCACCACCGCGGCGCCGACGCCGTGCAGGCCGCCGGACACCTTGTAGGAGTTCTGGTTGAACTTGCCGCCGGCGTGCAGCCGCGTCAGCACCACCTCGGCGGCCGAGACGCCCTCCTCGACGTGCATGTCGACAGGGATACCGCGGCCGTCATCGGTCACGGTGACGGAGCTGTCGGCGTTGATCACCACGTCCACGGCGGTGGCGAAGCCGGCCTGCGCCTCGTCCACCGAGTTGTCCACGATCTCGAACACCATGTGGTGCAGGCCCGAGCCGTCGTCTGTGTCGCCGATATACATGCCCGGGCGCTTGCGCACCGCGTCGAGCCCGCGCAGCACGGTGATGGAGGCGCTGTCGTAGTCGTCCCCGCCCCCGGCAACGGAGGGGTTCGGGGCAGCGCTCACGGGGTCGGACATTCGGGAATAGAGCCTTCCGGAAAAACCATTCGAATCAGGCTTGCAATATAGGGATTCCCGAGGCTTCCCGCACCCCGTAATCGGCCGTTCCGCGCAGGCCGGAAGGCGCCGTGAGAAAGGTTTCGGCGACCCCGTCCAGCGACGCGAAGACGCCGGCCTCCGTGCCGGTCAGGAAGACCTGGGCGGGCAGGGCCACCAGGGCGGCGAACAGGGCCTCCCGCCGGGTGGCGTCGAGATGCGCCGCCACCTCGTCCAGCAGCAGCAGCGGCGCGAAGCCCCGGGCCGCGGCGATCAGGGCGGCATGGGCCAGCACCACGGACACCAGCAGGGCCTTCTGTTCCCCCGTGGAGCAGAGCTCCGCCGGCAGGTCCTTGGGCAGGTGGCGGAGCAGCAGGTCGCAGCGGTGCGGGCCTTCCACCGCGGCCCCGGCGGCCGCGTCCCGGCGGCGGTTGCCCGCCAGGTGGTCCCGCAGCGCGTCCTCCACCGCCAGCGCCGGCCGTTCGCGCAGTTGCTCCGCCACGCCGCAGGACAGGTCGCAGCAGGCGGCCGGGAAGGCGCCGGCCGTGCCGGCCGCCAGCGCCGCGTTCAGCCGGTCCACCATGCCCAGGCGGGCGGCGGTGGCGGCCACGCCGTGGCGGGCCATGGCGTCCTCCAGCGAGGCCAGCCAGCGGTCGTCGCGGCAGCCCTCGGACAGCAGGCGGTTCCGCTGCGCCATGGCGTTGTCGTAGGCCGCGACCTCCCGGGCATGGCCGGGCTCCAGCGCCCAGACCAGCCGGTCCAGGAAGCGGCGGCGTCCGGAAGCGCCCTCCTGGAACAGCCGGTCCATCTGCGGCGTCAGCCAGACCGCGGCGACCTGGTTGGCCAGCTCCGCCTGGGAGCGCACGGGGTTGCCGTCCAGCCGCAGCACGCGCTTGTCCAGCGGCCCGTCCGGCGGGGTGCCGGTGCCGAGGTCGAATTCCCCCGCCGGCCCCTCGAAACGGCCGCTCACGGCCCAGGGCAGGGGGCCCTCGGGGGTGCGGCGGGCGAACTCGGCATTGCGGGCACCGCGCAGCCCCCGCCCGGGCCCGAGCAGGCTGACCGCTTCCAGCAGGTTGGTCTTGCCGCTGCCGTTGTCGCCCGCCACCACCACCACCGGCGCCCGCAGCCGCAACTCGGCGCTGGCATGGCTGCGGAAGTCCTGCAGCAGCAGGCGGGTCAGGCGAAGGCTGGGGGCGGTCATACGGCGGCGTTTCCAGGGGCGGCATCGGGGCGGAACGGCGCCCCACCGCGCGGAAGCGCGGTTTCGGGCGGCAGCGGCCGCCCACCCTCCGGAAATGGCGATGCGGCGGCGGCCCTGCAACGTGGCCGCCGCTCGCGGCGTATCAGACGCGCATCGGCATCAGGACGTAGAGGGCGCTGTCCTTGCTCTCGTCCTGCACGATGGTGGGGGCCGAGCCGTCGGAGAAGCGGAACACCAGCTGGCCCTGTACCTGGTCGGTGATGTCCTTCAGGTAACGGGCCTGGAAGCCGATCTCCAGCGGCGTGGAGGCGTACTGCACCGCGTCGGCGTCCAGCTCCTCGCGCGCCTGCCCCTGCTCCGGGGAGGAGGCGGTCAGCACCAGGGCGTTGCTGCTCAGCGCCAGCTTCACCGGGCGGGACCGCTCGGAGGAGATCGCCGCCACCCGATCCACCGCCTGGGCGAAGAGGGCGCGGTCCACCCGCATCTCCTTGTCGTTCGACTTGGGGATGACCCGCTCGTATTCCGGGAAGGTGCCATCGATCAGCTTGGAGGTCAGCGTCACCGCGCCCAGGCGGAACTGGATCTTGGTGTCGCTCAGCCGCACCTCGACGGTGGCGTCCTCGCCCGAGGCTTCCTCGGCCAGCTTGCGGATCTCGCCCACCGTCTTGCGCGGCACGATCACCCCCGGCATGCCCGAAGCGCCCTCGGGCAGGGAGGACTGCATCCGTGCCAACCGGTGCCCGTCCGTGGCCACCGCCCGCAGCACCTTGCCGTCCTCGCCATCCGCGACGTGCAGGTAGATGCCGTTGAGGTAGTAGCGGGTTTCTTCCGTGGAGATGGCGAAGCGCGTGCGGTCCACCAGGTCGCGCAGCGCGCCCGCGGGCAGGGTGAAGCGGTGCGGCAGCTTGCCCTCGGTCATGGCCGGGAAGTCTTCCACCGGCAGCACCATCAGGGAGGTGTTGTAGCGGCCCGAGCGCAGGGCCAGCGGCGCGTCGCCGCCGGGCTGGTCGAACTCCACCTTCTGCCCGTCGCCGAGGCGGCGGGCGATCTCGAACAGCGTCGCGGCCGGGGCGGTGCAGCGGCCGGGCTGGGCGACCTGCACACCGGCGGTGATCTCCTCGACCACCGCGATCTCCATGTCGGTCGCGGTCAGGGTCAGCCGGTCCGCCCCCGCATCCAGCAGCACGTTGGCCAGGATGGGGATGGTGTTGCGGCGCTCGACGACGCTCTGGACATGCGCGAGCGCCTTGAGGAGCACCGCCCGGTCCACCGTGAACTTCATCGCGCGTTCCTCACACCCTCGGGGCGTTCCGGGGGAAGAAACCCCCGAACTGTCACAGAGGCATGCGTACCATCCCGGTTCTGGCCGGGGAAGCGCCTGCCCGTCGCAACGCTCGTGCTGCCGGGTCGAAGAGGCGGCCGCACCCGCCAACAGCGGTGAACGCGCCGGGCCCCGAAACGCCAGAACCGGCCGGGCTTTCGCCCGACCGGTTCCGACATGCCGCTTCCGTGGGAGCGTCGCGGGCGGCGCGCTGCCGCCCCTTCTGCTCAGCCGTCGGTCTGCGGGGTCACCGGCGCCGCCGGGCGGGTGGCGCGGTGGTGGCGGGCGCGGGGCTGGGCCTGCACCTGGCGCGTCGCGTGGCGGCGGGCGGTCGGGCGCTGCTGTGCCTGGGAAGCATCGGCGGCGTTCGCGGATACCAGGTGGCTCCGGGTCCGGGCCTGCGCATCGGGAGCGGCCGTGATCACCACGGGAACCGCCAGAACGGCGAGCGTGAGGAGGAGACGCAGGGGGTTCGGCATGACGCGTGGTTTCCTGATGGAGCAGAAGGCGGCAACAGCACCGCTCGGCCATGAACCATCTACATGCCTGCATCTCACGGGCTGATGGGCCGGCGCTGACAAAGCGTCCACGCGAAACGGCTGCCGGCCCGGCTGCGAGATCCCTCTGCCGCCCGCCGTCGCTTCGTCATGCGCCCGCGGCACGCCCGTGCCAGGCCGGGCACGCGGACGCATGGCGTCCGGAACGGCCGAACGTGTCAGCAGCGGGGGGCGACGCGCTGCCCGGACAGGGTGGGAGGTTGGTTCAGCCCGGGGCGCGACGCGCCTTCGGCGGCGTCGTGTCCGGGGCGGAGGAAGCCTGGGACCCGCTCAGGTTTCCAGCATGCGGCGCAGCAGCTCCACATCCTCGGCAAAGCCCGAGTCGCCCTGCATCAGCTCCGCCACCTTGGCCACGGCGTGCATCACCGTGGTGTGGTCGCGGTTGCCGAACTTGCGGCCGATCTCCGGCAGGGAGCGGGAGGTCAGCTGCTTGGCCAGGTACATCGCTACCTGCCGCGGGCGCGCCACGTTGCGGGCCCGGCGCGCGGAAGACATGTCGGTCAGCCGCATGTTGTAGTGCTCGGCGACGCGCTTCTGGATTTCCTCGATCGTCACCCGGCGGTCATGCGCGCGCAGGATGTCGTGCAGCACCTCCTGGCAGGATTCCAGCGTCACCGGGCGGCCGAACAGGTTGGAATGCGCGATCAGCCGGTTCAGCGCGCCTTCCAGCTCGCGCACGTTGGAGGTGATCTTGTGCGCCAAGTATTCCAGCACGCGCTCCGGCACCGGCGTGCCGGCCGCCGCGGCCTTGGCCTGCAGGATGGAGATGCGCAGCTCGTAGGTGGTGGCGTGGATGTCGGCCACCATGCCGCAGCCCAGCCGCGTGCGCAGCCGGTCCTCCAGCCCCGACAGGTCGGAGGGCGACTTGTCGGCGGACACCACGATCTGCTTGCCGGCATCCACCAGCGCGTTGAAGGTGTGGAAGAACTCTTCCTGCGTGTTGTCCTTGCCGATCAGGAACTGCAGGTCGTCGATCATCAGCACGTCGACGGAGCGCAGGCTTTCCTTGAACTCCATGGTGGACTGCGAGCGCAGCGCCGCGATGAAGCGGTACATGAACTTCTCGGCCGACATATAGGCCACCGAGCGGTCCAGGCCGGGCTCGCGCAGCGCCCAGGCCATGGAGTGCATCAGGTGCGTCTTGCCCAGCCCGACGCCGCCATACAGGAAGAGCGGGTTGAAACCGGGGCTCGCCGGCTTCTCCGCCACGCGGCGGGCGCAGGCATGGGCGAACTCGTTGGGCTTGCCCACCACGAAGGTGTCGAAGGTGAAGCGGCCGTCCAACGGCGCCGCCCAGTCGCCCTTGGGCTCGGTGGCCTTGGGGTCAGCCTTGGCCTCGGCCCGGATTTCCGGCCGCGCCGTAAGGGCTTCCGCCAGGGCCGGGGCCGCCGGCTCCAGCGCCGAGGCCGCGGCGCCATCCGCGGCCGGCGGGGCCACGCGGATCTCCACGCGGCGCACGCCCAGGTTCTCCGCCTGCCACAGCGCCCGCAGCCGGTCGCCGTACTGGCTGCGCAGCCAGTCGCGCAGAAAACGCGAGGGGACGTGCACCACCGCCTCCTCGCCCTCGATGGCGGCCAGCGTCATCTGGCGCATCCAGGTGCGGTACTCGACCTCGCCCACTTCCTCGCGCAGGCGGCCGCGGATGCGGGCCCAGGCCTGGGCAATGTCGGGCACGCCGTCTTCCGCCGAAACGGGGAGGGAGGACGCGCCGAGCTCTTCCTGCATAAGCATCCGCATCCTTCCGCGTCCGGCGCCCGGCGCCGCTCCCTCAACCACGGCGCGCCACCGGACGAGCCGCCCAGCGCCACCCCCTCCTCCGCTGCCCGGCTCCTGCGGGGCAGGAAAGGGCGGGTCCCGGACGGGATTTGGCGTCCCTTGAACCCAAGAACAGCGCGAAGCCGTCCCGCGAATCAAGCGGACTCATAAGCAGGGCTGACTCCAGAGTCACACTGTTGCCACGAAGTCGCTATTGCGGCAGCGAAGATGCGGGCTCGTCTGAGGAACAAGCTCCACTCCCCTTGATTCGCATGGGAAAAATTTAGCCCGGATCCTTTCGGACCCGGGCTGTATCATCGTGTAACAAGACGTGACCGGCGGATCGCGTGGCCGCGCCGCCGAGGGGCTTTAACCCTGGGCGGGAGCGCCCAGCGCCTTCACCCGGGCCGACAGGCGGGACAGCTTGCGGGCCACGGTGTTGTCGTGCAGCACGCCCTTGTCGGCCGCGCGCATCATCTCCGGCTGCGCCGCCTGGAACGCGGCCTGGGCCGCGGCCTTGTCGCCGCCCGAGATCGCGTCCTCAAGCTTGCGGATGAAGCTCCGCACGCGCGAGCGGCGGGCGGTGTTGCGCTCGTTGCGCTTCTCGTTCTGGCGGATGCGCTTGCGCGCGGAAGGATTGTTCGCCATGGGCTGAGGTGACTGCCAATCGTGTCTATGGAAGGCCGCCAGCCCGTTCAAAGGCTGCGGAAGGTCGCGGCTTCTACCCAGTGGTCCTCCGCACGTCAAGCTTTGGCTGCCCTGGGCGGCCGACGGCCTGTTCCGGAACCCGTCTCAGGACCGGCGAAACCCGGGTTTCCGCTTTTCCGCGAAGGCGGCCATGCCCTCCTGCTGGTCTTCCGTGCCGAAGAGCGACAGGAACAGGCGGCGCTCCAGCCGCACGCCTTCCCGCAGGGTGGTCTCGAAGGCCACGTTCACCGCTTCCTTGGCCATGGCCACCGCGGGGGTGGAGAAGGAAGCGATCTTTTCCGCCGCGGCGATCGCCTCCGGCAGCAGCTCCGCCGCCGGCACCACCCGCGCCACCAGGCCGGAGCGTTCCGCCTCGGCCGCGTCCATCATGCGGCCGGTCAGGACCAGGTCCATGGCCTTGGCCTTGCCCACTGCGCGGGTCAGGCGCTGCGTGCCGCCAGCGCCGGGCAGGATGCCCAGGGTGATCTCGGGCTGGCCGAACTTCGCGGTGTCGGCGGCCAGGATCAGGTCGCACATCATGGCCAGCTCGCAGCCGCCGCCCAGGGCGAAGCCGGCCACGGCGGCGATCACGGGCTTGCGGATTTCCAGCACGGTTTCCCAGCGCGCGCCGATGAAGTCGTCCAGGTAGGTGCCGGGGAAGCGGCGGTCCTTCATCTCCTTGATGTCGGCGCCGGCGGCGAAGGCGCGCTCGCTGCCCGTCAGCACGATCGCGCCGACCGCCGGGTCGGCGTCGAAGCCGCGCAGGGCCTCGCCCAGTTCCGTCATCAGTTGGTCGCACAGGGCGTTCAGCGCCTGCGGGCGGTTGAGGGTGATCAGCCCCACCGCGCCGCGCCGTTCGGCCAGGATCATCCCGTGTTCGGCCACCGGCCCACTCCCTCAGCAATGTCGTGGCGCAGCTTGCCCGCTTCCGCGCCGCGGCGGGAGGCGCCTCGTACGGACGGCACGAGGGGCCGACCTGCGATCCGGGTGGTTGGCCCCGGGAAGGGGAGAAGGAATTCTCCCCTTCCCGGACCCTTCCCCTCATCGTCTTTCGATTTTCGCTGCCGCAGTCGGGGCTGGAACGCCGGGCGCGCCGGAGGGCGATGCCCTCCAGCGGCTGCGGCAGCAGCGCACGCTGCAAAGATGGAATTTCCCTGGGTCACTGGGCGGCAAGCTGTCCACCCCGACCCGGCAGCCCCCGAAAGAAGATGAGGGAGGGTTTGGGAGGGAGAATTCCTTCTCCCTCCCAAGGCCACGAGTTCGGCGCGGGCGCGATCCGTGCCGCCGGCCGCCTCAGCGCTGGGTGCGCGGGCAGAAGAAGGTGGAGCGCCCGGCCTGGACGATGCGCGCCACCCCTGGGCATTTCGGCGGGCCCGGGCAGTTCGGGCAGGCTTGGCCGGCGCGGTCGTAAACGGAGAAGCGGTCCTGGAAGAAGCCCAGCTCGCCATCCGCCCGGACGTAGTCGCGCAGGGAGGAGCCGCCGGCCTCGATGGAGTCCCGCAACACGGCCTTGATGGCCGGCACCAGCCGCGCCGCCCGGGCGCCGGGCACGGTGCTGGCCAGCCGGCGGGGGGAGATGCCGGCACGGAACAGCGCCTCGGCCACGTAGATGTTGCCCAGGCCGGCGACGACCTTCTGGTCCAGCAGCGCCGCCTTGATCGGCGTGCCCTTGCCGGCCAGGGCGGCGGACAGCACCGCGGGGGTGAAGCTGTCTTCCAGCGGTTCCGGCCCCATGCCGGCGAGCAGGCGGTGCGCGTCCTCGGCCTCGGTGGGGACGAGGTCCACCACGCCGAAGCGGCGGGGGTCGCAGAAGCCGACGCGCCAGCCGTCCTCGGTTTCCATCACCAGGTGCTCGTGCGCGTCCGGCGAACCGTTGCCGCGCGCGTCGGAGGCAGCACCCTGCGGCCCCAGGCGCTCGGCGGGGGCAGATTCCGACAGCCGGGCCACCATGCGGCCGGACATGCCGAGGTGCACCAGCAGGCTGCTGCCGCTGTCCAGCCGCATCAGCATGTACTTGCCGCGGCGGCGAAAGCCTTCCACCCGGGCACCGGTGAGCCGCTCGGCCAGGCCGGGCGGAAAGGGCCAGCGCAGCCCGGCGCGGCGGGTTTCGGCGCGGGCGAGCGTGCGGCCGGTGAGCACGGCCGAAAGGCCGCGCATCACGGTCTCGACCTCGGGAAGTTCGGGCATGGGGTTTTTCGCGGCAGTCCTTCGGGCGGGGCGGGGTACGCCCATCATCGTGCAGATAGGGGCGATACCGCTGCGTGGCGACCTGCCCTAGAAGGGGCAGCATGTCCGACCAGACCGATTTCGGCTTCCGCGAGGTTCCCCGCGCCCAGAAGGCCAGCCTCGTGCGCGAAGTCTTCAACAGTGTCGCCCCCCGCTATGACGTGATGAACGACCTGATGTCGCTGGGCGTCCACCGGCTGTGGAAACGCGCCTTCGTGGCGGCGATCGGCGCCTCGCCCCGCGAAACCCTGCTGGACCTCGCCGCCGGCACCGGGGACGTGGCCTTCCTGGCGCGCGAGCGCGGCGCCGGGCGGGTGATCCTGGCCGACATCAACGCCGCCATGCTGGGAGTAGGGCAGGGGCGGGCGCTGGGGCGCGGCCTGGCCGACGGGCTGAGCTTCGTGTGCTGCGACGCCGAGCGGCTGCCCTTTCCCGACCGCAGCGTGGAGAAGGTCTCCATGGCCTTCGGCCTGCGCAACTGCACGGACAAGGACGCCGTGCTGCGGGAAGCGCGCCGCGTGCTGCGGCCCGGCGGGCGCTTCCATTGCCTAGAATTCTCGCGCCTGCGGATCGAGGCGCTGCGCGGCCTCTACGACGCCTGGAGCTTCAAGGCGCTGCCGGCGATCGGTTCCCGGGTGGCGGGGGATGCCGACAGCTACCAGTACCTCGCCGAGAGCATCCGGCAGTTCCCCGACCAGGAAACCCTGGAAGGCATGATGCGCCGGGCCGGGCTGGAGCGGGTGTCGCATCGCGACCTGTCCGGCGGGATCGTCGCCATCCACACGGGCTGGCGCCTCTAGACGCTGGCCGGGCCGGGATCGCCGGCATGCGCCCTCGTCGCGGGGTGTTGGCATGACGCCCGGCGCCGGGAACCGCATCCGGCTGGTGCGCGACGGCGCCAGCGGCGTGGAGGCGATCCGCGCCCGCTTCTTCGGCCATGCCTACGACCTGCACCGCCACGATGAGTGGCTGGTGGGCGTCACCGAGCAGGGGGTGCAGGAGTTCCTCTGCCGCGGCGCCCGCCGCAGGAGCCTGACCGGGCAGGTGATCCTGATCGAGCCGCAGGAAGCGCATGACGGGCAGGCCGGGGCGGCGGAGGGCTTCCGCTACAGTATGCTCTACCTGCCGCGGCCCTGGCTGCGGGCCGGGCTCGGCGACGGGGGCGGGGGAGATCCCGGCTTCTCGGCCAGCCTGGTGCACGACCCGGTGCTCGGCGACAGCATCCGCGCCGCCTACGCGGCCCTGGCGGAAGCGGCCCCCCGGCTGGTGAGCGACGCGGCCCTGGACCGGGTGCTGCTTCGGCTGCGGCCGCACCTCGGCCGGCCCGCCCGGCGGGGCACGGCGGGGCGCGACGACGCGGTGGCACGGCGGGCGCGGGATCGGCTGCACGACCTCATCCTGGAGGATGTCGGGGCCGACGCACTCGCCCGCGCCGCGGGGGCGGTGGACCGTTTCCACCTCGCGCGCGCCTTCCGGGCCAGCTTCGCCACCTCGCCGCACGCCTATCTCGTGCAGATCCGCCTCCTGCGCGCGCGCCGGCTGCTGGCGATGGGGGAGCGGCCCGCCGCCGTGGCCGCGGCCTGCGGCTTCGCCGACCAGAGCCATCTCGGCCGCTGGTTCCGCCGCGCCTACGGGCTGACCCCGGCCGCCTATCGCGCCTGCTGCACGGGCGTTCCAGACCGCGCCGCCGCGATCGGCTGAACTGCGCCCGGGACTGCGAAGGGGGGGGCGGGCATGATCTTCGAGACCAAGGTGGCGATCCTCGTGCTGGAGGATCTGGCGGTGTGGCAGAAGCTGAACGTGACCGCTTTCCTGGCCACCGGCATCGCCGGGGCCGCGCCGGAGGCCATGGGCGAGCCCTACGAGGATGCGGCCGGCCGGCTGCATGCCCGGCTGCTCGGGCAGCCCATGCTGGTTTTCGCCGCCACGCCGGAGGCCTTGCAGCGCGCCTGGCGGATCGGCATCGAGCGGGAGCTGTGTCGCGCCGCCTATGTCCGGGCGATGTTCTCCACCGGGCACGACGCCGCCAACCGTGAGGTCTTCCGGGCGGAGCCGGCAGAGGCGCCGGACTTGGTGGGCCTCGCCCTGCGGGGGCCGAAGCGGGACGTGGACAAGGCCACCAAGGGCGCCCGGCTGCATCCCTAGCGGCGGGTCCCGGCCGACCGGCGGCCAAACCGCTTCCCGCCCCCGCGGCTGCCCGCTACACCCTCGGCCATGCTGCGCGGCAAGCGGATTCTCCTGATCGTGTCCGGCTCCGTGGCGGCCTACAAGGCGCTGGAGCTGGCCCGGCTGCTCGGCAAGGCGGGGGCCAGCGTGACCGGGCTGCTCACCCCGGGCGGGGCGCGCTTCGTCACGCCGCACGCCTTGCAGGCCATCACCAACCGGCCCCTGGCCCAGGACCTCTGGTCCCTGGAGGAGGAAGGCGAGGGGCGCGGCCATATTGCCCTGGCACGCGGACATGACCTCGTGGTGGTGGCCCCGGCCTCGGCCGACCGCCTCGCCCGCATGGCGGCGGGGCTGTCCGACGACCTGGCCGGCGCGGCGCTGCTGGCGACCCAGGCGCCGGTGCTGGTGGCGCCGGCGATGAACTGGGCCATGTGGGCGCATCCCGCCACGGTGGCCAATGCCGCCATCCTCGCCAACCGCGGCGTGCGCTTCGTGGGCCCGGAGGAGGGGCTGATGGCCGAGGCGGAGAGCGGCACGGGCCGCCTGGCCGAGCCGCCGGCGATCCTGGCCGCGATCGAGGCGGTCCTGCAAAACAGCTTCCCCGACGCCGCCAACCCGGAGCTGGAAGCGGCGCTGGATGCCGCCATCGCCGCGGGCGAAGGGGGGGAGGAGGACGGCGCGCCGGTCTTCCCGACCGGCGTGGGTTCCGCTGCCGCCGCGGCGGTCGCGGCGGTCGCGGCGGTCGCGGCCCCCGGCCCGTCGCCGGCCGCGCTCGCCGACACGGCGATGCCCGATGCGGACGAGGCCGGGGCGGAGCCGGCGGGCGACCCGCTCTCGCTGGTCGGGCGGCACGTCCTCGTCACCAGCGGCCCGACGCAGGAGGCGATCGACCCCGTGCGCTTCCTGGCCAATCGCTCCTCCGGCCGGCAGGGCCACGCCATCGCCGCCGCCCTGGCCGCGCTGGGCGCCCGGGTGACGCTGGTCTCCGGCCCCGTGGCGCTGGCCGATCCGCCGGAGGTCGAGGTGGTGCGGGTGGAGAGCGCCCGCGACATGCTGGCCGCCTGCGAGGCGGCGCTGCCCGCCGACGCCGCGGTCTGCGCCGCCGCCGTGGCCGACTGGCGCCCCGCCGAGGTCGGCACCGCCAAGATCAAGAAGCGCGAGGGCGCTGCCCCGCCGAGCCTGACCCTGATGCCGAACCCCGACATCCTCGCCACCCTGTCGCACCACGCGCGGCGGCCCGGGCTGGTGGTGGGCTTCGCGGCGGAAACCGAGGCGGTGGTGGAGAACGCGGTGAGCAAGCTGGCGCGCAAGGGCTGCGACTGGATCGTGGCCAACGACGTCTCGGGCGACGTGATGGGGGGCAGGGAGAACACCGTGCACCTCGTCAGCGCCGCCGGGGTGGAGGACTGGCCGACCCTGCCCAAGGAAGCGGTGGCCGAACGCCTCGCCCGCCGCATCGCCGAGGCCCTAGCCTGATGCGTGCCACGATCCTCGTCACCCGACTGCCGCATGCCGAGGGGCTGCCGCTGCCGGGCTATGCCACGGCGGGGGCGGCGGGGATGGACCTGCTGGCCGCCGTTTCCGCGCCGGTGGTGCTGCCGCCCGGTGGCCGCGCCCTGATCCCCACGGGGCTGCGCGTCGCCCTGCCGGAAGGGCACGAGCTGCAGGTGCGGCCCCGTTCCGGCCTGGCGCTGAAGCACGGCATCACCCTGCCCAATTCGCCCGGCACGGTGGACGAGGACTATCGCGGCGAGCTGCAGGTCATCCTGATGAACGCCGGCGCCGAGCCCTTCACCGTGGAGCGCGGCATGCGCATCGCCCAGGCGGTGCTCGCCCCCGTGACCCGCGCCGTGTGGGAGGAGGCGCCGGAGCTGCCGGATACCTATCGGGGCGCGGGCGGCTTCGGCTCCACCGGTACGGGCTGAGAGGACGGCACTGAAGGAAGGCTGGGGGAGTGAACTCCCCCAGACCCCCTCCTTTTTTCGGGAGTTTAAAGAGCCCGGTGGTCAGGGGCGCACCCCAAACTCCCGAAAATAGAAGGGGGTCCGGGGGGATACTTCCCCCCGGCTTCCTGTTCTTCCCCGCCGCCAATCGCCCCGGTTCAGCCCGCCAGCATCCGCCGCAGCTCCATGTACCAGGGATGCGACGGGTCGCGCAGGGCGAGGTGCGTGCCGAAATGGTCGAGGCCCGGATAGCAGGCCGTGCCATGTGGCAGCCCTGCCGCGCGGAGACGCTCCGCCATCAGCAGGTTGGAACGGCGCACCCGCTCCGTGTCGTGCTCGCCCCAGGCCAGGAAGAAGGGGACGCTCGCCTGCGCGGCCCAGTGCACCGGGCTGGCCTCGGCATCGTCCTCGGGGCGGGTGAGGATGTTCTCGTAGACCAGGGCTTCCAGGCTGCCCGGAGCCGGCGCGGGGTGGTGCAGGTCCAGGATGCCGCTGAGCGGCAGGGCACCGCGGATGACGCCGCGCGGCAGCCCGGCGGCCTCCCCGAGATCGGGCCGCAGCGCCGCCATGGCGGCAAGGTGACCGCCCGCGGAATGGCCGGACAGGAAGAGCCGGTCAGGATCGCCGCCGAAGCGGCCGACCTCTCCCCGCAGCGCGGCGAGGGCACCCAGCGTGTCCAGCAGGAAGGCGGGAAAGCGGTGCTCCGGCGCCAGGCGGTAGGTCGGCGCCACCAGCACCGCCCCCAGCGCCGCCACGGTGGGGGCCATGAAGCCGCACCATTCCTTGTAGCCGCTCTGCCAGCCGCCGCCGTGCAGGAACACCAGCACGGGGCGCCGTGCGTCCACGTTGCCGGGTGGCGCGAAGATGTCGAAGCGCTGCCAGGGGCCGGGACCCCAGGCGATGTCGCGCTGCACGACCAGCCCCGGCATGGGTGCGGCGGAGGCTTCCAGCGCGGCGTCGGCATAGGCCTCGGCCGCAGCCACGGGCGGCGCGGGCTGCGGCGCCAGCAGGAAGCCGTGGCGTCGGATCGGGGTCATGCGGGCGCGACCGGCGGGGAGGGGCTGCGCCGCATCACCGCAGCCCGAACATGTGCGGCACGAAGAGCGTGATGGACGGGAAGGCGATCAGGATGAACATGGTGATCGTCAGCGGCACGCAGAACAGCCAGATCTCCTTGTTGATCTCGCGCATCGGCACGCGCGTCAGCGTGGACAGCACGAAGAGGATCAGCCCGTAAGGCGGAGTGATGATAGCGATCATGAAGTTCAGGATCACGATCACGCCGAAATAGGTCAGGTCGATCCCCAGCGCCCGGACCGTGGGCAGCAGCACGGGCACGAAGACCATCAGCATCACCGCCCCGTCCAGCACCGTGCCCAGCACCAGGAACAGCACGTTGACCAGCAGCATGAAGGCCAGCGGCGACAGGTCGGCGGCGTCCATCCAGCGCGCCAGCCCGTCCGCCACGCCCTCGTTGGTGATGGCGTAGTTGATGATGAAGGAGGAGATCAGCAGCATCATCACCACCGCCGACTGGCGGGAGGATTCCCGGAACACCTCGACCAGCGCCCGCCAGCCAAGGTTGCGGTAGAACACCACGCCGATCAGCATCGCCCAGGCGGCGGCCACCGCGGCGGCCTCGGTGGGGGTGAAGATGCCGCTCCAGATGCCGCCCAGTAGCACGATCGGCAAGGTCAGCGGCACGGCGGTGCCGGCCAGGACGCGCGGCCATTCGCGGGCCGGGATGCGCTCGCCGCGCGGCAGGCCCCGGCGCTTGGCGATCAGCAGGATCAGGACCGAGATGGAGGCCGCCATCAGCAGCCCCGGCACGATCCCGGCCAGGAACAGCGAGCCGATCGAGGCGCCGGAGATCAGCGCGTAGAGCACCATGGGGATGGAGGGCGGGATCATCGGCCCCAGCAGCGAGGCGGCCGAGGCGATGGCCACCGCCAGCCCGCCGGGATAGCCGCCCTGGGTGCGCATCTGCCGGATCGCCACCATGCCCGCGCCCGCAGCGTCCGACACGGCCGAGCCGGTCATGGAGGACATCACGATATTCATCAGCACCGTGACGTGGCCGTAGCCGCCGGGCAGCCGCCCGACGAGGAGGTTGGCCGCGTTCCACAGCTTGTCGGAGATGGTGGCGGCGTTCATCACGTTGGCGGTCAGGATGAACAGTGGCACCGCCAGCATCACGCTCAGCGTGATGATGCTGTTCAGCGTCTGGTCCACCAGCAGCCCGATATCCTGGCCGCTGGTCCAGAGATAGGCGATGCCGGCGGCGAACATCGACAGCACCACGGGCAGGCGCAGCAGCGCCGCCACGACGAACACCAGCAGCAAGACGGCGAGGGAGCTGCTCATCGTGCGTCAGCCGATCACGTTGGTGGTGTTGGCGTGGTCCTCCGGCATCACGCAGCGCTGCCAGTCCGCGCGGAGCAGCCGCCGCAGCTTCACCAGCAGCCGCACCACCACGGACACCATGTAGAGCACGAAGCAGGAGAACACCGCGTCCAGCCGCCATTCCAGCGCCGCCGTGCGCTCGCGCTTGAGGAACAGCACGTAGTCCAGCACGGCCGGCACGGCGGCCACGAAGATCACGCCGAAGATCACGCACTGCGCGATGCCGATGATCCGCCGCCCGCGCGGCGAGGAAGCGTCCCACAGGATGTCGAAGGCGACGTGGTCACGTTCCCGCGTCACGAAGCTGTCCGTCCAGAAGGTGGCCCAGACGAACACGATCATGGCCATCTCGTCGCTCCAGAAGAGCGGCTCGTCGAGCAGGTAGCGGGCGACGATCCCGGCCAGGAAGATCAGGAAGATCGCGGCGAAGGCCAGGGTCCCCAGGGCTTCCGCGGCCTGACCCAGCCGTTCCGCCACGGCCGGGGTGCCGCGCGACGCCCCGGCCTGCAGCCCGGGCGCCGCTCTCTCCGCTGCCGTCACGCCGCGGCCTGGATACGGTCCACCAGCCCGGGGGCCCAACGCGCCGTCAGGCCGCCATCGACGTATTGCTTGGCTACGGCGGCGCGGAACGGCTCCAGCTCCACGGGGGTGACCCGCAAGCCGTTGCTGCGGAAGAACTCCAGGGTCGCCGTCTCGTCGGCGACCCGGGCGCGGTCGTGCGCTTCCGCGACGATGCGGGCCTGCTCACGCAATACCGTCTGCTGCGCCGGCGTCAGCTTGTCCCAGAAGGGCTTGCCGAAGGCGAAGAAAACGGGCTGCACGAGGTGCGAGGTCAGCACCACCTGCTGCGTCACCTCGTGGAAGTTGTTGGCCCGCGTCAGGCCCGGCGGGTTTTCCTGCCCGTCGATCGCGCCGCTCTTGAGCGCCAGGTAGACCTCGGGGTTGGGCATCGGCGTCGGCACCACGCCCAGCCCGCGGCCCAGCGCCGTCCAGCCCGGGCCGGGCGGCATGCGCAGCTTCACCGAGCGCAGGTCGGCCGGCGTGCGGACCTCCCGCACGGTGCGCAGGTTCATCTGCCGGGTGCCGAGATACACCACGTCGATGATCTGCACGCCCATCTGGGCGGCGACCTTGCTGAAATACTCCTGCCCCAGCGGCCCGCCGAAGACCTTGCGCAGGTGGTCGTAGTCGCGAACCACGTAGCCGGCGGAATAGGGGCCGAGCTCGGGGATCTGCTGGTCCACCTCGAAGGTGGTCATGGTGCTCATCTCGAGGTTGCCGCGCTGCAGCGCCGGCAGTTCCGTGTTCTGCCGGAACAGCGAGGAGCCGGGATGCACGGACACGGCGATCTCGCCCGGCAGCGCCTTCTCGACGCCCGCCTTGAAGTCCTGCAGCGCCTTGGTCAGCAGGTCCGTGTCGGTGGAAGGGGTGGAGATCCGCAGCGGCAGGGCTGCGGCGGCGGCCGGGCGCGGCAGCATCCCCAGCAGGGGCGTGCTGCCCAGGGCGGAAAGCAGGGTCCGGCGACGCGTCATGGCCACACACCTTCGGGATGGAGAGGGCACGCGCCCTCGTGACTTGTTATGACGGGACGGTCCAATTATAAAATTCTCGTGTCAATACGAAATCTCGCGCCCGCGCTGAACGAGGCCGCCGCCGGACGTTCCCAGGCCGAGGCCGCCTACCAACGGCTGCGCGGCGAAATCCTGCATGGCGAGCTGATGCCCGGCGCCAAGCTGCGTGCGGCCGAGCTGCAGGACAGCTTCGAACTGGGGCTGACGCCGATCCGCGAGGCGCTGATGCGGCTGACGGCGGAGGGACTGGTGGTCACGGAAAGCCACCGCGGCGCTCGCGTGGCAGAAATCACCGCCGAGGGCTTGGCCGACCTGATGCAAACGCGCCGCGACCTGGAGCGCCTCTGCCTGCCCCGCGCCATCGAGCGCGGCGACGAGTCCTGGGAAGCGGAAATCGTGGCCGCCCTGCACCTGCTGACCCGCACGCCGCTGCCGGGGCCGGAGGCCGGGCGCGACGCGGTGACGCTGTGGGAAACGCGGCACCGGCGCTTCCACCTCGCGCTGGTCGGTGCCTGCGGGTCGGAATGGCTGCTGCGTTTCTGGCATTCCCTGGCCGACCACGCCGAGCGTTATCGCAAGGCGCGGCTGTCGCACTACCACGAGGAAGCCGCGGCGCTGCGCGAGGATGCCGCCCGCGCCCGCGACATGAACGAGAACCACGCCCGCATCGCCGATGCGGTGCTGGCCCGCGACGCGTCGCGGGCCACGGCGCTGATGGACGCGCATCTGGGCGACACGGAGCGTGCGGTGGCGCGACTGCTGGCCGGCACGGAACGGCGCGCCCTGCCGGGCTGAGTCGGTTCTTCCCCTGCCCGGGGCTGCATCCGGCCGGCAGCGGCTGCACGGGCTGAATATGGCAGGAAACGCCGAAAGTGGCAGAATACGCGAAACCTGCCACGGGCGAAGTCGGGCTTGACCGCCAACCCCTTGGCATCTTAGGATTATTTTCCGAAAACGAGCCCGTCGGAGCGATCGGCGGTAAGGAAGTAAGATCGTAAGGAAGTAAGGCAAACCGCCGTCCCGCGGACGGGAGCGCGGTCCGCGAGGGCCTTCAGGTCGCGGCGTCGCGGCGCCCGTGCAGCCAGCGCCGCAGCCGTTCCGGTGCGGCCGCCATCTCCGCTTCCGGGCCGCAATAGGAGAAGCGCAGGAAGCGGCTGCCGCGGTCCGGGTCGAAATCCACGCCGGGGGTGGCGGCGATGCCGGCCTGGGCCAGCATGTCGGCGCAGAAGCGCACGGAATCGTTGGTCAGGTGCCCGATGTCGCACCACAGGTAGAAGGCGCCGTCCGCCGCGGCGATGCGGTCGAAGCCCACGCCCGGCAGTCCGGTGAGCAGCGTGGCACGGTTGCGGGCATAGGCGGCACGGTTCGCGTCCAGCTCCGCCGTGCAGTCGAAAGCCGCCTCGGCTGCCACCTGGGCGACGTGCGGGGCGGAGATGAACATGTTCTGCGCCAGCCGCTCCACCGGCCGAACCAGGTCTTCCGGCAGCAGCAGCCAGCCGATGCGCCAGCCGGTCATCGAGAAATATTTGCTGAAGGAGTTCACCACGATCGCGCTGTCGCTGAACGCGGCGGCGGAGGCTTCGGGCGTGCCGTAGGACAGGCCGTGGTAGATCTCGTCCGAGATCAGCCGCACGCCCTCGGCCTCGCACCAGCGCGCGATGGCGGCCAGTTCCTCCGGCGCCAGCATGGTGCCGGCGGGGTTGCAGGGGGAAGCGACGATCAGCCCGGCGGGGCGCGGGTCCAGCCGCTCCAGCATCGCCACGGTCGGCTGGAAGCGGGTGGACGCGTCGCAGGGCAGCAGGGTTGGCCGCATGCCCAGCGCGGTCAGGATGTTGGCGTAGGGCGGGTAGTAGGGCGCGGCCATGGCCACGGCGTCGCCCGCGTCGAAGGCGGCCAGGAAGGCCAGCGGAAAGGCGCCGGACGCGCCCACCGTCACGGCCACCCGCGCGGCCGGCACGGCATGGCCGTAGCGCGCCTGATGGTGCGCGGCGATGCGCTCGCGCAGGGAGCGCAGCCCGAAGGCTTCCGTGTAGCCCATGGGCGCACCGGCCCGCAGCGCGGCCACGGCGGCCTCCGCCGCGCCGCGCGGGGCGCCGGTGCCGGGCTGACCGACCTCCATGCGGATCACCCCGCCCTCGCCCCAGGCCGGGCGGCCGGCGGGCAGGGCAGGGATCGCGGCGGCCAGGGCATTGGCCGCCGCGATCACGTCCATCACCAGGAAGGGCGGCGCTTCCGCCCCGCGCCCGACCTTGAGCGCCACTAGTTGCCGCCCACCGCCGCCAGCCCGGCGCCGCGCGGGTCCGCCGCCGCCTGGCAGGCCTGCGGCGCGTCCGGCAGGCCGCCGGGGCAGCCGATCGCCACGCCGCGCCCGGGTTCCGGCACCGCCGCCAGCGCCTGATCCAGCGGCGCGTTGCGCAGCAGGTGCGCGGCGGCGGGGATCGCCACCGCCAGCGGCGCCGCTTCCTGGCCCGACCCGGCACCGGCGTAGCGGAAAACGTTGGTGTTGCCGTTGTTGACGATCATCGCCGAGAGCAGCGGCGGCTCGGACGGGCGCGCCGCCAGCAGGAAGCCCAGCCCGGGCAGCACGCGGCCGGTACCGAACAGGTTGTTGACCGAGAAGGCGCAGGACACGGCGGCGCCGGACCGGTCCACCACCGCCAGCGCGGTCGAGGCCGGCAGCGGACCCAGCGCGCCCGAGGGCGGCGGGTTGGCCAGCAGCGCCGCCGGCTCGCCGCCGCCGCGACGGGCGGCCGCGGCGACGCCCAGGGCGCGCCCGGCGGCCGCGGCGCCGTTGCCGGATTGCAGCGCCTGGAAGGCCGCGGCCGCGGCCAACCCGCCATCCGCCGGCGGCGGCAGGAAGGCGGCGGTGTCGAAGCCCACCCGCAGCGTGACGGGGGCGGCGGTGCGCGGCACGGCGTCGCGCAGCATCTCCGCGCTCAGGCCCCCGCCCGCCGCCACGGACGCGTCGGCCAGGCGCCGCGCCAGGGCGCCCTGGTGCATGTCGCCCACCCCGGCGGTGCGCAGCTGCGACAGCGTGCCGGCGAGGTCCGGCTGCACGAGGCGCGCGCCCTCAGCGGTGGCGCTGCCGAACAGCTCGCGTGCCCGCGGGTCGGCCAGCAGCGGCGCGCCCACGGTGTTGAGGTCGCTGGCCAGGGCGCGCGACACCTGGACGCCGAAGCGCGCCAGGGTTTCGGACGGCACCACCGCTTCCTCGAAGGGACGGCGGCCGTAGCGCGCGTGCAGGGCGAACAGCCCGCGCGCCATCAGCGGCACGGCGGCGGGCCGGTCGCCGCCGGGGCCGCCCGAGGCCGGCGCCACGGCCGGGAACAGGATCGCCTCGGTCGCGCCGCGGCGCGGGTCGTAGGCTAGGCAGGCGCCGCCGCCGCCCAGGCCGGCGCGGGAGGGCAGGGTGACGCCCAGGGCGAAACCCGCCGCCACCGCGGCATCCGCTGCCGAGCCGCCGGCCGAAAGGCTGTCGCGCGCCACCAGCGCGGCGCGGGGCTCCTCGGCCACGGCGGCGCCCAGGTAGCCGGACACGTAGCCGACCTGCCCGGGCTGCAGGCGGTTGCCGCCGCCGAGGAAACCGCCCACGCGGTCCAGGGTGGAGCACCCCGCCAGCAGCGCCAGCGCGGTGCCGGCCAACAGGACGCGCGCCCCGTGCCGGGCCTGGTTCTCGCGACGGTGCAGGTGGCTCACCGGCCGCCCCTCGCTCGCCTGAAACTGCGCCGCGCTCGCCATGCCGTCGTCTCTGCCCTTCTCGGCTGTCCGGCCTCGTCCCGCCCGCACCGGAGGGTGAAGGGCGGGCGACGGGGGAGGGTGCTGCCGCGCGGCGCCCGGAACGGGCCGCAGCGGCAGAAGCCCCGGCCCGGCATCGCGCCGGTCCGGGATGGGGCGCCATAACCGCCTTCCCCGGCAGCGGCAACCATGCCGCCGCGGCCCATACCCCCCGAGGGGGCCTGTGCAACGGCGCCAGGGCTGGCAAGCTGGCGGGCGGAACAACGGCGCCGCCCCTTCGCCGCCGGAGGACGAGATGACGAGAACCCCGCTCGTGGCCCTGCTGTGGCTGGCCACCGCCGGCCTGGCCGCCGCGCAGCCCGCGCCGTCGCGACCGGACCCGGCGCCCGCCCCGGCAGCCGCGGCCCAGGCCTTCACCCCCGCCCAGCGGGAGGAGATCGTGGAGGTGCTGCGCGACGCCCTGGGCCGCGACCCATCCATCCTGCGCGAGGCCATCACCGCGCTGCGGCAGGCCGACGAGGCCGACCGGGCGCGCGGCCGCCGCGACGCCATCGCGAACAACGCCGAGGCGCTGTTCCGCAACGCCGGCGATCCCAGCAAGGGCAACCCGCGCGGCAGCCTGACCATCGTGGAGTTCTTCGACGCGCGCTGCACCTATTGCCGGGCCCTGCAGCCCGCCATGGCGGAGCTGCTGCGGCGCGACCGCGACCTGCGCGTGGTGCTGAAGGACATCCCGATCCTCGGGCCCAACAGCGTGCTGGCGTCCCGCGCCCTGTTCGCGTCGCAGCGGCAGAACAAGTACGAGCCCTTCTACGACGCCCTGCTCGCCCTGCGCACCGACGTCACCGAGGCGACCTTGCAGGCCGAGGCACAGCGGGTCGGGCTGGACTGGCCCAGGCTGCGCCGCGACATGGATGACCCGGCGATCCAGACCCGCATCAACGACAACCTCCGCCTGGCGCAGAGCCTGGGCATCGAGGGCACCCCCGCCCTGGTGATCGGCACCACGCTGGTGCCGGGGGCGGTGGACCTGGACACGCTGCAGCGGCTGGTGGCGGAGGCAAGACGCGGATGAGGATTCCCGGCCCCGACCACCCCATCACCATGGAGCCCAACCCGAACCGGGTACGTGTTTCCCTCGGCGGGCAGGTGGTGGCGGACACCACCCGCGCGCTGACGCTGCGGGAAGCCAACTACCCGCCGGTTTTCTACATCCCGCGCGAGGACGCGGCGATGGCGCTGTTCCACCGCACCGACCACAGCACGCAGTGTCCCTTCAAGGGCGAGGCTTCCTATTTCAGCCTCGACGCCGGCGGGCGCCGCGCGGAGAACGCGGTGTGGAGCTACGAGCAGCCCTTTCCTGCGGTGGCCGCCATTGCCGGG
Organism: Roseomonas sp. BN140053; assembly: GCF_047690175.1. Classification (NCBI taxonomy): domain Bacteria; kingdom Pseudomonadati; phylum Pseudomonadota; class Alphaproteobacteria; order Acetobacterales; family Roseomonadaceae; genus Roseomonas; species Roseomonas sp. BN140053. Next base: position 231,606 of record NZ_JBLLEB010000002.1, on the reverse strand, counting down.
CACCTCGCCTTCTACCCGACGCGCGTGGACAGCATCGAGGAATCCCCGGCCTGACCCCGCCTGGGGCGGAAAGGCTGGGGAAACCGGCGTCAGGCCAGCCCGGCCGGCGCGAGCTCGGGCTGCGGGAAGCGGCAGGCCGGGTCGCCGGCGAAGTCGTGCAGGCCGATATGCGTCAGCCGGCCCGCCGTATCCAGCCAGACCTTGCCGCCCAGCGCCCGCCAGCGGCGGCAGAAGTTGTAGTCCTCGCTCAGATAGGTGCCGTCCGGCTCGATGGTGGTTTCGAACAGCGCAAAGCGGGCCGGGCCAGGCTCGGCCGGCGGATAGGCGTGAATGGCGGCGTAGCGCGTTTCCGGATGCGCCGCGGCCATGCGCAGCACGGTGTTTCGCGCGATCATCATGAAGCCCGTGCCGGCATAGGTGGCGGTGACGAAGTCGCCGTCGCGCTCCAGCTCTGCCCCGTTGCAAGGCTGGCCGACATAGAGCAGCGGCGCGGTGGCCAGCGCCTCGCCGCCGCGCAGCCGGTGGCGCGTGGGCGCGCCCCAGTCCTGCACCTTCAGCGGGTACATGCCGGCCACCACCTCCTTGTCGGCGCGCAACAGGCGCTCGACCTGTTCCGGCTCGAAAGCGATGTCGGCGTCGATGAACAGCAGGTGCGTCGCTTCCGGCGTGTCGAGGAAACGGCTGAGCAGCGTGTTGCGGCTGCGGGTGATCAGCGAGTCATGCCCGAGCAGGCTGAGGGTCAGGGAAAAGTCCCGCCCCGCTGCGTACTGGGTCAGGCCGATCAGGGACTGCACGTAGGATTGGTGCAGCATGCCCCCGAAACAGGGCGTGGCGATAAACACGACGGGCGTCCTGCCCATGATCCCGGTTTTCTCCTGCCTGTCGCGGACGGGGCTGTTGCCCGGTGCCGCGCTGGTTTCGCCCGGACAGTCTCGCCCCGGCTGCTTACCGGGCGGTTTCCGCGGACGAAGTTCCGCAGGCCGCACCGTGATGCCGGGCCGCACGGATTTGGCGCGACGGCGCTGCCGCCGTTAGGCTGCGGCGTGGATCATCGGCGGCAGCGCATCTTCCGTAACGGCCCGGCGCTCCGCCCTTCCACCGGCGTCGGCGACGGCCCGCGCGGCAGGGGGCCATGGTCCCATCGTGGCAGCCTCGCCAGCCGCCATCGGCCGCCCGTGGCCCCCCGGGCCAGCCCTTGAGCCCGCACCGCGTCGCGTCATTGCCGCGCTTTCCCGTGCGCCTGCCCATTCCCGACCTGCGCCCCTTCCTGGCAGGAAACGTCCTGCCGGGTGCCTGGTCCTTCGAGGCCCCCGCGCCGGGGCCGCACGTCGCGCTGGTTTCCCTCACCCACGGCAACGAGATCGCCGGCGCGCTGCTGCTGTCGCGCTGGCTGCGCGAGGAACTGCGCCCATCGCGCGGCCGGCTGACGCTGATCTTCGCCAACCTGGACGCTTTTGCCCGCTTCGACCCCGCCGACCCGACCCTGTCGCGCTACGTGGACGAGGACCTGAACCGCGTGTGGTCGGCGGAGGTGCTGAACAGCGCGCGCCGGTCCTCCGAGCTGCGGCGCGCGCGAGAGCTGCGGCCGCTGATCGACACGGTGGACGTGCTGCTCGACCTGCACTCCATGCTCTGGCCCTCCGATCCGCTGCTGCTGTGCGGCGCGCCGCTCAAGGCACGGCCGCTGGCCGGGGCGCTGGGCGTGCCCGGGCTGGTGGTGGCGGACCAGGGCCATGCCGACGGGCGACGCCTGCTGGATTACGGCCCCTTCGCCGACGAGAGCTCCTCCCGCGTGGCGCTGCTGGTGGAAGGCGGCCCGCATTGGGAGCCGGAAACCCCTGAACTGATGGATCGCTGTGCCCGCGCCCTGCTGCGCGAGGCCGGACTGCTGGAAGCCCCCGCCGCGCCGCCGTCTTCCGACGCCGGACTATGGGAGGTGACGCGCACGGTGGTGGCGGCCACCCGCGGCTTCGCCTTCGTGCAGCAGTTCCGCGGCGGCACGGTGATCCCGGCGCGCAACACGTTGGTTGCCCTGGACGGCGAGACGGAAATCCGCACGCCCTACGACAATTGTCTGCTGGTGATGCCCAGTCCGCATGTCCTGCGCGGCCACACCGCCGTCCGGCTCGCACGCCGGGTGGGATAGCGGCAGCGGACGGGGCGGCGGCCGGGCGTTTCGCTATTCCGGCGGCGCCAGCGGCAGCACCAGGTGGGACGGGTGGTCCGCATCGGCGAAGAGCGTGTTCATCGCCACGCGGCTGCGCCGCCAGCTTCCTTCGGGCTCGCCCGTTTGCGGGTTCAGGTCGTAATGCGGGAACTCGCTGCCCGCGATGTCCAGGCGGATGCGGTGGCCAGCGCGGAACAGGTTGGCGGTGGGGAACAGCTCTACCGTCACGCGCGCCGGCACGCCCGGCTGCATGGGGCTGGGGTTGGCGGGGTCGTCGCGGTAACGGCAGCGCAGGATGCCCTCGCACAGGTTCATCGCGAAGCCCTGGGGATAGTCGGCGCTGGGCGGATACACGTCCACCAGCTTGGCGGTGATGTCGGTGTCCGGCCCGTCCGTGGCCACCCAGAGATGCGCCACCACCGGCCCGATCACCTCCAGGTCCCGGGTCAACGGCTCGCCCTGGAACACCAGCACGTCGGCGCGCGAGGCCAGCGGCAGGAAGGGGGCACGGCAGCCGAAGATCTCCGGCCGCTCGCGCTGGTCCATCGGGCCACCGGCCGTGACCGGCTCCATGGAGGTGATGGCGCCGCCGATGGTCGGCACCGGGTGCGACGGGTCGGAATCCCACGACAGCGGCGCGGCACCGGCGCCCGGTGCGGCTTCCCGCAAGGCGCCGTCATTGTGCAGGTGGAACGCGGTGAAGCGGGTGCCGGGCAGCGGCCAGTCGGCGCCGCTGCGCCAGCGGCCGCCATGCTCCAGCTTGCCGGCCGCATTCCTGCGCCCGCTGCCGCCGCCCATCACGAAAACCCGTACCGCCGGGTCCGCCTCGACGCCGTTGCCGATCCCGCGCAGCCAGTGGTCGAAGAAGCGCAGGCGAAAGGCGCGCCAATCGCCGGCCCAGGAATCCACCGTGGCGTCGGGGCCGAACTCCACCTCGCCGAAGGCCGTCACCGACCGGTTACCGTGCGTCCAGGGGCCGAGGATCAGCGACTGCCGGCCGCGTCCCGCCGCGCGCAGCCCGGTGAAGTTCTCCGTGGCCGTGCGCGGGTAGGGGTCGTACCAGGAGGACATGTGCACCGCCGGCACGTCGGCGTAGCGGTCGTACCAGCCCTTGGCGTAGATGCCGAGGCGCTGCCAGTACGCGTCGAAGCTGCCGCGCTCCCATTGCTCGAACAGGTAGTCCTCGTAATCGGGGGCGTGGCGTACGGGGGAATGGCCACGCTTCCAGGGGAAGCGGGTGAACCATTCGCGCAGGTCCTCGGCGTCCATGGCCGCAGCGCGCACGGGGTCGGCGCGGGTTTCCGGCGCTAGGCGGCCCTGGTTGAAGGCCCAACTCGCCTGCTTCAGTTCGAAGGCACCGCCGCGGCGGATGCCGCCGTTCCAGCTGTCGGAGAAGCCGCCGGAATCCAGCACCTGCGCCGCCAGCCCCGGCGGGTTCAGGCAGCCCAGGCTGGCCTGGGTGTGGGCGGCGTAGCTGAGGCCCATCGTGCCGATCAAACCATTGCACCAGGGCTGGGCCACGATCCAGGCGCAGCAGTCGTAGCCGTCCTCGCCGTCGGCGAGGTACTTCACGAACTCGCCCTCGCTGCCGTAGCGGCCGCGGCAATCCTGGTAGACCACGGCGTAGCCGGCCTGCACGAAGGTGGCGGCCACGGTTTCGCGGGGTGCCGGCTTCGGGTCGGCCGCGGTGCGCTCGGAGCGTGAGGCTTCCCGCTTGCCGTAGGGCGTGCGTTCCAGGATCACCGGCCAGGGCCCGGTGCCCTCCGGCAGGTAAACGTCGGTGGCCAGCCGCACCCCGTCGCGGCAGGCCACCACGTGCTCGGTGCGACGCATCAGCGAGGAACTCCGGCGGCACCGTCGGAATGAAACGTCATCTGGAGCAGCTCCTCATCGAAATATCTGCCGTTCACGCGAAGGGCACGCGGCTCCACGCCGTAGGGCCGGAAGCCGAGCCGGAGGTAAAGGGCACGTACTCCGTCATTGCCCACCACGACGGCGGTCAACAACTGCTCGACCTGCGCGCGGGCATGATGGATGACGCACCCCACCAGCGCGGCGCCGACACCTTGCCGTCGCTGGTCCGCCGCGACGTAGACACCCCAGAGCTGACCCTTGTGCCGCGCCTTCTCGCGCTTGGTCACGACGAAGCCGGCAAGCCCCACCAGCGCCGATCCATCGAAGGCGCCGAACACGGCATCCGGCCATGCCGTGTCGCGGAGGCGCGCGGCGAAAGCGGCCTCGTCCTGCATGGCGGCCTCGGCATGGCTCTCGCCGAAAGCCTCGGGGTGGAGCGCCAGGCCTTCGAGCCGGAGGCGGCGAAACGCCGCGCCATCCGCGGCGACCAGGGCGCGGATCGCCGCCACTGCGTTCAACCTCGGCGTACGGTCCCGGAGTGGCGGCCCGTCACGGCTTCGGCCGCAGGTGCTGCGTCAGCGTGTTCTCGTCCAGCCCGCCGCCATAGATCAGGTTGGCGCGATGCGCCCAGACGTTGTCCGGCACGTGCAGCGGCAGGATGCCGACATCGCGGCGGAAGGCGATCTCCTGCGCCTGGCGCAGCATGGCGTCGCGCCGGCTCGGGTCCACCACGCCGCGTGCCTCGTCGATCACCCTGTCGAAATCCGGGCTAGAATACCGGCCGCGGTTCAGCCCGCCCAGGCCGCGTGCCTGGTCATAAGTCCGCAGCACCTGCGACAGGCCGAGCCAGCTGTCGCCGGTGGTGTGGCCGAAGCCGATCAGGAAGGCGGAGAATTCTCGCTTGCCGGCGCGGGTGAAGAACACGTTGGAGGGCATCACCTCCACCCGCGCATCCAGCCCGATTCGCGTCCAGAACTGCGCCACGGCCTGCGAAGTCTTGTCGTCCTCGATGTAGCGGTTGTTGGGGGAATGCAGCGTGATGCGGAAGCCTTCGGGATAGCCGGCATCGCTCAACAGGCGGCGCGCGGCGGCCACGTCGAATTCCGGGGCGGGCAGGGCGGGGTCGAAGCCGACCTGCCCCTGCACCGCCAGCTGCGCCGTGGCGCGCGAGGCGCCGGAGATCACCCGTTCCACGATGGCGGCGCGGTTGATCCCGAGCGAGAGCGCCCGCCTGACACGCGCATCCTTCAGCGGGTTCTGCGCCAAGGGCCGGCCGTCGCGCGCCGTGACGAAGGGTGACACGTCGTTGTCCTGGTCCAGCGCGATATAGATGACGCGCGAGGAGGGCGAGGTGGTGACCCCCACCTCCGGCCGCGCTCGCAGCCGGGCGACCTCGCCGGGCGGCACGGCGTCGATCAGGTCGGCATCCCCCGCCAGCAGCGCCGCCATGCGCGCGGCGTCGTTGGCCACGGGGCGGATGGTGGCGCGCTCGAAGGCGGGCTTGGGACCCCAGTAGCTGTCGTTGCGGGTCAGCCGCAGCTGCGCCCCCGGCTGCCATTCCGCGAAGCGCCAGGGGCCGGAGCCGATCGCGGCGCGACCGCTGTTGAAGTCGGCGGTGCTGGCATTCGCCGCCACCCGCGCCGAGACGATGTAGGCCGTCATGGCGTTCAGCACCACGGACGGGTCCGGCCCGCGCGAGCGCAGGCGAACGGTGCGCTCATCCACCACTTCCACCGCCGTCACCGCGCCGGCGAGGCGGATAAAGGGGGCCGGGCTGTTGGGCACCTTGGGCATCCGCTCCAGCGAGAAGCGCACATCCTCGGCCGTGACGGGGGAGCCGTCGTGGAAGCGGGCATCCTCGCGGATGCGGAACTCCCACACGTCAGGCTCAGGGTTGGAGAAGGTCGCCAGGCCCGGAACCGGCCGCAGGTTCTCGTCCGAGCCCACCAGCGCGTCGAAGATGTGCTGTGCCACGGTCTGGTTGGCGCCCACCAGCGCGTAGTGCGGGTCGATCGAGGAGGTCTCGGTCTGCAGCGCCACGCGCGCTTCCTGCGCCGCCGCGGGACGCGCGACCTGCACCAGGGCCGTGGTCGCCAGCAGGGCCGCCAGCACCCCCTGCAGGGCGGCGCGGCGGGGGAGTTCGGTCAGGCGCATCGGCGGGTGGCTCCGGCAAGCAGGGGAGCGGACGCTAGACCCGCGGCGTTCCGGCGGCGAGAGGGCCGCGACGGGGCAGGGCCCTGGGCGCGGCGCCCGTCAGAAAGCCCGCACCCGGGCCGGGCGGCGGTCCAGCACGGTGCGGCCGAACAGGCTGGCCACCAGCTCCACCAGCAGCTTGGCACTGCGGCCACGCTCGTCCAGGAAGGGGTTCAACTCCACGATGTCCACCGAGCCCACCAGGCCGCTGTCGTGCAGCATCTCCATGATCAGATGGGCCTCGCGGGTGGTGGCGCCGCCCGCGACCTGGGTGCCGACGCCCGGCGCCAGGCTGGGGTCCAGCACGTCGATGTCGAAGCTGACATGCAGGTGCACGCCGCGCTCCCGCCACGGCCCGATCCGCTCGCGCAGCAGCGCCGCCACGCCGAACTCGTCGATGTCGCGCATGTCCGTCCCCTCGATCCCGTGCTCCCGCAGGCGCTCCCGTTCCTCGGCATCGATGGAGCGCAGGCCGAAAAGGTGCAGGTTGCCGGCCGGCACGGGCACCAGCGGCCGATCCGGCAGCAGGGCCCGCAGGCTGGGCTCGCCGGTCAGAAAGGCCACGGGCATGCCGTGCATGTTGCCCGAGGGCGTGGTGGCGGGGGTGTTGAAGTCGGCATGCGCGTCCACCCAGAGCACCACCAGTTCCCGCCCGGCGTCACGGCAGTGGCGCGCGATGCCGCTGACCGTGCCCATGGACAGGGCGTGGTCGCCGCCCAGAAAGACCGGCAGGTCGCCGCTGGCGGCGGCTGCGAAGGCAGTGTCGTGGATCAACCGGGTCCAGGCGGCGATCTCGCCGGGATAACGGCAGCGCGCCGCATCCGCCGCCGCCAGGGCCGAAGGCTCCGCCGGAGGCGCGAGGAGGTCGCCCCGGTCATGCACGGTGAAGCCGAGATTCCGCAGCAGCGGCGCCAGCCCGGCGGTTCGCAGCGCGGCAGGTCCCATCAGGCAGCCCGGGGTTCCCGCCCCGATCTCCAGTGGCACGCCCAGCAGGGTGATCGCCGGACGCCCGCCATCCGCCCAGGCTCCGCCCACGTCCGAGTGGTCCATGCGCTTCGCCTGCTTTCCATCCATGTGGCGAGACCCGCTGCTCCCGCGCAGCGGTGAGGAAGGGGGGCAGGCGTCAGGCGGCCCGGAAGGAGTCCGCCAGCGCCTGCCAGTAAGCCTTGCGGCCGCCTTCCCAGTCCAGGGGCAGGCCGCGATGCTGCAGCCCATCCGTGCGCCGGACGCCGGCGTCCTTCACCAGCCAGGAGTCCCGGTCCAGCAGCCCCCAGGTGAGAAAGGTCTTCACCCCGCCCTCCCGCGCCGCGTCGGCGAAGGCCCGGATGCGGTCGGCCACCAGCTGGTCGCGGGCGGGATAACCCTCCGGCACGCGCCAGGATTCGCGCATGTCCAGCTCGGTGATCAGCAGCTCCACCCCCTCGGCCCGCAGGCTGCGGCAGAAGGCGGTGAAGGAGGCAGGGTTGAAGGGGCGGTCCATCTGCAGGTGGGCCTGCATCCCGACCTGGTCCAGCGGCGCACCGGCCCGGCGCAGCGATCGCACCAGGGCCAGCAGGCGCCGGCGCTTTTCCAGGCAGTGGGGTGCTTCTTCCTCCACCCCGTAGTCGTTCAGCGTCAGCTTGAGGCTGGGGTCGCGCTCACGCGCCAGGCGCAGCGCCAGCTCGACATAGCCCGGGCCGAAGCACCGCAGCCACGGGCTGTCCCGCATCTCGCCACTCGCCTGCGGCGTGTCGCTGCCGGGCGGATCGGCGATCACCTCGTTCACCACGTCCCAGTCGCGGATGCTGGCGCGGGTATGCGGCAGCACGGCATCCATGTGCGCTTCCAGCAGGGCGCGGCCGCGGCGCGGACCCTCGGCCAGGGCCGCGGCCGTCCAGTCCGGCAGGGCCTGGTGCCACACGATGGCATGGCCGCGCACGGTCTTGTTGCGCGCCCTCGCCCAGCCGATCAGCGCGTCCAGCGGGGCGAAGTCGAAGCGGCCCTCCTGCGGCTGCACCGTGCCCCACTTGCCCTCGTATTCCGGGACCAGCAGGGCGCATTCGGTGTCCACCAGACGCGCGAAGGACGGGTCGGCCGCCAGCATCGAGGCCTGCACCGCCGCGCCGAAGGCGAGACCGCGGGAGCGGGCGATCTCGCCCAGCCCCGGCCCCTCGCGCTGTGCCCGGGCCGGGGCGGCCGCGAGCAGGGGCGCGGTGGCCAGGGCGGCCCCCAGGAACGCGCGTCGGCGCGGCGGGCTCACGCCGCGTCCCGCTGACCCGTGGCGGGGACCGCGTTCTCGTTGGCCGGACCGGCGAACTGCTGGGCGTAGCGGTTGCGCCGCCATTGCAGCAGCCGCCAGGCGCCCCGGGCGGCAAGGTCGGAGATGCGGCCGCGCGGCTCCAGCCCGATGGACTTGAACACCATGCCCATGCCGCGCTCGATGTGCCGGAAGCGATAGAAGCCCATGGCGCGGCCCATGTAGCCGGCGATGCAGCGGTCGTGGCTGTAGGGCATGCTTTCCGGCTCGTTGCCGCAATGGAAGGCGAAGGCCAGTTCGTCGTCCTCGCTCTCGCCGATGCGGCCGGCGGCGACGCGCAGCCGCTTGGCGAAGCTCAGCTTCTCGCGCGCCAAGTAGCGCTTCATGTGGTCGTAGAAGAGCTTGAAGTGCCGGTATTCGTCCGCCGCGATCAGGCGGCAGACCTGCTTCAGCACCGGCTCCTCCGTCGAGTCGCCCAGCGCCGTGTAGTAGGAGGAGGTGCCGGTCTCGACCATGCAGCGGGCGATCAGCTCGCCGGTGCGGGAGCCGCGAATCGAGGCGTCCACCGAGGTCTCGATCTTGTAGCCGGCGCGGTAGCGGGCGAAGGCGGCGTCGAAATCCCAGCCGGGGTCGGCCAGGGCGGCCCAGCGGCCCAGCGCGTCGCCGTGCTGCACCTCCTCCACCGCCCAGTTGTCGGCGGCCTGGGAAAAGTCCGGATCGCCCACGAAGACGTTGCGCAGGTAGACCGCGTAGTCCAAGCCGTTCTTCTCCACCATCGCCGCCGCCTTCACGAGCGGAATAATGGAGGGGTCCAGCTTACCAGGATCGAAACGGTCCCAGGCGATCTGGTCGAGGTGCCAATGCTTCATGCGCGCTTCGGTTTTTCCCATGGGGTCGCCGGCCCCGAGAGATGCCGACGCCGCAATCTTTCTAGGCCGACCTGCCCTGGCAAGTCACACCTGCTTGGGAAAACCGGCCGCGCTGCCCTCCCGGCCGATGTCAGGCTTCCTTGTAACGGTAGCCGATGCCGTACAGCGTCTCGATGTGGGAAAAGTCGTTGTCCACCGAGCGGAACTTCTTGCGCACCCGCTTGACGTGGCTGTCGATGGTGCGGTCGTCCACGTAGATGTTCTCGCCATAGGCGGCGTCGATCAGCTGGTCGCGGTTCTTCACCATGCCGGGGCGGACCGCCAGCGCCTTGACCAGCAGGAACTCCGTCACCGTCAGCTGCACCTGCTGCCCGCGCCAGGTGCAGGTGTGCTTGGTCTCGTCCAGCACCAGGTCGCCGCGGGCGATCACGCCCCCCGCCGGCGCCCCGGACCCTTCGGCGCGGGAGGTTTCGTTGCGCCTCAGCAGGGTACGGATGCGTTCCAGCAGCAGGCGCTGCGAGAAGGGCTTGGTGATGTAGTCATCTGCCCCGAGGCGAAGGCCCATCAGCTCGTCCAGCTCGTCGTCCTTGGAAGTCAGGAAGATCACCGGCAGGGCGGAGCGCTGCCGCAACCGCTGCAGCAGCTCCATCCCGTCCATGCGCGGCATCTTGATGTCCAGCACCGCCAGGTCGGCCGGGCGCGCCAGCAGCCCCTGCAAGGCACTTTCCCCGTCCGTGTAGGTACGGACCTGATATCCCTCCTGTTCCAGGGTCATGGAGACCGAGGTCAGGATGTTGCGGTCGTCGTCCACGAGGGCGATGGTCTGCGGCATATCCGGCCCAACCTTTTGAGGCACTACAAGTCGTAGCGCCCGATTGTGGCACAAGCGGGGTCGTCCGAATTGCCGCGGCCGCTTTGCCAGGAGCCGAACCCATGCCCCCTGAGCCCGCTCCCGAACCACCGCCCGCCCTTCAGGCCCGCCACCTGATGCGGGCGGCCCCCTGGGCCACCCTGGCCACGGCGGCCGCGGGGCAGCCCTTCGCCAGCCTGGTCACCCCTGCCCTGGCGCCGGACGGTTCGGTGCTGCTGTGGCTTTCCGTCCTGTCCGAGCACACCCGCCAACTCGCCGCCGAGCCGCGCTGCTCGCTGCTGTTTGCCGGCCTGACGGAGCAGGCCAACCCCCAGACCATCCCTCGCGTCACCGTGACAGGCTTGGCAGAGCCGGTGGGGGAGGGGGAGGCCGCGCCCCTCAAGGCTCGCTGGCTGGCCCGCCACCCCTATGCCGCGCTCTACGCCGCCTTCGGCGACTTCGCCCTGTGGCGGGTGCGGCCCGGCGGTGCGCTGATCGTGGGCGGCTTCGCCCGGGCCCAGCGCCTGCGCCAGGCCGAGCTGCTGCCCGACCCCGCCGCCGTGACGGCCCTCGCGGCCGCCGAGCCGGACATCCTGGCCCATGTCAACGCCGAGCACGCCGACGCCCTGGCCGCCATCGCCCGCGGCCTGCTGGGGGCGGACCCGGGCGAGGGGCCCTGGACCCTGACGGGGGTGGACCCGGACGGCTGCGACCTCGCCGCCCGCGAAGACCCCGCGGGCGAGGCGCCGGGCCGCTACCTGCGCCTTGAATTTGCCGCACCGGTCGCCGACGCAAGGGGGGTGCGGACCGCTCTGGTTGCCGCCGCGCGGGATGGGCGTTCGCGACTTACGCCGACTTAACCACGCGGAGACGTTGACCGCCGGGCGCACCTGCCCGAAGGAGCGCTATACAGGCGGTTCCGCCGCCGTACGTCATCAGCCCGCAGGGGGAAAGCTCCCCTCCGGCGTTCTTCCTCGGGAGGTTCACGAGCACCCATGTCCGCCACCGCTAACACCACCGCCCAGGCGCTGAGCGGCACCGGCGTCTCCGCCAGCACGGTGCACGCCAACCTCACCGCCTCCGGCCTCGTCGCCCACGCCATGCGCCGCGGCGAAGGCACGCTGTCCGCCGACGGTGCCTTCATCGGCATCACCGGCCAGCACACCGGCCGTTCCGTGCAGGACAAGTTCGTCGCCGACGACCCGGAGGTCACGAACGAGATCTGGTGGGGCAAGGTCAACCAGAAGCTCGAGCCCGCGAAGTTCGACCGCTTCACCGACCGCGTCCGCAGCTATCTCGGCAGCCAGCCCGAGCTGTTCACCGAGGACCTCTACGCCGGCGCCGATCCGACCCACCGCATCAAGGTGCGGCTGGTCACCACCAATGCCTGGCATGCGCTCTTCGCTCGCAACATGTTCATCCGTCCGCCGGCGGAGGAGCTGGCGGGCTTCCAGCCCGACTACGTGATCCTCCATGCCCCGGAGATGGAGGCCGATCCCGCCACCGATGGCGGCCGCCCGAACTCCACCACGCTGATCGCGCTGAGCTTCGCCAAGAAGGTGATCTGCATCGCCGGCACCTCCTACGCCGGTGAGATCAAGAAGAGCATCTTCACGGTGATGAACTGGATCCTGCCGGCCAAGGGCGTGCTGCCGATGCACTGCTCGGCCAATGTGGGCAAGGCGGGCGACACGGCGCTGTTCTTCGGCCTGTCCGGCACCGGCAAGACCACCCTGTCCTCCGACCCCGAGCGCGCGCTGATCGGCGATGACGAGCACGGCTGGTCCGACAAGGGCGTCTTCAACTTCGAGGGCGGCTGCTACGCCAAGGTCATCAAGCTGAGCCGCGAGGCCGAGCCGCAGATCTGGGACGCCTCCCACCGCTTCGGCACGGTGCTGGAGAACGTGGTCTCCGACGCGCGCGGCCAGCTCGACCTGGAAGACAACCGCTACACCGAGAACACGCGGTCCTGCTATCCGATCGAGTTCATCCCCAACACCGTGCCCTCCGGCATGGCGGATGTGCCGAAGAACGTGGTGATGCTGACGGCGGACGCCTTCGGCGTGCTGCCGCCGATCGCCCGCCTTTCGGCGGCGCAGGCGATGTACCACTTCCTCAGCGGCTACACCGCGCGGGTCGCCGGCACGGAAAAGGGCCTGGGCAAGGAGCCGCAGGCGACCTTCTCCACCTGCTTCGGCGCCCCCTTCCTGCCGCGCCACCCCGAGGTCTACGGCAAGATGCTGGCCGAGCTGATCGACCGGCACGGCGCCCAGGTCTGGCTGGTGAACACCGGCTGGACCGGTGGTGCCTACGGCACCGGCCACCGCATGAGCATCAAGCACACCCGTGCCCTGCTCCGCGCGGCGCTGGACGGCACGCTGGCCGGGGGCGAGTTCGAGACGGAGCCCTTCTTCGGGCTGCAGATCCCCAAGAGCGTCCCGGGCGTGCCCAGCGAGGTGCTGAACCCCCGCAACGCCTGGGCGGACGGCGCCGCCTATGACCGCACGGCGCGCGACCTGCAGGGCCGCTTCGAGAAGAACTTCGAGACCTTCGCGGGCGCGGTGGACGAGAGCGTCAAGGCGGCGGCGATCAAGGCCGCGGCCTGACCAAGGCGGGAAGGGGTTTCGCACCCCTTCCCATCCTGTTCTTCGGCCGGGTTCCGGGGGGGGGGCTCCCTCGGGGCCCGGCCGAAGTGCTTCCGGTCCCATCAACTCCGGGTGAGAAGGGCAGCTGTTCCGGGGCGGCTTGCCCGGTTCCGAACCATCATCCCGCCCCAGGCGCCGGGCCAGGTGAGCCCCGCGGCTTGATCTTCCCGCCCGTCGGGCGTGGCATGCCGGCATGCCCGATATCGCTTCCCTGCTCGACCGGTTCCTGGCCTTCCCGGCCGCCACCGCCCCGTCCTTCGCGGCGGATGGCCGCCTCCTGTTCCTCAACGACGTCGCCGGCTCGGCGCAGGTCTGGGAACTGCCCGCCGATGGTGGCCCAGCCCGGGCGCGCAGCAGCCACCGCGACACGGTCGCCTTTGTTGCGGGCAACCCCGCCGATGGCAGCGCGGTGTTCGGCCGCGACCAGGCCGGCGACGAGCGCGTGCAGCTCTACCTGCTCCCACCGGAGGGCGAGGCCCGCGCCCTGACTGCACAGCCCCGCACCATCCATGGCTGGGGCGCCATCTCGCCGGATGGCCAGCGACTCGCCTGCACGGCCAATACCCGCGACCCCGCCCATACCGATCCCTGCACGATCGACCTCGGCACCGGCGAAATCCGCCGCGTCAGCGAGGTGGAAGGGCCGCACGAACTGCCGGCTTGGCATCCCGATGGCCGTTCCGTGGTGCTGGCGACGGCGCCCCGGACCTTCGAGAGCGACCTGCTGCGCCTGGAACTGGACAGCGGCCGCACCACCGCCCTGACCCCGCATGCGGGCGACTGGCGGCACATGAACCCGCGCTGGCGCCGGGACGGGGGCGGCTTCTGGCTGCTCACCGATCGGGGCCGGGACTACCTGGGCGTGGCTTTCGCGGAGCCCGGCGGCGAGCCGCGCTTCCTCCACGCCCCCGAGGCCGATGTGGAGAAGCTGGAAGTTTCGCCCGATGGCCGCATCCTGGCAGCCGTGGTGAACGAGGGCGGCTGGTCGCGCCTGCGCCTCCTCGACGGCGAGAGCGGCGCGATGCTGGAGGAGCCCCCCCACCCCCAGGGCGTGATCACCAAGATCACCTGGCGGCCGGACGGAGCGGCGGTGGCTTTCGACCTCGCGCGCCCGACCCGTCCCTCAACCCTGTGGCTGTTCGAGCGCGGTGCTGCGGCCGCGGTTCCCCTTTTCGCCGCGGGGGATGCGCCCGCCGGAACCCGCGATTGGGACACGGTCAGCTTTCCCAGCCATGACGGCCGCCAGCTGCCCGCCTTTCTGGCCCTGCCGGAAGGGGCCCCGCCGGCGACCGGCTGGCCGGTGCTGGTCTGGGTGCATGGCGGCCCGGCGGCGCAGGCCCTGCCGAACTGGCGGCCGGACCTGCAGATGGTGCTGGCGCTCGGCATCGCCGTGCTGGTGCCCAATGTGCGAGGTTCCACCGGCTACGGCCGCGCCTATGCCGCTCTGGATGACCGCGAGAAGCGGCCGGACAGCGTGCGCGACCTCGCCTCCGCCCATGCCTGGCTGGCCGGGCAGGACCGCTTCGACGCGTCGCGCATCGCGGTGATGGGACAGAGCTATGGCGGCTGGATGGTTCTCGCCGCGGTGACGCGCTTCCCCGAGCTCTGGGCGGCTGGCGTCGATTTCTACGGCATCGCCCGCTGGAAGACATTCTTCGAGCGCACCGGTCCCTGGCGCATCGCCCACCGCGCCGCCGAGTACGGCGACCCCCTGGCCGACGCTGCCCTGCTGGAGGAGCTGTCACCGCTGAACGAGGTGGAGCGCATCCGCTGCCCGATGTTCGTGGCCCAGGGCATGACCGACCCGCGCGTCCCGCCCTTCGAGAGCGAGCAGATGGCCGAAGCCATCCGCCGCCGCGGCGTGCCGGTGGAATACCTGAGCTTCCCCGACGAGGGGCACGGCTTCCTGAAGCGCGACAACCGGCGCAGCGCCTATCGCGCCGTGGGCGCCTTCCTGCAAAGGCACCTGCTGGGCTGAGTGTCCGGGCCGGCCCGCGGCGACTTCCAGGAACCATTGAAGCCGCCGAGCGCGGTTCCACTCGGCCGGGTTCCCTGGCCGGAACTCCCGGCCGTCAGGACTTCCGGTGCTTCAACCGGCGCCCATGGAGGCGAAGTGGCGCCGCATCCGCTCGGCATCAGGCGTGATGCCGGTGAACAGGCGGAACGCTTCCACGGCCTGGAACACCGCCATGCCGCCGCCATCCAGCGTGCGGCAGCCGAGTGCCCGGGCCTGCCGCAGCAGCTCGGTTTCCAGCGGAAAGTAAACGATCTCCGACACCCAGAGCCGGGAGTGCAGCAGCGCCGCCGGCAAGGGCAGGCCGGGCAGCTTGGCCATGCCGGTGGGGGTGCAGTGGATCAGCCCGTCTGCCGCCGCCATCGCGGCGGGCAGGTCGCTGCCGGCCACCGCACGATTCTCGCCGAACTGCGTCGAGAGCTGCGCGGCCAGCGCCGCGGCCCGCGCCGGGTCCATGTCGAACAGGGTCAGCTGCCCGATCCCCAGCGTCAGCGCCGCATGCGCCACCGCCGCACCCGCGCCGCCCGCACCGAGCTGCACCGCTCGCCCGAGCGCGGCATCCGGCAGGCCGCGGCGGAACCCCTCGGCCCAGCCCCACCAGTCCGTGTTGTGGCCCACGGCGCGGCCGTCCCGCAGCACCACGGTGTTCACCGCGCCCAGGGCTGCCGCGTCAGGCGACAGCTCGTCCAGCAGGGGGATGATGGCCTGCTTGCAGGGATAGGTGATGTTCAGCCCCGCGAAGCCCATCCGCCGCGCTGCCAGCAACAGCTCGGGCAAGGCGTCCGGACCCAGCCCGAGCCGGTCCAGGTCGATCTTCTGGTACAGGACGCGGAGGCCCTGCTCATCACCTTCCCGCTCATGCATGGCGGGGGTGCGGGAGCCCTGGATGCCGGCCCCAATTAGCCCGGCCAGAACGGACTGTCCCTCGCGCGCGGTCACGGCGTGGCTGCCCGAAGGCTCGTGGCCGGCCGATGCGCGGCGGGTGCGCCGGCGAGGAGCGATGTCGTCCTGCCTTGCGGCGGCTGTGACGCTGAACGCAACGTGCTGTTCCTCCCTGGCAGGCTCGGAGCCCCGCTTATGAACCAAATGGTACATTAAGGGCAAGCGGATCGTGACCTGCAGCGGAGTCAGTCCGATGCATGCCGGGCGCGGCTGGTGCACGCGCAGTGGCTCCCACGATCCGGAAGCACGCCCCTTCGGGACAGCACGGCCGAGACAGCATGACCTCTGCGGCTCGAACGGCGCTGTACATGTCCGCCTGGGCCGGAGCCGCTGACCTGTGCGGCGGAACGGGCATTCGTCAAACCGGCCGAGCCGCTCCGGGGAACTGCGTCAGGCCGGGACGGAAACCCGGAGTGCCAGCGGGTCCAGCAGGCTCTCGATCTCCGCAGGCTCGTCCCAGGCCAGTCCCACCGAGAGCACGGTGACCCGCGCGCGAAAGGCCTGCGGCAGGCGAACGAAATCCTTGCGGGTGGTGACGGGAAGCGCCCGCAGCGCTTCCGCCTGGGCCAGCAGATCCCGCAGATCTCCGGCATCGTAGGGGTAGTGGTCGGCAAAGGCCGATCGGCCGGCGATCACCGCGCCGGCTTCCTGCAGGCTGCTGAAGAACTTGCGCGGGTTGCCGATGCCACAGAATGCGAAAACCGGCTGCCCTGCCAGCAGCGCCGCTTCCGGCCCCGGCACCAGCCGCGCCCGCAGCACGGGCAGGCCCGGCGGCAACCGCGCCAGGGCGCCGGTGGCGTCTTCGCCGATCAGCACGGCCGCTCGCGCACGGCGGGCCGCGTTCTCCACCGGCTCGCGCAGCGGACCGGAAGGGATGACCCAGCCATTGCCGAAGCCGTAGGACCCGTCGATCGCCAGCAGCGCGAGGTCCTTCTGCAAGGTGGGGTTCTGCAGCCCGTCATCCAGCACGATGGCCTGCGCCCCGGCCTCGATGGCGGCGCGCGCCCCGGCGGCGCGGTCGGCGGAAATCCAGGCCGGGCGCTCCGCCGCCAGCAGCAGCGCCTCGTCGCCCACCGCGCGGCTGTCGTGCTGCGCCGGGTCCACCCGCAGGGGCCCCTTCAGCTTGCCGCCATAGCCGCGCGACAGGAAATGCACCTCCACGCCGCGGCTGGCCAAGCGACGCCCGAGATCCAGCGCCAGGGTGGTCTTGCCCGCCCCGCCGGCAGTGACGTTGCCGCAGCAGATCACGGGAACCGGGGACTGCCAGCCCGGCCGGGCAACCCGCCGGGCGGTGGCGGAGGCGTAGAGGGCCGCGACGGGGGACAGGAGAAAGGGCAGCAGGCCCCCGCCGTCCCCGCTCCAGAAGTCGGGGGCACGCATGACGCTTCGTCCTCACTCCCCAGATGGGCACCGGCGAAGTTTCCGGCGAAACGCCTCAGCGGTCCGGCAGCAATGCCATGACCGCCTCCGCGACCGCCTCCGCCACGCCGGACGCCGCGGCCGCCACCTGGCCCGCCGCCCGGCGCAGCCCGGCCGCGCGTTCCGGCTCCGTTAGCACGGCGCCCACGGCATCCGCCAGCGCGGCCGCCCCGGGCCCCACCCGCAGCGCGCCGCCCGCGCTCAGCAGGCGCTCGGTGATCTCGGCGAAGTTGCCGGTATGGGGGCCCAACAGCACCGGGCAGCCCAGCCGCGCCGGCTCCAGGGGGTTCTGCCCGCCGCCCGGCGGCAGCAGCGACCGACCCACCAGCGCCGCCCCGGCCAGCCGGTAGAACAGCCCCAGCTCCCCCAGCGTGTCGGCGAGGAACAGGCCCGCCGCATCGCCCGGCAGTTCCCCCGCGCTGCGGCGGGTGGTGCCGGGCAGGTCCCGCGCCAGCGCCGCGCCGCGTTCCGGATGGCGCGGCGCGATCACCGTCAGCAGCCCCGGCAACCTGGTCGCCAGGCGCGCATGCGCTTCGGCCACCACGGCTTCCTCGCCCGGATGGGTGCTGGCGGCGAGCCAAACGGGCCGCGTGCCGAGGCGGGCGCGCCACCGCGCCAGCTCGGCCTCCTCCACCGGCAGGGGCGGGGAAGCGTATTTCAGGTTGCCCGCCGCCCGCGCCGTCGGGGCGCCGAGGGCACGCAGCCGCTCCGCATCCGCCTCGGTCTGCGCCAGCACGACCCGGAAGCCCGACAGCATCGTCCGCGCCATTCCGGGACACCAGCGCCAGGCCCGGGCGGAGTGCGCCGACAGCCGGGCATTGACCAGGGCCAGGGGCACCCCCTGCGTCCGCGCGGCGGCGAGCAGGTTCGGCCACAGCTCGCTTTCCACGAACACCGCCGCGTCCGGCCGCCAGCCGTCCAGGAAGCGCCCCGCCCAGCCCGGCACGTCCAGCGGCACGAAACGGTGCTGCACCCGTCCGGCCAGCGCGGGCGGCAGCCGGTGTCCCAGCAGCTCGGCCGAGGTGACCGTACCGGTGGTGACCAGGAAGCGCAGCGCCGGCCGCCGCTCGGCGAGGATCTCCAGCAGCGGCAGGATCGACAGGCTTTCCCCCACGCTGGCCGCATGCAGCCAGAGCAGGGTGCCCACCGGCCGGTCCGCGCCTTCGCCCCGCCGCTCGCCGAGGCGGCCGGCCACCTCCTTGCCCCGCCGCACCCGCCCGCGCAGGTGCAGCCGCCAGAGCGGCGCGCTCAGCCGTGCCGCCACCGACCAAGCCAAGCTGGCGGGCGTCGCCGACCGCGGCTGCGGCGCCGTCATCCCGGCCAGCGGTCCAGCTCCGGCACGGGCTGCCCGGCGACCCAGGCATCGGCGATGGCGCAGGCCTCGTTCATGCCCGCGGCGATGGCCTGCAGGGCGGTGCCGGCTTCGTCGCGCGACACGGATACGGTGGGGCGCACCACCACCACGCCGCGGCTGAACGGCAGGGGCAGCACCATCCGGTCCCAGGAGCGCAGCACGATCCGCCGCGAGGTGGCCGCGGCGCAGGGCACCACCGGCACGCCCGCCAGGGCGGCGATCTGCGCCACCCCCGCTGCCGCCACCCGGCGCGGGCCGCGCGGCCCGTCCGGGGTGATGGCCACCATGTCGCCGCCTTCCAGCAGCCGCAACAGCGCGATCACCCCAGCCGTCCCGCCCCGCGAGGTGGAGCCGTGCACCGTTTCCAGCCGGAAGCGCGACACGACGTCACCGATGGCCCGGCCATCCCGGTGCCGGGACACCAGCACATGCGCCCGGTGCGCCGCCAAGCTGGGGAACTTTCGCCGGGCCAGGCGCCATAGCATCGGCATCATCGGCAGGCGTTCGTGCCAGAAGCTGGCGACCAGCGGCAGGCCCGGTTCGGCCACCCAGGCCACGTCGCGCGCGCCCAGCAATGTCCAGCGCGTGGTGGCGTAGGTGAAGGCGAGATAGAGGCCGATCAGGCGCGCCGCCAACGCGAGCGTCGCGGGATGGCGCAGCAGGCGCTTGAGCATGGCGTGCCGGGCTAGCACGCCGCGCCGGAGCGGTCACGCTACTCTGGATTGGGTGGAACGCCGCGGTTTCGCGTCGCTTGGCGGCGGCAGGCACCCTCGCCCGACCGGGGGCGGACATGGAAAGGGCCGGGTTCCTCGCGGAACCCGGCCCCCGATGCTGCAACGCGCTGGGTTCAGCGCGCCTGCTGGATGGCGGACACCTGCCAGCCCTGGGCGCCGCCCGGCCGGCGGGTGAAGGTCCACAGTTCCGTCACCGTCTGCCGCGCTTCGGGATCGCCCTCGACCACCCGGCCGGCGGTGTCGCGGGTCACGTCCACCAGGCTGAAGCGCATCGCGACGGTGGCGTAGTCCTGGCCCTGCTCGCGCCAGGCCTCGGACAGGTCGCCGGCTTCCAGCCGTACGTCGCGCGTCTCGTTGCGCCAGCCGCGGGCGGACAGGTCGCGCAGGTCGCCGGCGAAGTAGCGGGCCATCTCCGGCGTTGCCAGCCGCTCCAGCGTCGCCGTGTCGCCGCGCGACCAGGCGGCGTTCACCTCCACCAGCGCGCGCTCGAAGCTCTCGAAGTCGGCGGGGGTGACCTGCAGCGGCGTGGAGGCCGGCGCGCCGCCGGGCATCGCGCCCGCCATGCCGCCGGCCGCGCTCGGCTGCATGTCGCGGGCGTAGCCGCGCGGCGCCGCCCCGGCCACGGCCGGCATCAGGCCGCTCTGCGCCGCGGCGCGGCGGCGGAAGAAGCGCATCACCAGCATCGCCGCGCCGACGATCAGGGCGATCTGCAGCAGGAAGCCCAGGAAGCCTGCGCCGCCCGACATGCCGCCGAAGGCACCGTGGCCGAACAGCATGCCGGCGATGCCGGCGCCCAGCAGCCCGCCCGCGAGCCCCGAGAAGAAACCGCCGCCGAAGCCGCTGCGCACGGGGGCGGGGGTGTAGTTCGGGCGGCTCGCCTGACCGTAGCCGGGCGTCGTGGCACCGCCGCGCGGGGCTTCCGTGCGGTTGAAGGTGCTGCCGCCATTCGGCGCGGTGCTGGTGGAAGGCGGCGCGCTGTAGGAGCGGCTGCCGCGGCTGCCCGAGGAGAAGCCGCCGCCCGGGCGCGCATCTGCGGTCATGGGGGCCACCGTCATGGCGACCACGGCGAGCGCGGCCAGCAGGCGGGAACCGCGGCGAACGGAAAGGGTCATGGGCCGATGCTCCCGAGGGGAATCTGACATGGCTGTAATATAGTATGTTCCGAGCCGGTTGCACCCTCCTCTTCGCGCCGCGGCCACGATCCCCGCCCTGCGGGCTTCCGCGGGGTCCGGCACTGGCGGCGAAGGAGGGGGCGCTGGGGGAGCAGGGCGGCGATGGGCGGCTCTGGTTCTCCAACCGACAGCCGTGGGCAGAGCCGCTGCCGCGGGGCCGGTCTGGCCCGCCGCGCTGCCTTCAGCGCAGCACGCCGTTCTCGGGGTGCAGCGCTGCAGGCAGCTCGGCCTCGCCCAGGCATTCCAGGAGGTCGATCTCCACCATCCGGGTCATGGCGCTCAGGGGCAGGTCGTTCTGCGCCAGGCCGAAGGGCTCCTCCAGCTCGTCGCTCAGGGCTTCCAGGCCGAACAGCGTATAGGCCAGGATCGCCGTCACCAGGGGCGTGAAGAAGCCCAGCGTCCCCACGAAGCCGAAGGGCAGCAGCAGGCAGAACAGCCAGGCCGACCGGTGCAGCAGCAGCGAATAGGCGAAGGGCATGGGGGTGGTGAGGATGCGCTCCGCCCCCGACTGCACCGCCGCCATCCCGTCCAGCCGCTTCGCCAGGGAGGCATAAAGGATATCGCTGAGCTGCCCGCGCCGGAGGCAGGCGACCAGCTCCGCCGTTTGCGCCTGCAGGATGGCGTTGCCGGGGTTGCGCTTGCCTCCGAGTGCCGCGGCCTCGGCCGGCGGCAGCCAGGGGGCGGCCGCGACGGGGCCGTCGCCATGGCGCAGCCGGACCTCCAGCCAGTGCACGAAGCCCACCACGCGCCGCACCAGCCGGCCGCGCAGCGCCGCCTCGGTGGCGGGCAGGAGCTCGGCGGCGTCGCGCCCGAAGCCGCGGGCTTCCACGATCAGCCGGCCCCAAAGGGTCCGGGCCTCCCACCAGCGGGCGTAGCAGGTGCTGGCGCGGAAGCCGAAGAAGATGGAAAGAGTCAGCCCCAGCACGGAAAAGGGCGCCGCCGTGATCTCGGGGAAGCGCTCGATCACCCGGTCCAGCCAGGCCAGCAGGGTCGCCAGCAGTGTCAGGGCGCCGACCCGCAGCGCGATCCGCGGCAGGATGGAGCCGTGCAGGGCGAAAAGAAGGTCGGAACTCGTCGGCCGGGGGCGGATGATCATGGCCCGTCGCTCATAGCCTCCGCCTGCCGCGCTGACCCGTGCAAGGAGAACGGCGCAGCCCTCGGCCAGCGGGAGGGCCGCGACGGGCAGGGGCGCGCGGCGGGGCGGTGCAAAGCTTCGACGGTGGTGGCAAACTCCCCTAACCAGGGCCGGCGAGCCTGCCGGCCCTTCGGCGCGGCGGCCCGCCCGGTCCCGACCCCGCCCAGAATGAGGACATGCCGATGCCGCCGGTCACCAATGTCGAGGACCTGCGCCTGCTGGCCAAGCGGCGCATCCCGCGCGCCATCTTCGAATACGCCGACCGCGGCTCCTATGACGAGAACACCTTTCGGGCGAACCGCGAGGATCTGCATGCGCTGAAGCTGCGGCAGCGTGTGATGATCGACGTGTCCGACCGCCAGCTCGGCTCCACCATGCTGGGCGAGCCGGTGAGCATGCCCGTGGCCATCGCCCCTACCGGGCTGACCGGTCTGTTCCACGCTGATGGCGAGATCCTGGGCGCCCGGGCGGCGCAGCGCTTCGGCATCCCCTTCTGCCTGTCCACCATGTCCATCTGCTCCATCGAGGACGTGGCGGCGGCGGTGAGCAAGCCCTTCTGGTTCCAGCTCTACGTGATGCGCGACCGCGGCTTCGCGAAGTCGCTGGTGGAGCGGGCCATCGCCGCGAAATGCTCCGCCCTGGTGCTGACGCTGGACCTGCAGATCCAGGGGCAGCGGCATCGCGACATCAAGAATGGGCTGGCGGTGCCGCCCAAGCTGACGCTGGCCAACGCGCTGGACATCGCCACCAAGCCGGCCTGGGCGCTGAAGGTGCTGCGCGGCAAGCGCAAGAGCTTCGGCAACCTGGCGGAGTTCGTGCAGGGCGGGCGCAACATCACCACGCTGAGCCAGTGGATCGCCGGGCAGTTCGACCCCTCGCTGAGCTGGAAGGACGTGGCCTGGATCCGCTCGCTCTGGCCGGGCAAGCTGATCCTCAAAGGCATCCTGGACATCGAGGATGCCCGCATCGCTGCCGATTGCGGCGCCGACGCGATGGTGGTGTCCAACCACGGCGGCCGGCAGCTGGACGGCGCGCCCTCCTCCATCTCCGTGCTGCCCTCCATCGTGGAGGCGGTGGGCGACCGGACGGAGATCCTGTTCGACGGCGGCATCCGCTCCGGCCAGGACGTGCTCAAGGCGCTGGCCATGGGGGCGCACGGCACGATGATCGGCAAGGCCTGGCTCTACGGCCTCGCCGCGGGTGGTGAGGCGGGCGTGACCCGCGCGCTGGAGATCATCCGCAAGGAGCTGGACGTCAGCATGGCGCTGACCGGCACCAGGGACCTGTGCGAGGTCACGCCGGCCGTGCTGCATAAGCCCAAGTCGGACGACGTGGTGCGGCCCGGCGGGCCGCGGCTGGCGGCCTAGCTCCGCCGGACGGCGGCTGCGCGTCCCGCCGGGCGCACGGCCGTGCGGGGGCCCCCTTGGCTCGCGTCGCAGGCCGTGCCGGGCTTCCACGTCGCCCGGGACTGTCCCGGCTGTTCCGCCGCCATTCGTGGACACCCGGGCTGCGCAACTGCCGCCTTTGCGGCCACGTTTGGCGGGAATGCGTATCCACGTCATCGAATGCGGCTGCATGCGTCCCCTGGGCGGCAAGCTCTGGGACGGGAACACGCCCGGCCTCGGCCCGGCGCACCTGGCCTGCCGCTGCCTGCTGGCGGAAACCGAGGCCGGGCTGGTGCTGGTGGATACCGGCTTCGGCATGGGCGACGTCAACCGGCCGGTGCCGCGCATCAGCCGGCCCTTCCTTTACGCCGACCGCCCGTCGCTGGAAGCCGACCAGACCGCGCTGTCGCGCATCCGCCAGCTCGGGCTCGACCCGCGCGACGTGCGCCACATCGTGATGACGCATCTGGACTTCGACCATGCCGGTGGCATCTCCGACTTCCCGCGCGCCGCCGTGCACGTCCATGCCGCCGAGGCCGCCGCCGCCCGGGAGCGCCGCGGCACCATCGGCCAGCTGCGCTGGCGGCCGCAGCAGCTGACCTCGCCCATGCGGGAATACGCCACGGGGACGGAAAGCTGGTTCGGCCTGCCGGCGATCGGCGGGCTGCATGGCTTGCCGCCCTCCTTCCGGCTGGTGCCGCTGCCCGGCCATACGCCCGGCCATTGCGGCGTGGCGATCGACACCGGGCAGGGCTGGGTGCTGCATGCCGGCGACGCCGTGTTCATGCATTCCGAGCTGGACGAGGACCCGCGCTGCCCGCCGCTGTCGCGCGCCTACCAGGACGTGATGGAGAGCGACCGCGCCGCGCGGCTGACCACCCAGGCCCAGTTGCGACGGCTGAAGCGTGAGCACGGAGACGAGGTGACGATCCTTTGCACCCACGACCCCGTCACCCCGCCGGCCGCGCTGCGCTTCGCCCGGGCGCCCGCTGCCCTGCCGGGCGTCGCCTGATGTCCGCTGAGAGCCCCGGGGCCGCCGCCACCGCGGGAGCTTCCGCCGGGGTGCGCAGCGTCCGCCGGCTGCACCCGGCCATCCGGCACGACATCGGCGACCTCGTGACCCGGCGCCCGCTGCCCGGGCCGGGGATCGAGATGCTCGACCCCTTCCTGTTCCTCAACCACCACGGGCCGCAGTTCTATCCGCCCAACAACCGCGGCCTGCCCTTCGGCCCGCACCCGCATCGCGGCTTCGAGACGGTGACCTTCATCCTCCAGGGCGAGCTGGCGCATCACGACAGCGGCGGGCACGAGAGCATCATCGCCGCCGGCGGCGTGCAGTGGATGACCGCCGGGCGCGGGCTGGTGCATGCGGAACTCTCGCCCGAGCGCTTCGAGCGGGAGGGCGGGCCGCTGGAGATCCTGCAGCTCTGGCTCAACCTGCCGGCGCGGCTGAAGCGGGTGCCGCCGCGCTACCGCGGCCTGCAGGCGGCGGAGATCCCGGTGCTGTCCGCCGATGGCGGGCGCGCCGCGGTGAAGCTGATCGCCGGGTCCTGGGACGGGCGCTCCGGCCCCGTGCAGCCGATCTTCGACGTGTCCATGGCCGTGCTGGAACTGGCGCCGGGCGGGCAGCTGCGCCTGCCGGTGGCGGCGGCACGCAGCGTGTTCCTTTACCTCGTGCGCGGCACGGTGGTGGTGGCCGGCACGGAGGTCCCGCCCTGCCACCTCATGGAGCTGAATGGGGACGGCGACGCCGTGGAGATCGAGGGCCGCTCCGACGCCGTGCTGCTCTTCGGCCACGCCGAGCCCTTCGGCGAGCCTGTGGTGGCGCAGGGCCCCTTCGTGATGAACACGCGCGAGGAGATCATCCAGGCCGCCCGCGACTACCGGGACGGCCTGTTCGGCGCCGATCCGCCCGGGGCCGCGCGCTAGGCCGCGGCCCGTTCAGCCGCCCGCGATGGTCAGCCCCTCGACCCGCACGGTGGGGCTGTCAGTCCCGCGGCGGAAGCGCAGGTCGCTGGCCGGGGTCATCGCGCGGAACATGTCGCGCAGGTTGCCGGCGATGGTCAGCTCGCTCACCGGTTCGGCCAGGGCGCCGTTGCGAATCATGAAGCCGGCGGCGCCGCGGCTGTAGTCGCCGGTCAGGCCGTTGACGCCCATGCCGATCAGCTCAGTGACGTAGATGCCCTCCGTGATGTCGGCCATCAGCTCGGCCGGGCTCAGCGTCCCCGGTTCCAGCCACAGGTTGGTGGTGCCGGGGGAGGGCGGTCCGGACACGCCGCGGCTGGCATGGCCGGTCGAGGCGAGGCCGAGCTGCCGGGCGGAGCGCCAGTCCAGGATCCATGTGGTCAGCACCCCGTTCTCCACCACCGCGCGGGGCTGGCCCGGCAACCCCTCGCCGTCGAAGGGGCGGGAGCGCAGGCCGCGCGGGCGGGTCGGGTCGTCGCGCACACACAGCCCGCGCGCCAGCACGGGCTGCCCGAGCGCGTCGCGCAGGAAGGAGGTGCCGCGCGCCACCGCGGCGCCGTTGATGGCCGCCGAAAGGTGCCCGAGCAGCGAGGCGGCCACGCGCGGGTCGTAGACCACCGGCAGCCGCGCCGTGGCGGGGCGGCGCGGGTTGAGCCGGCGCACCGCCCGCTCCCCGGCATTGCGGCCGAGGGTGGCGGGGTCCTCGAGGTCGCCGAGATGCACGGCGGAGGAAGCGTCGTAGTCCCGCTCCATTCCCGTGCCGGACCCGGCCAGGGCGGACACCGAGAGGCTGTGGCCGGTGCGGGCATAGGCCCCGGCGAAGCCGGCCGAGGACACCAGCGCCACCGCGGTGCGGGACCAGCCGGCCTCGGCGCCTTCGGAGTTGGACACGCCCGGCACGGCGCGGGCGGCGTCCTCGGCCATCGCGGCGCGCTCGGTCAGGGCGGCGACGTCGGGCTCGGCGGGGTCTTCCAGGTCCAGGGCGGGCGGCGTGAAGCGGGGCGTATCCGGCGGCAGGCCGGCGAAGCGGTCTTCCGGCACGGCGCGGGCCATGGCCACGGCGCGCTCCGCCAGGGCCGCGAAGCCGCGCGGGTCGGGGTCGGTGGAGGAAACGATGGCCTGCCGCTGCCCCACGAAGACGCGCAGGCCGAGGTCCAGCTCCTCCGCCCGCTCCACCTTCTCCACGGCGCCCAGGCGCCGCGCCACGGAGAGCGAGGCGCCGCGGGCCAGGATGGCATCCGCCGCGTCCGCCCCCGCCGCGCGCGCGGCGGCCACCAGCGCTTGCAGGCGGTCGAGGCTCTCGCCCTCCGTCACGCCGCCAGCTTCTCGACGATGGCGGGCAGGCCGGGAACCTTGCCGGCCGGGCCGAGCGCGGCCAGCGTCGGGCGGCCGCGGAAGGCTGCGGCCGCGGCGGCCTGGACCTGCTCCACCGTGACGGCGGCGATCTTGGCCTTGGTTTCCTCCACGGGGACGATGCGGCCGTGCACCTGCAGCTGGCGGGCGATCTGCTCGCAGCGGCTGCCGGTGGATTCCAGGCTCA
Organism: Roseomonas sp. BN140053; assembly: GCF_047690175.1. NCBI lineage: Bacteria > Pseudomonadati > Pseudomonadota > Alphaproteobacteria > Acetobacterales > Roseomonadaceae > Roseomonas > Roseomonas sp. BN140053. The sequence goes on along the minus strand of NZ_JBLLEB010000002.1, from coordinate 205,132 downwards.
TCAGCAGGGAGGCGCGCAGCTGCGCCTTGGCGCGGTTCAGCTCCTCCTCCGTCACCGTGCTCTGCACGAGGCGCAGCTGTTCCAGCGTCACCGGCACCAGCTCGGCGGCTTGGTCCTCGCCGGTGCCGGCGTAGATCGCCAGCATGCCGCTGTCCCGGAACGGCGAGTGGAAGGAGTAGATCGAGTAGACCAGCCCGCGCTTCTCGCGGATCTCCTGGAACAGGCGTGAGGACATGCCGCCGCCCAGCAGGCCGGAGAGCAGCATGGTCGGGTAGTAGAGCGGCTCCCGGTAGGCGGGGGCGGGGAAGCCCAGCACCACGTGCACCTGGTCGAGGTCGCGCTCCTCGCGGAACTCGCCGCCGGTGTAGCGGGCGGGCTCGGCGTCGTGCGCGTCGGCGGTGGGCAGGTCGGCGAAGTGGCGGCGGGTGAGCTCCACCAGCGTCTCGTGCTCCAGCGCGCCGGCGGCGGCCACCACCATGCGCGAGGGGCCGTAGTGACGGCGCATATAGCCGCGCAGCGCCTCGCCCGGCATGGATTCGATGATCTCGGCCGGGCCCAGGGTGGGGCGGCCCATCGGCTGGTCGCCGTAGGCGGTGGCCTGGAAGTGGTCGAACACGATGTCGTCGGGCGTGTCGTTGGCCTGCCCGATCTCCTGCAGGATCACGCCGCGCTCGCGCTCCACTTCCTCGGGCACGAAGGTGGAATGGGTGAGGATGTCGCCGAGGATGTCGGCCGCCAGCGGCAGGTCGTCCTTGAGCACCTTGGCGTAGTAGGCGGTGTTCTCGCGCGCCGTGTAGGCGTTGAGCTGGCCGCCGACATCCTCGATCTCGCGCGCGATGGCGGCGGCGTCACGCTTCTCGGTGCCCTTGAAGGCCATGTGCTCGAGGAAGTGGGACACGCCGTTCTCGGGGGCGGCTTCGTCGCGCGTGCCGGCGTGGACGTAGGCGCCGATGGACACGGTTTCCACCCGCGGCATGGTGTCGGACACAACGGTGAGGCCGTTGGGGAGCTGCGTCAGGCGCACGGCGTCGGTCATGCAGGTCGGGTCTTTCGAGCGGGCCGGGGCGCGGGGGTGGCGGGGGCGCGCACCGGCAGGGATGGGCTGCCCATAGATGTAGTGCGGGACCGCGCCGGGCGCGACGGGTGGCGCCGCGATGGAAAGGCGCCGGGTGGCCGAGGCGGCCCTCGCCTTACTTCCTTACTCTCTTACTTCCTTACCGGGCAGCGCCCCTTTCGGGCTGCTTCCGGCTGATATGTTCAACAATATCAGATACTTCAGAGAAAGGCAAGGAAAGCGGCATGGCAGATTCCGCCGAAAGTGGCACGAAGAGCGGAATCTGGCACAGCGCGGCCGGAAAAAGCGGCCGGAAAACCGGCCGGCGCCGGGGGAAAGGGGCCCCGCCCGGCCCAGGGCGCGGGCGGGACGGGCGAGGCACCAAGCCGCCACGCGGTGGTGGGCCAGGCCCGTGGTCGCAGGTGCCGCGGCGGGCGGGTTGCCGGCGCCGGCCAGGGCCTTCTGCGCCCGGCCGATCACCTGCTGCGCCGCGGGTTGGAGGACGCGCCCTGGTCTCGCCGCGACCGGTTCTGAGCCGGTCGCGCCGCCAGGGGGGTGGTTTTCCCCTGGCGGCGGTGGGTCCGGGGGGCAGGGCGCCGGTGGCCGGCCCCCCGCCTCGCGCTGCCGGGCTGCGGCCGCGCTTCAGCGCAGGAGGATTTCCACCCGGCGGTTCTGCGGCTCGCGCACGCCGTCGGCGGTCTGCACCAGCGGGCGGCTCTCGCCGAAGGCCTGGATCACCATGCTGGAGCGGGCGACGCCCTGGCGCGCCAGCTCGGCGGCCACGACCTCGGCCCGGCGCTGGCTCAGGCGCTGGTTGTACTGCGGCGTGCCGGAACGGTCGGTGTGGCCGGCCACCTCGATGCGGGTGGTGCCGTTGCCGCTGGCGGACTGGGCGGCCTCGGCCAGGATCTGCCGGGCGCGGTCGGTCAGGTCGGAACGGTCCCAGTCGAAGAACACCAGGTAGGTGCGGGCGGTGGGGGCCAGCGCCGGCACGGGGGCCACGGCGACGGGGGCCGGGCGCGGCTGGTTGAAGGCGTAGCGCAGGCCGACCAGCAGGGAGTGGTTGTTCAGGGTGCCGCCGTCGAAGTTGCCCTGCGACACCGTGCGGCCGGCCGTGTCCGAGAAGCGGCCGCTCTGCCGCTGGTTGGGCGAGCCGAAGTAGCGGTATTCCGCCGTCACCGCGAGGCCGGGCACCGCCTGGATCGGGTAGGCCGCGCCGAGGATCGCCTGGTAGGCGATGTGGCCATCCACGTCCTGGAAGGTCACGGTGTCGCCGCCGGGGGCGGCGCGGGTGCCGCGGATGTTGTTGTACTCGCTCCAGGCATAGCCGACGCCGGCGCCGACATAGGGCTGCAGCGGGAAGTTCGGGATCGCGAAGTCGTACAGCACGTTGAACATGGCGCCGTACTGGCGGACCTTGCCGTCCACGCGGTTGAAGCGGTTGGTCAGGTTGCCGCCGCCGTAGCCGCGGATGCTGTCGGCCTCGTTCTGGCGGTAGTTGCCTTCCAGTTCCAGGCGCAGGCCGTTGCCGAAGCCGTAGCCCACGGAGCCCAGGCCGACCCAGCCGACATCGTGGCCGACGCGGCCGTCGCGCGAGGCGCCGAAGCTTTGCACGAAGTCGCGGTTGGCGCGGATCGCGTCCATGTCGCGGTCCTGCAGGAAGTTCACACCCGCGCCGCCAGCAATATAGACGCCGCTCACGGGCTGGGCGGGCGCCTGGGCCAGGGCGGCGGCGGGCGCGAGCAGCACGGTGGCAGCGAGCAGCAGGCGTTGCAATGACATCAAGGACTTCTTTCCCGGTGGTGAAGCGCCTGCGGGCGGAGGGCCGCCGGAACAGGTGCGATGACCGGCTGCGTCGGGACGGTGGGTCCCACGCTCGCGGTGGGCGCGGACCTACCCGGGATCATCTCTTTAAGAAAGCGACGTTGCAAAAATTAGCTGTAACGTCCCTGTCAACTTCCTGTGGCCGGCGGGAGGTGCAACCGGAAGGCGAGCCGTGCCCCCGGAAGGCCGGGGTGCCGGGGCGGGGATGGCGCGGGCGGCGGTTGGAAGCGCCGCCGCCGCCCGCTATCACCCCCTTCCGGCGCCCGGCGCCAACCCGGAACACGCAAGGCCAGAGTGATGACCGACGACACCCCGCCCGACCGCCTCGCCACCAATCCGCGCAGCCCCTTCTACAACGCGGCGCTGCTGGAGCGCGGCGTCGGCATCCGCTTCAAGGGCGTCGAGAAGACCAATGTGGACGAGTACTGCGTCAGCGAGGGCTGGGTGCGCCTGGCCATCGGCAAGAGTGTGGACCGGCACGGCAACGCCATGACCATCAAGCTGCAGGGCACGGTGGAGCCGTATTTCCGCGACACCAAGGGCTGAGCGCTGCCGGCGGGGCGGCCGCCTTGGCTGCCGGGGGCGCCCGCCGCCGGGCCGCGGCGTGACGGCGGCGCGCGACCTGCTACACCGGGCGCCGATGCGGGCCGGGGCGGCGGTTGCCGGCGGCCCGCGGCACCGAAGGGGAGGCGCAGCGCCATGGATGCCGACACGCTGGACCGCATCGCGATCCGCCAACTGATCGAGAACTGGGTCGTGTGGCGCGACGCCGGCGACTGGGAGCGCTTCCGCACCGTTTGGCACGCCGACGGCCGCATGGAGGCGACCTGGTGCCAGGCGGATGCCGCGGGCTTCATCCGCGCCAGCCAGGAGGGTTGGGCCAAGGGCGTGTCCATCCTGCACTTCCTGGGCGGGCACAGCGCCGACATTTCCGGCCTGCGGGCCATCAGCCAGACCAAGATGACCATCAGCCAGCGCGCCGCGGTGGATGGGGTGCCGGTGGACGTGGTCTGCACCGGCCGCTTCTACGACTTCCTGGAAAAGCGCGACGGCACGTGGGGCGTGGTGCTGCGTCAGCCGATCTACGAGAAGGACCGCATGGACCCGATCGACCCGGCGGCCCGGCTGGAGCTGGATCGCGGGCTGCTGGAGCGTTTCCCGGAAGGCTACCGGCACCTCGCCTACCTGCAGACCCGCATCGGCTACGAGGTGAAGACCACCATGCCCGGGCTGAAGGGGCCGGAGGTGGAGGCGCTGTACCGGTCCGGCGCCGCCTGGCTGAAGGGCGAGCCGCTGGACCGCTAGGGGTGCGGGCGATGCTGGCGAGACGCCCTTGCCGGCGCGTTCCGCCGCGGCGCCGTTTCCCCGGGCGCGGTGATCTGGCAGGCTCGGGCCAACAGCCGGGCCGTGCCCGCCAGTGGGTCGCGGCTCCGCGAAAGGAGCGCGCGCGCATGACGGCAAGCGGTGGCATCGCCAGCTGGGCGGACAGCGCGGCGCGGCTGGTGGCCGTGGCGGCGGGCCGGATGCCGGCCGATCTGGTGGTGCGCGGCGGCCGCTGGGTGAACGTGTATTCTGGCGAGATCATCCCCGGCACCGACGTGGCGGTCGCCGCGGGGCGCTTCGCCTTTGTCGGGCCTTCCGCCACGCACGCGATCGGGCCGGACACGCAGGTGATCGAGGCGGAAGGGCGCTTCCTGGTGCCCGGGCTGTGCGACGCGCACATGCATGTCGAGAGCGGCATGGTGACCGCCACCGAATTCGCCCGCGCCGTGATCCCGCACGGCACCACCACGATGTTCGTGGACCCGCACGAGATCGCCAACGTGCTGGGCCTGCCCGGCGTGCGGCTGCTGCACGACGAGGCGATGACGCTGCCGGTCAACATGTTCGTGCAGATGCCGGGCTGCGTGCCCTCCGCGCCGGGGCTGGAGCAGGCCGGCGCCGCGATCGGCCCGGCCGAGGTGGCGGAGGCGATGGGCTGGCCCAACATCATCGGGCTGGGCGAGATGATGAACTTCCCCGGCGTCGTAGCGGGCGACCCGGCCATGCTGGGCGAGATCGCGGCGACGCAGCGCGCGGGCAAGGTGGTGGGCGGGCACTACGCCTCACCCGATCTGGGGCTGCCCTTCCACGCCTACGCCGCGGGCGGCCCGGCCGACGACCACGAGGGTACGCGGCCCGAGGACGCGGTGGCGCGGGTGCGGCAGGGGATGCGGGCGATGCTGCGGCTGGGCTCCGCCTGGTACGACGTGGCGGCGCAGGTCCGCGCGGTGACGGAAGGCGGGCTGGACCCGCGCAACGTCGTGCTGTGCACCGACGACAGCCATTCCGGCACGCTGGTCGAGGACGGCCACATGGACCGCGTGGTGCGGCACGCGATCGCGCAGGGGCTGCGGCCGGTCACCGCGATCCAGATGGCGACGCTGAACACGGCGCAGCATTTCGGGTTGGAGCGGGAGCTGGGCTCCATCGCGCCGGGGCGGCGGGCGGACCTGTTCCTCAGCTCCGACCTCGCGAGGCTGCCGGTGGAGGTGGTGATCGGGCGCGGGGTGGTGCTGGCGCGCGACGGGGCGCTGGCGGTGGAGGTGCCGCCCTACGCCTATCCGGCCTCCGCGCGGGACACGGTGCGGCTCGGGCGCGCGGTGCGGGCCGTGGATTTCAGCGTGCCGGCGCCGGCGGGGGTGGAGAGCGTCGCGTGCAACGTGATCGGCGTGGTGGAGAACCAGGCGCCGACGCGCGCGCTGGTGCGCCGCCTGCCGTGCCGGAACGGGCGGGTGGAGGCCGACGCGGCGCAGGATGTGTGCCACGTCGCGGTGGTGGAACGGCACCGCGGCACGGGAACGGTGAGCAACGGCTTCGTGTCAGGCTTCGGCTACACCGGGTCCTGCGCGGTGGCGAGCACGGTGGCGCATGACAGCCACCACGTGCTGGTGGTGGGCACCTCGCGCGAGGCGATGGCGGCGGCGGTGAACCGGCTGGCCGAGGTCGGCGGCGGCATCTGCGTGATGCGCGACGGGCGCGAGCTGGCGCTGGTGGAGCTGCCGATCGCCGGGCTGATGTCGGATGAGCGGGCGGAGGTGGTGGCGCGCAAGGCCGGGCGGCTGGTGGCGGCGATGGCGGAATGCGGCTGCGGGCTGAACAACGCGGTGATGCAGCACTCGCTGCTGGCGCTGGTGGTGATCCCGGAACTGCGGATCTCCGATATCGGGCTGGTGGATGTGCGGCGCTTCCAGCCGGTGCCGGTAGTGCTGGGGGCGTAAGCCGGCGCGCGGCCCGGTGAGGCGGGCCGGACGGAGGTGGCGGTTGCCGGCCCCGCCCGGTGCGGTATGAGGGTGGCAACGCAGGAGGAAGCACCATGGCCCCGACCGACGATCCCGAGGCGCGGCGTCCCGGCACCGACCACTGGACAAACAAGAACGGCGTGCGGCTGTTCCTGTTCGAGAAGACGGCGAAGGGCGAGGGGCCGAAGCGCGGCACGATCCTGTTCGTGCACGGCTCCTCCATGGCATCGCAGCCGACCTTCGACCTGCACGTGCCGGGGCGGCCGTATTCCTCGGTGATGGACTGGTTCAACGACCAGGGCTTCGACACCTGGTGCGTCGACATGGAGGGGTACGGGCGGTCGGATAAGTCGCGCCCGATCAACTTCGACATCAGCAACGGCGCCGACGACCTGGAAGCGGCCTCGCGCTACATTGAGGAGCAGCGCGGCAGCGGGCCGCTGCTGGTCTACGGCATCTCCTCCGGGGCGCTGCGCGCCGCGATGTTCGCCGAGCGGCATCCGGAGCGGGTGAAGCGGCTGGCGCTGGACGCCTTCGTCTGGACCGGCGAGGGCAGCCCGACCCTGGCGGAGCGGAAGAAGAAGCTGCCGGACTACCTGGCGCGCAACAGCCGGCCGATCGACCGCGCCTTCGTGCACAGCATCTTCACCCGCGATCATCCCGGCACCGCCGAGGAGAAGGTGGTGGACGCCTTCGCCGACGCGATCCTGGCGCTGGACAGTTCCATGCCCACGGGGACCTACGTGGACATGTGCTCCAAGCTGCCGGTGGTGAACCCGCAAGGGCTGACGATGCCCACCATGATCATGCGCGGGGAATACGACGGCATCGCGAGCTTCGAGGACCTGGCGAAGTTCTTCCACCGCCTGCCCAACGCGCACAAGCAGTTCTGCGTCATGCCGGGGATCGCGCATGCCTCCTTCCAGCAGAAGAACTACCTGATGGTGTACCACCTGCTGCACGGCTTCTTCGCGCAGCCCGAGCCGGTGTATCGCGGCCCCGCGGACTGACGGGACCGCCCGGCGCCCGCGGGGGCCGGGCGGCGTTGCGCGGTCAGCCCGGGAAGAAGCGGTTGGGCGGGCGCGGCAGGCCGAGATTCTCGCGCAGGGTGGCGCCCTCGTATTCGCGGCGGAACAGGCCGCGGCGCTGCAGTTCGGGGATCACCTGGTCCACGAAGTCGTCGAGCCCGCCGGGCAGGTGGGAGAACATGATGTTGAAGCCGTCGCTGCCCTCGGCTTCCAGCCATTCCTCCATCTCGTCGGCGATGGTGCTGGGCGTGCCCACCATCGCCAGGCCAGAATAGCCGCCCAGGCGCTGCGCCAGCTGCCGCACCGTCAGTTCTTCGCGTTCCGCCATCTCCACCACGCGGGCGCGGCTGCTCTGGCTGGCGTTGCTTTCCGGGATGGGCGGCAGCGGGCGGTCGGGGTCGAAGCCGGAAGCGTCGTGGCCCAGCGCGACCGAGAGCGAGGCGATGGCGCTGTCGTAGTGCACCAGGCTGTCCAGCGTGGCGCGCTTCGCCCGGGCTTCGGCTACCGTGTCGCCCACCATCACGAAGGCGGCGGGCAGGATCTTCAGGTGCTCGGGCGAGCGGCCGAGGGCGGGGAGGCGGCCCTTGACGTCGGCGAAGAAGCGCTGCCCGGCGGCGAGGTTGCTCTGCGCGGTGAAGATGACCTCCGCGGTTTCCGCCGCCAGCTGCTTGCCGGCCTCCGAGGAGCCGGCCTGCACGATCACCGGCCAGCCCTGCACGGGGCGAGCGACGTGCAGCGGGCCGCGCACGGAGAAGTAGGGGCCCTTGTGGTTGAGTACGTGCAGCTTGTCGGGGTCGAAGAACTGGCCGCTGTTCACGTCGCGAGTGAAGGCGTCGTCAGCCCAGCTGTCCCACAGGCCCGTGACCACGTCGAAGAACTCCCGCGCGCGGCGGTAGCGCTCGTCGTGCTCCAGGTGCTCTTCCAGCCCGAAGTTCAGCGCGGCGTCGGGGTTGGAGGTGGTGACGATGTTCCACCCCGCGCGGCCGTCGCTGAGGTGGTCCAGCGAGGCGAAGCGGCGCGCGACGTGGAAGGGCGCGTCGAAGGTGGTGGAGCCGGTGGCGATCAGCCCGAGATGCTCCGTGACCGCGGCGAGCGCCGGCAGCAGGATCATCGGGTCGAAGGAGGTGACGGTGTGGGAACGCTTCAGCGCCTCCACCGGCATGTTCAGCACGGCCAGGTGGTCGGCCATGAAGAAGGCGTCGAAGCGGCCGCGCTCCAGCGTTTGGGCGAAGCGCTTGAGGTGGCGGAAGTTGAAGTTGGCGTCCGGCCAAGCACCGGGAAAGCGCCAGGCGCCGGTGTGGATGCTGGTGGGGCGCATAAAGGCGCCCAGGCGCAGCTGCCGTCGTGAACCCGCCATGGGCGGTGTCTCCTCGCGGTGTGCCCGGCTTGCCCGGGCGCGTCGCCGAAACAGGTAGGGCGGGGTGGGCGCGGGCGCAGGGGCGGAGTTGCGCGTCGGCCACAACCCGGCCCCGGCGCGGGGCGCCAGGCTGGGCGGGGCTGTCGCGTCCCGCCCGATCCCCGCCGCGCCGCGTCAGGCGTTGAAGCCGCCGTCGATCGTGTGCATGCCCCCGGTCGCGAAGCCCGCCTCCGGCCCCGCCAGCCAGGCCACCAGCCCGGCGATCTCCTCCGGCCGCCCGTGCCGCTGGAGCACCATCTTCCCGTAGAGGAGGTCCTTCAGCGGCCCGTCCGCCGGATTCATGTCCGTGTCCACCGGCCCGGGCTGCACCGCGTTCACCGTGATGCCGCGCGGCCCGAAATCCCGCGCCAGCCCGCGCACCATGCCCTGCACCGCCGACTTGGTCAGCGAGTAGGCCGCGATACCGGGAAAGCCCACGTGGTCGCCGACATTGGAGCCGATCACCACGATCCGCCCGCCTTCCGGCATTCGGCGGGCCGCTTCCACCGCCGCGTGGTAGGGCGCCTGGACGTTGATGCGGATCATCCGGTCCACCGCGTCGGCATCCATCTCCAGCGGGTCGCCCACCATTGCCACGCCGGCATTCACCACCAGCACGTCCAGCGGCCCGCTGTTTCGCACCCGCGCGATCACCGCGTCCCGGTCCGCGCTGTCCGTCAGCACCGCGGTCGTGCCGGTTTCGCCCGCCAGTTGTTCCGCCGCGTCCTTGGAGCCGGCATAGGTGAAGGTCACCGTGGCCCCATCCGCCGCGAAGCGCCGCACGATGGCCGCCCCGATGCCCCGGCTGCCGCCGAGCACGAGAACGGACTTACCTTGAAGACTGGCCATGAAGCTCTCCTTGCGGTTTAACTTAGTCGCCGCTACATAAATTCTCCTGTTGCCCCGTCAAGGCTTTTTGTAGGAATGACTACAAATACTCCACGCCCGCGCGGCCGCCCCCGCCGCTTCGACCCGGACCAGGCAGTGGCCACCGCCCAGCGCCTGTTCCAGGCCCGCGGCTACGACGCGGTCAGCGTGGCCGACCTCACGGAGGCGCTCGGCATCAATCCGCCCAGCTTCTATGCCGCCTTCGGCAGCAAGGCCGGCCTTTATGCCCGCATCCTCGGCCGCTACACCGCCGGGGAGGGCGTTCCCCTGGCCGAGATCCTCCGTCCCGGCCGGCCAGTGGCCGAGGCCCTCGCCGAGGTCCTGGAGGAGGCCGCCCGCCGCTTCGGCGCCGACCCTTCCGGTGCCGGATGCCTGGCCATCGAGGGAACCCGCTGCAACGACCCCGAAGCGCGGCAGGCCGCCCGCGCCCTGACCGCCGGGGCCGAGGACGCCCTTCGCGGCTTCGTCGCTGCCACCTATCCGGAGGCGGCTGGACGGCTCGCGGACTACGTCGTCACCATCATGGCCGGGCTTTCCGCCATGGCGCGTGAGGGGCACGGCCCGGACCGGCTCCTCGCCACCGCACGCCTCGCGGGCCTGGGCCTCGCGCAGGTTCTGCCCGGCTGAGGGCTGCGCCGGCGGCGCGCCGCGTCCCGCCGCTCCGCGGGTTCTAGCCCGCCCCGTTCCGCCCGCCCGGCAGCAGGCGCAGGCTGCTGATCCCGGCGGCCACCAGCGCCACCGCCGCGCCGACCCAGAGGGCGATCACCGGCCCCTCCTGCGGCGCGCGGGCCAGGATCAGCGCCACCAGCGCGGTGCCGAGCGTCTGGCCCAGGGTACGGGCGGTGGAGAGCATGCCGCCGGCGCCGCCGCTGCGCTCGCGCGGGGCGGCGCTGATCAGGGTGCGGTTGTTGGGCGACTGGAACAGGCCGAAGCCCGCGCCGCAGACCGCCATCGGCCAGGCGATGGCGACGACGCTGGGCTGGGCCGGCAGCAGCGCCAGGGCGGAAAGGCCCGCGGCCAGCACCAGGAGGCCCAGCCCGCCCAGCAGCCCCGCGGAATGCCGGTCGGCCAGGCGGCCGGCGATGGGGGCCACCACGGCGGTGGCCAGCGGCCAGGGCGTCATGATCAGGCCGGTATCCACCGCGTCGAAGCCGAAGCCGGACTGCAGGTGAAACGGCAGGGAGGAATAGGCCAGCATCATCGCCAGGAAGGAGCACACGGAGGTGCCCACCGAGAGCGCGAAGATGGGGATGCGCAGGAGGTCCAGCGGCAGCAGCGGCGCCCGCATGCCGAGCTGGCGGCGCACCAGCACCGTGCCGATCAGCACGGTGGCGAGGAACTGCGCGGCCAGCCAGCCCCAGCTCGCGCCGTGGCCCAGCGCGTCGATGCCCGTGACCAGCAGCCCGAAGAACAGGGCGCAGAGCACGGCGCTGATCACGTCGAAGGGGCGGCGGGCGCGGTGGCTTTCGGGCAGGGAGCGCCAGCCCAGGGCCAGCGCCGCGAGGCCCAGAGGCACGTTCACCGCGAAGAGCCAGGGCCAGGAGGCGACGGCCAGGATGCCGCCCGCCACCGTGGGACCCAGGGCGGACGAGGTGGCGACGATCACCGCGTTGATGCCGATGCCCCGCCCCAGCAGGGCCCGAGGATAGATGTAGCGGATCAGCGCCGTGTTGATGGCCATCAGCCCCGCCGCGCCCAGCGCCTGCACCACGCGCCCGGCCACCAGCGTCGGCAGCGAGTTCGACAGGGTGCAGGCGACGGAGCCCAGCAGGAACACCACCAGCCCGCCGAGATAGATGCGGCGATAGCCCACGATCTCGCCCAGCGCCGCCATGGGCAGCAGCAGCACCGCGATGGTCAGCTGGTAGGAATTGGCGACCCAGATGGATTCCGCGGGGCTGACGCCTAGGTCGCGCGCCAGGGTGGGCAGGGCGACGTTGGCGATGGCGCCGTCCATGACTGCCATCACGATGGCGAAGGCCACCGCTACGGTGGCCCAGTTGCGGCGCGGTTGCGGCAGCCCGTCGGGAATGGCGGGATCGGTCTCGGGGGTCGGTGGCATGGGGTGGCGCCTAGGCTGGCGGCGAATGCGGTTCGCGTCCAGCGCGCGGGTGCGTGAGGCGCGGCGCGGGGGTGAGCGGCTTGCCGGGGGCGGGGGCGGGGGCCGGGGCGCCGCCGGCATCGACGGTGCGGGGGCTGGCCGGCCGCGGCGCTCAGCCCGCCGCGTCGTCCCGCACGGTGGCGCGGGTGCCGCCGGTGAGGCGCAGCAGCTCGGCCGGGGTGGTGGAGAAGACGTGCGCGGGGCTGCCCGCCGCGGCCCAGACCACCGGCAGGGCGAAGAGGTCCTCGTCCAGCAGCACCACCGGCGGTGTCCGGTGCGCCAGGGGCGACACGCCGCCGATGGCGAAGCCCGTGGTGTCGCGCACCCAGCCGGCCTCGGCACGCTTCACGGCGAGACCGGTGGCGGCCGCCACTTTTCCGAGGTCCACCCGGTTGCTGCCGGAGGCGATCACCAGCACCGGGCGCTCGCCGGCGCGGAACACGATGGATTTGGCGATGGCCGCGACGTCGCAGCCTACCGCCGCCGCAGCCTCGGCCGCGCTGCGGGTGCCGGCGGGAAAGGCCGCCACGGTGTCGGGGTGGCCGGCCCGAGCCAGGGCCGCGCGGACGCGGGACACGGAATCCCCCGCGACGGATGCCTCGTTCATCGCCATATCTCCCCCGACCCTTCGCCGCGCAGCGCCGGTGCCACCGTTTCCGCCCGCCTCGGCCGCGGGGCGGCGGGTGCCCGCGCGGCGGCAACACCCGCCTCGCCCGGCCCTGGTGCCGGGCGCAACCGGAAAACAGCGCCCCAGTGACCCCGGAACCGCTCGCCCTCTACATCCACTGGCCGTTCTGCGCCGCCAAGTGCCCGTATTGCGACTTCAACAGCCATGTGCGGGAGCGGGTGGACGCCGCCCGCTTCGGCGCCGCCCTGCGGCGGGAGCTGGCGGGGGAAGCGGCGCGGCTGGGGCGGCGGCGGCTGGTGTCGGTGTTCTTCGGCGGCGGCACGCCCTCGCTGATGCCGCCGGAGGTGGTGGCGGGGCTGCTGGCCGATGCCCGGACGCTGTTCGACGCGCCGGAGGGGCTGGAGATCACGCTGGAGGCCAACCCGACCTCGGTGGAAGCGGCCAAGCTGCGGGCCTTCCGGGAGGCGGGGGTGAACCGGCTGAGCCTGGGGGTGCAGTCGCTGGACGAGGCGGCGCTGCGCTTCCTGGGCCGGCGGCATTCCGCGGCGGAAGCGATCGCGGCGCTGGAACATGCCCGCGCCACCTTTCCGCGGCTGAGCTTCGACCTGATCTACGCCCGCCCCGGCCAGGCGGAGGCCGCCTGGCGGGCGGAGCTGCGGCAGGCCCTGGCGCTGGCCGCCGACCACCTGTCGCTCTACCAGCTGACGGTGGAGCCGGGCACGCGCTTCGCCACCGAACACGCCCGCGGCGCCTTCGCGATGCCGGAGGATGAGGAGGCCGCGGCGCTGTACGCTGCCACGGCGGAGGAGGCGGCACGCTTCGGGCTGCGGTCCTACGAGGTGTCCAACTACGCCGTGCCGGGCGCGGAAAGCGCGCACAACCTGACCTATTGGCGCTACGGCGATTACATCGGGATCGGGCCGGGGGCGCATCAGCGGCTGTCGCTGGGCGGCGAACTGCTGGCGGCCCGCCGGCACCGCGGGCCGGAAGCCTGGCTGGAACTGGTGGAAACCCAGGGGCACGGGCGGGTGGAGGAGCTGCCGCTGAGCGCCGAGGAGCGCGGCCGCGAGGCGCTGCTGATGGGGCTGCGGCTGAGCGAGGGCGTGGACCCCGCCCGGATCAGCGCCCGCTCCGGCCGGCCCTTCGCGGATACGGTGGAGCCGGCGGTGCTGCAGGCCTGCCTGGACGAGGACTACCTGCTCTGGAGCCCCGAGGGGCGGCTGGTGGCCACGGACGAGGGCCGGCTGCGGCTGGACGCCCTGCTGCCCGCCCTGCTGCGCTGATCCGGCGTACTGCCCCGACAGGTCCCGCTCGGCCCCGGCCGGATCTTTCCGGCAACCCGCTCCGGCTGCGCCCTCAGACCACGCGATGGCTGGTGAGGATGCGCGGGAAGCTGTCCAGGCGGCGCAGGATTTCCAGCCCGTTGGTGGGAAAGCGGCGGGTGGCCAGCGGCACCTTGCCGTGGCCGGCGGGCGGGGACACCAGGTGGAAGTCCGGGGCCGACGACAGGGGTGCGGCGTGCAGGCCGGGCAGGTCCTCCGGCCACCAGCCGATCGCCAGCACCACGGCCGCCACGGCGGCGGGGGCGTATTGCCGCAAGGTCAGGTCGGGCAGGTAGGGGTTGCCTTCGGCGAAGGGCAGGGGCAGGCGCAGCTCGCGCTCCATGCCCTCGCCGGGGGAAAGCAGGATGCAGAGCGGCGGTGCCACGGCGATCACGGCGCGGTCGGTGGGCAGCGGCGGCAGCACCTTGCCCACCAGGGCGGAGCCGTCCTCGGCAAAGAGCACGGTGGCGACCTGGTCGTTGGGCGGGCCGGGCTGCTTCTGGCCGGGGCGGGCGCGCGGCGTCATGGCGTCCATCACCAGGGCGCCGGCGACCCCGCGGTTTTCCACGCGATAGGTGAAAACGAGGTGCCCGGCGGCTTTGCCGGGGCGGCAGTCCAGCACCAGCTGCGCGCCGGGCTGGAAGCGCGCGGCGGTGCCGCTCACGGGCGGCCACCGGGCTTGGGCGGCGGGGGCGGCGGCAGCGGGGACGGCCCGGGCGGTGCCACCGGCGGGGCGGGCGAGGGCTGGATCGGCGGCGGCGGCGGGGGCGGCAGCGGCGAGGGGGAGGGAGGGTATTCGGGCTCTCCGCCCGGCCCGCCCTCGGGTGCATCGCCGCCGCCGCTGCCTTCCGGCAGGGGCGGGTTGCCGGCGTTGTCGTCGGCCTTGCGCAACCCTTCGCCCAGCACCTGCGGCCCGGTGAGCTGGCCGGGCTCGCCGCCCTGCCAGTCGGCGGGGTCGTACTCGATGGAGGAGGGCGAGCCCTCGCCGGTGCCGAGTTCCGGCGTGCCGTCGGGGTTCTTCTCGCCGGTGGGCTGGCCCTTGGGGGTGGCGTCGGCCTTGTTCTCAGGCGTCACCGTGGCGACGGGGGCGTCGCTGTAGGGGGCCTGCTGGATCACCACGGGCTTGTCGCCCTTGTTCAGGCGCTCCACCCGGTTCTTGGTGTCCGGGTCCTTCATGGCATCGGTCAGGTCGTTGATCGCGCCGTTGGTGAAGTCGTCGTTGCCGGGCTGCACGATCACCGAGCCGTCGACGCCGTCGAGGTGCAGGTTGCCGTCGTCGTCGGCCACGAAGACCAGCCCTTCCTTGGGCTTGATCGTGTGCTTCCGGCGGCCGCCACCGCCGCCCTTGGGCTGCTTGGCCAGCCAGTCCGGCGGATCGCCCGGGTCGGCCTTGGCGGCGTCGAAGGGTTCCTCCACGTCGATCTCGCCGAAGTTGTTGGGCGAGCCGCCGCTGTTGATCTTCACCATCGGCCCGTCGATCCAGACCCCGGCCGGGGTCAGCACCACGGAACTGCCGCCGACCTTGAGGGTGATCTTCTTGCTGCCCTCCAGGATCAGTTCCTCGGCGTTGAGGCCGATGTTGCTGCCGGCGGAAAGGCCGATGGCGTTCTCCGCCACGGTGATCTGGTAGTCGCCCACCAGCACGGTGTGCTTGCCCTCGTTCATCTCGAAGCGGTCGGTCTTGACCTTGAGGTCCCATTCCCCGCCGGCGGTGGTGAAGATGGAGCCACCCGGGGGCGGCTTGCCTTCCTCCGAGGTGCCGCCGACCAGGACGTGGAGGTTGCCGCGCGTGGTGTCGTGGCGGGTGCCGATCGTGGTGAAGTCGGTGCGGCGTTCGGAGCGGAGCAGGAACTGCTCGGCGCCCAGCTTGTCGTCCAGGCGGATGGCGTGGAAGCCGGCCTTGCTCTTCTCGGGCACCGGGGTGGAGCGGGTGCGGATGCCGCTGCGCGGGGCTTCGGTGGTTTGCGTGCCCTTGAGGTCGGCCACCCGGCCGAGCGACTTGCCCGCGGCGCCGGCGGGCGGATAGGGCAGGCCGGTGGCGCCGGTGGCGGCGTTGTAGGTGCGGCCCACCACCAGCGGGCGCTCCGGGTCGCCGTCCACGAAGGCGACGATCACCTCCTGCCCGATGCGCGGGATGAACTGGCTGCCCAGCCGGTCGCCGGCCCAGCCTTCGGACACGCGCACCCAGCAGGTGTTACCGGCATGCTCCAGCGAGTCGTCGCGGTCCGGGTTGGTGCCGGGGTCCCAGGGGAAGCGGATGCGGATGCGGCCCAGCGCGTCGGTCCAGTGGTCGCCCTTGGCGGTGGACACGCCGTCGGGCCCCACCACCAGGGCGAGGTGCGGGCCGTAGGCCATGGGCCGCGAGGCCGCGGGCGTAGGCCACAGGTTGGCTTGGTAGGGGGCGTGCATCGGGATGGCGTCGAAGGCCACGGAAAAATCCGCGTGGCGGGCGAGCTTGTTCTGGATGGCGTCGATCGCCGACAGCCCGGCGCTGATGGCCGGCACGATGGCGGCCACGGCGTTGAGCGGCCGGCCAATGGCGTCCTGGATGTATTTGGGCAGGGTGGAGGGGTTCTTGGCCCCGGGCTCGTTCACCAGCCAGGACATGATGGACTTGCCGCGGTTCAGCTGGTCCTTGACCGCGTCCAGCGCCATCTGCGCGGCCGCGCCCGACACATCCTCCTCGTCCTTGCCGCCCAGGCCGGCGAGGCTGAGCACGGCGTCCCAGATCTTGCCCACGGTGGAGCGGCCCTCGTCGAAGTCGAAGGCGTGGATGGCGACGGCGCGCAGCAGGTAGGGCTTGTGCTCCTCGCCGCTGTGCAGCTTGTCCTCTGCGATGGTGAAGGACAGGCCGGCGCGGAAGCTGGCATCCTTGGTCAGGCCGGTGACGGTGACGATGCCGACCTCGTTCTGCCGCATCCGGGCGCGGGCGAAGTCGCGGGCGGGGAACTCCTCCCCCACCGGGGCGGGAAAGCCCTCGGCCTCGTGCGCGGGGAACTCGCCCATCATGTCGTAGGGCGGCAGCATCTCGTCCTCCGAGCGGAAGGGGCTGCGCGGGTCCATCTCGTTGAAGTTGCCGACCTGCACGCCGCGCGGGGCGGCGTGGAAGAACCTGCGCCAGTTGGTCACGGTGCGGTCGGCGGGCTTGCCGTGGTCCAGCGCCAGGGGGGCGGCGGTGGTGGCGGAGCGGGCGCTGTTGCGGTGCAGGCCCATCACCTCGCCGTCGCGCTCGCGCTCGTGGTCGAAGGTGTAGGACACGCCGAAGCGGTCCAGCAGGCGGTGGACGAAGTTCAGCGTGCTCTCGCCGAACTGCACGCAGAAGGGGATGCGCTCCGGCAGTTCGGTGCGGATGATGTCGGTCAGCACCCGGATCTGCTCGTAGGGCCGCAGCACGGTTTCCACGATCTCGGCGAGGGTGCGCTCCTCGAAGACGCGGTAGCGGACCTCGTGCCGGGTCAAGGCGAAGGCGGGCACCAGGCGGGCGAGGTAGGTGGTGTGGCCCTTCTGGGTGCCGACCTCGCTGAAGGTTTCGAAGATGCCGTGGCGGTAGCGGTACTCGTGCTCCTCGCCCGTCGGGTTGATGCGGCGCTTGAAGCCCAGGCGCCCGCGCGAGCCGATCAGCTTCTTGGGATCGATGCGGGTGCTGCCGCCCACCAAGGTAAGGTCGAAGCCGTAGGGCATGGAGATGCCCTCCGTGCCGCTGACCTGCAGCACCACCAGCGGGTCGTTGAGGTCCTCCCCTTCCGGGTTGGGATAGGCCGCCGCGTCCAGGGTGACGCGGCGGTCGCGCTGCTTCAGCGCCATGGTCGGGTGCGCCCGGGTCGGGCGTGTGCCGCAGGGGCATGTCCCGGGCGGGGGCTGTCCGGCCAGGCGTGGTTGCGCCGCCGGTGGAGGCGTCCGGGGCCGGTGCGTTCCGGCCGGCGCGCGTCGCGGCGGCGCGGGGTCACGGCACTTCCTCCGTGTGTTCGCCGGCATCGGCCACGGTGATCACGCCGCCCCAGGTGCAGAGGCACTTGGCGGTGTCGTTCAGGATCTGCGGCGCCACCAGCGTCACGTTGACCGAGCCGATGAACCAAGGGGTGGGCGTGACGGGGATGCAGGGCTGCGGCGTCAGCACCCCCAGGGCAGCGGCGGTGGCGGCCGCGACCTGCGGGTTGGCGGGGCAGGAACAGGCGCCGAAGGGCTGGATGTTCACCATCGGCTTGTGGTCGAGGATGTTGGCCGCCGGGGCGTTCTCGATCCACATGCGGTTGACGGGCAGCACGGTCAGCCGCGACGGGGCGGCCCCGAAGGAACATTTCAGCGTCGCGCCGTCCACGACGTGCAGGACCATCCTGCGGTTCCCGCCCTGCGCTGCTACCGGGGCGGCGGCGCGGGGATGGCCGGGGGGCCTGGCATCGGGCGGGCCGGGCTGCGCATCGCGGGTTCTCCGGTCGGGTGGTGCGAGGCGCCGTGCCCCGGCGGCGGGGCGGGCGTCCACATTCCTTTAGCGGAACAATCGTGCGGTGCAACAGTTTACCGCGGGGCCGGGATGGGCGGCCGGCTGGCCACCCCGGCCGCGAGGCGCTGGGTTCAGTTCGCGGCCGCGATAGTCCGCTGCGCCATGGCGACCGCCCCGGCGCGCGAGCGGGCCGCGCCCACGAAGCGGCGCAGGTGTACGAACACCGCGTCCGGCACGCCCGAGGCCTGCGCCAGCGCCGCATCCTGCAGCCCGGCCCAGCTTTCCGGCAGGGGCAGGCGCTGCCCGAAGGAGCCGGGCTCGGGCGGCATGGCGTCCACCATCCAGTTGCCGTTGGACACCGGGTACACCGCGAAGAGCACGGGCAGGTCGTGGGAAAAGACGGCACCCTTCCAGGGCATGTTGCGGTCCAGCTCCAGGATGCGCGGATCGGCGGAAGCGGCCTGGGCCGCCACCACCAGCGCATCGGCCGCGAAGCGGGCGCGCAGCGATTCCACCCGGCGGCGCAGCACGCCGTCCAGCATGTCGGCCGCCACCAGGAAGGCGGCGTCCTCCGCCTCCTGGCCGGTGCCGCGCGGGCTGTCCCAGGCGGGATTGCAGTCGGCCACCAGCGCCGCGAGGTCCAGCGGGTCGCGGGTGCTGGCGACGCCGTTGTCCGTTTCGTCGATGCGGCGCACCAGGGCGCGGTCCAGCTCGGCCGTGATGGCGGGGGCCAGGTGGTCCGCGCCGGCCGGGCGCAGCAGGGCGCGCATGGCGGCTTCGCCGTAGCGCTGCCAGACCAGGCCGGCGGAGCTGAAGGGCGTGCCGTCGGGGCGCTGCGGGGCGCCGCGCTGGTGGTGGTCGAAGCGGTTGGCGGCCTCGTCGAACACCAGCCCGACATCCCACACGATGTCGCCCGTGGCGATCAGGGCGGCGTCGCGGGTGCGCAGCAGCCGGTGGTCGGTACCGGGGGTGCCCAGCCCCAGCGCATGCCGCAGCACCACGTAGGCGAAGGATTCGTCGCAGTGGAAGGAGCCGCTGTGCGTCACCAGCAGCGGTCGTGTCGGGTCGGGCATAGCCGTGTTCTAGTCGGCGGGCCGCGCGGGGGACAAGGGGAAGCGGCCGGGCTGGCCGCGCCCCCCCGGGGCGCGGCAGTTCGCGCCCCGAGGGCGTCAGGAACTGCCGCGCCGCGGGTCTCAGCGCTTGATCACCGGCGACTTCGGCTTCGGCAGGCGCTGCAGCGCGCCCTCTGGTAGGTTCAGGTGCGCCTGCACCAGCGTCGGCGGGGTGGTGGCGATCCATTGCGCCAGGGAGATGTCGGCGTAGCGGTCGCTCTTGAAGATTTCCAGGAAGCGCAGCGTGTCGGTGCCGGTGTTCTCGATGTAGTGGCCCATGGCGAAGGGCACGTAGCCGACATCGCCGGCGCGGAAGTCGAAGGTGCGCGCGTGCTCTTCCGGGCCCACCACGCCCATGCGGCCCTGGCCGGTGATGTAATACTGCCATTCGTCGCCGTTGGGGTGCCAGTGCAGTTCGCGGATCGCGCCGGGCTCCAACTCCACCAGGGCCGCGGCGATGGTCTTCGACGCCGGGAAGTTCGAGGAGTCGGTGATCCGCACGCTGCCGCCGCTGCCGCGCACGTCCGGCGCCTGCGCCAGCATGCGGTGGCTCAGGCCCGTGGCCATGCGGGCCACGCCCTGCGGCAGTTCCTGCTGCATCGGGAGCGGCGGCGGCGCCGGGAAGATATACAGGTGTTCCTTGGGCAACTGATCGAAGGCGCTTTCCGGCAAGCCGAAATTCTTGGCCAGCACGGATTTCGGCACGTGCTTCACCCAGTCGGTCAGCATGAAGGTGCTGTCTTCGGAGAAGCCGCCATTGTCGAACACCAGCAGGAATTCGCAGCCGTCGTCGCCGGTGCCCTGGATGGAATGCGGGATGCCGGAGGGGAAGTACCAGAGGTCGCCTTCCGCCACGTCGTCGATGAAGAAGCTGCCGTCGCTGCCCACCGCGGTGATGCGGGCGTTGCCCTTCAGCATGCAGGCCCACTCGGCTTCCTTGTGCCAGTGCATCTCGCGCACGCCGCCGGCCATGAGGCGCATGTTCACCCCGGCCATGGATTGCGAGATCGGCAGTTCGCGCGTGGTGATCTCCCGCGTCCAGCCGCCGGCCTCGATGCGGCGATGCGCGTCCGCGTAGCTGAAGCGCAGGTTGGGCAGCGTGCCGTGGTCGGTGGAGGGCGGGTTCAGCATGTCGGGGTTCTGGGCTTCCCGCTCCGGGTTGCGGGCGCCGGGGATGGTGGTGCGGGTGTTGGCGGGGGCGGCGGGGCTGTCTGGCGCGGGGGCTGCGGTCTGCGCCAGGCCGGTGGCCGAGGCGGCCAGGGTGCCGGCGGTGGCGGCGAGTGCGGTACGTCGGGAACAGGGAGACATTGGGGGGTTCCACCTTTGACGGCCTGGGCGCCACGGGGACGCCTCGGGCGTGACGTTGCCTTGCGGGGGACCCGTGGCGGCTCGTGAGCCGTCCTGGCGCGGAAGCCTTCCGGTCGCTGCCTCCCATGCGTTTTCTCAGGGTGAACGCGGTAGACCCTGCCGCCCTGAACGGAAATCCTCGAAATTGTTCATGTTTGGCCGGCCGCCCAGGGGCGGGTCGCTGCGGCCGGTGCCGGTCGCGCGAGCTCCATCCGGTTTCTGGGCAGGACGGCCCGGCCCGGCGGCCCGCCCGGGCGCTGCGGTGCCCTGGGATATGCTTGTTCGGTGGTGGTCGTTGGGCAGAAGGCATACTCCCGGGGGAGCCCCCCGGGGGCACGCCCGGGCCGGTCAGGCCGGCACGGTTTCCAGGGCGCGCGAGGGCTGGACCTCGTGCGCCTGCAGGGCCGGCAGCACCTCCTTCGCGAAACGGCGGATCTGGTTCATGAACATGGCGTGCGGCATCACGCCGCGGTTCAGGCTGACCAGCAGCGTGTTGGCGCCGAGGTGGTCCGCGCGCTCGATCAGCTTGGTCGTCACCTCGTCGGCGTTGCCCCAGGGCATGCGCTGCGCCTGCTGTTCCACCATCTCCGGCGTCAGGTCGCGAAAATCGGCGCGCGAGCGGGCGGCTGCCTGCATGTTCTCCGGCCGCACGTAGTCGTTGGAGTTCTGGCTGACATAGCCGCCGGCGCGCTGGCGGTCGGTGTCGGTGAAGGAGCCGTGCGAGAACAGCGTGCGGTTGAAGTACAGGTAGTGCGGCCCGGTTTCGCGCACCGCCTGTTCCTTGCTGTCGGCAAGGTAGACGTTGCTGGCGACGGACAGGTGGTCGGGCGTCAGCCGGTGGCCCGCGGCGGCGAGGCACTGCGCGTAGTAGCGCACCGCGTCTTCCTGCAAGCCGAGCGGCGTGGCGGCGACACCGGGGGTGATGGGGATGTTGTGCCGGCCGGCGAATTCCAGCGATTCCTTGGAGCCGGTCACGGGCATCCAGATCGGCGGGCGCGGCTGCTGAAACGGGCGCGGCCAGATCGAGACGTCCTTGTACTGCCAGAACTTGCCTTGGTAGGAGAAGATCTCCTCGCCCCAGGCGCGCAGCAGGATCTCGAAGGCTTCCTCGAAACGCGGGCGGCTATCGGGCATGGGCACGTTGTGCACCTGGTATTCGCGCGGGATGCCGCGCGCGAAGCCGGAGATGATGCGGCCGCGCGACATGCAGTCCAGCATCGCCAGCTCCTCCGCCAGGCGAAGCGGCTCGTGCAACGGCAGCAGGTTGCCGTAGATCAGCAGCTTGATGCGCTTGGTGCGCTGGATGGCGGCGGCGGCCAGCAGGTTGGGCGAGTTCATCAGCCCGTAGGGCGAGCAGTGGTGCTCGTTGAAGGCGACGCCGTCGAAGCCGAGACGGTCGAGTTCCTCCCAGGCTTCCAGGTGTTCCTCGTAGGTGGTGGCGGCGACCGCGGGGTCGAAGTGCTTGCCCGACAGCGGATAGGGCAGCTCCTTGCCGCCCTCCTTCAGGTGGTCCAGCTCGGCGGCATAGGGCACCAGGTCGAAGATGATCACTTTCATGGCGTTGGCTTTCCCCGTCCGTTGCTCCGGCTGCCGCGGCACCCGGTTCTGCCCGCCCTGAATGAGGGCTGTGCCTCCTATTGGTAGCGCCGCGCGGCGTTCCGGCGCAATCGCCGCGGCGTCAGTGGATGCGGATGCCGGTTTCGTCCACGATCGCCTTCCAGCGCGCCTGCTGGTCGCGCAGGAAGGCGGCGAATTCCGCGGGCGTGTTGCCCACCGTTTCGGAGCCGTTGCCGCGCAGCACCGCCGCGACCTCCGGCCGGCGCAGGGCGGCCGCCGCGGCGCGGCTCCAGAAGTTCAGCACCGGCTCGGGCGTGCCGGCGGGGGCGAAGATGCCCTGCCAGATGATCGGCTCCAGCCCGGTGATGCCCTGCTCGGCAAAGGTCGGGACCTCCGGCAGCAGGAAGCTCCGGCCGGTGCCGCTGACGGCCAGCGGGCGCAGCAGCTTGTCGCGCAGCATCTCGCGCGCCGAGCCGAGGTCGGACACGCCGCAGCAGATATGGCCGGCCAGCATGTCGCGGATCAGCGGCGGGCTGCTCTGGAAGGGCACGGGCTGCCACTGCACGCCGGCGCGGCGCGCCAGCATCTCGCCCTGCAGGTGCGAGGAGGAGCCGTAGCCGAAATTGCCCATGTCGAAGCGGCCGGGCGCGGCACGGACGAGGTCGAGGAATTCCCGCAGGGTGGTCGCGGGGGTGTTGTTGTTCACCAGCAGCACGGCGGTGGAGCGGTTGATCTGCGACACCGGCGCGAGGTCGCGGAACACGTCGTAGGGCAGGGTGCGGTCGATCAGCGGGCCCAGCAGCACGCCGGACACGGCGGCCAGCAGGGTGAGGCCGTCCGGCCTGCTGTGCGCCGCGGCCAGGATGCCCACGGCACCGCCGCCGCCGGACTGGTTCTCCACCACGATCGTCGCGCGGGTGATTTCCGCCATGCCCTGGGCCACGGCGCGGGCGGCGGTGTCGGCGCCGCTGCCGGGGGCGCCGTTGGCGATCAGCCGCACCGGGCGGTCCGGCGTCCACGCGCTGCCCGCCGCGGGGGTTTGCGCGAGGGCCGGTGCCGCACCCGCCGCCAGGGCAAGAAGGGTGGCCAGGAGCATCCGGCGACGGGGCTGGCGGGTCATCGGGCGGGCTGTCCGGTCGCGGCCTGCCGCCCGGCACGCTCATCCGGGGGCGCGGGCCGGCGGGCGGCTCGGAGCAGGTCTGGGGGGCCTGAATGGGCGGGGAGAGTTGCGCCGCGGTGGCGGCTGCGGCCGGGCGAGGGTGCCGCCACGCCCGTGCGAGCGGGGAACATGGTTTCCTCCGTTTGCTGCCCACCTGCCGGGGCCTGGGCCGAAGCCTAGGAGTGAGGCCGGCCTTCCGACAAGCGCGGGGCGCCGGCGTGCAGGTCTGCGGCCCGCAGTCGCCGGGGCTTTCCCCTAACTTCGCGTGAGAACCCGGGTCTGCCGTGCCAGCGGCACGGGGCTTGCTGCACCTCGTGGCGGTGGCGCCGTGGCTGCCGTCCTCCTGTCGGGCACAGGGGTGGCGATCCGGCGCAGCCTGCCGCCGCCGCGCGGCAAGAACGCCGCATGGGATGCCCGGAATGGCGCGTCCCTGAGCAGAGTTGAGGAAGACGCCGCCGCATGGCCCTGCACCGCATCGACGCCACGCCCGAAACCGTCCGCATCGGCACTTTCGACGCCGAATACCCCGCCGTGGCCACCGTGAATTCCGGCGACACCGTGTTGCTGGAGTGCGTGTCCGGCCGCGCCGCCGTGCTGCCGCCGCCGGGCAGCGGCATGACCGTGCCGGAGGCGCTGCGCCGCGTGCTGGACGCCGACCTGCCGGGGGTGGGGCATATCCTGACCGGCCCTGTGGCGGTGGCCGGCGCCGCGCCGGGCGACATGCTGGAAGTCCGCATCGAGGCGGTCGAGCCCGGTGCCGACTGGGGCTACAACGGCTTCCGGCCGCTGGCCGGCACGCTGCCGCACGACTTCGAGGAAGCGGCGATGATCCGCATCGCCGTGGACCGCGAGCGGGGCGTGGCGACCCTGCCCTGGGGCACGGAGCTGCCGATGTCGCCCTTCTTCGGGGTGATGGGCGTGGCGCCGCCGCCGAGCTGGGGCCGCATCTCCACCAAGGAGCCGCGGGCGCATGGCGGCAACCTCGACAACAAGGAGCTGACCGCCGGTTCCACCCTGTTCCTGCCGGTGCATGTGGAGGGCGCGATGTTCTCCGCCGGTGACGGGCACGGCATGCAGGGCGATGGCGAGGTCTGCGTCACCGCGCTGGAGATGTGCCTGAACGGCACCTTCACCCTGGTGCTGCACAAGGGCGGTGGGGCGCGCGACCCGGTGCTGCGCATGCCGCGGGCGGAAACGCCGACGCACTTCATCTCCATGGGCCTGGACGAGGATCTCGACCAGGCGATGCGCCAAGCGGTGCGGGAGATGATCGGCTTCATCTGCGCGCGCACCAACCTGTCGCGCGCGGAAGCCTACCAGTTCTGCTCCCTGGCCGTGGACTTCCACGTCACCCAGACGGTGAACGGCGAGAAGGGCGTGCACGGCCTGCTGCGCAAGGGGCTGCTGTTCTGAGCGCCCGGCGTCCCTCCGCCTTCCCTGACCTCTGCGAAAGGATCACCGCCTTGCCGCACCGTACCACCCTGCCGGCCCGGCCCGCGCGCCGCCGGCCCTTTGCCGCGCTGGCGCTGCTAGCCGGCCTGTTCGCCGCCGGCAGCGCCGGTGCGCAGACGCTGCGGATCGGCATGCGCGACGATCCGGATGTGCTCGATCCCACCCTGTCGCGCACCTATGTCGGCACGGTCGTGATGACGGCGCTGTGCGACAAGCTGTTCGATTTCGACGCGCAGCTGAACATCGTCCCCGTGCTGGCCACCGGCTACGAGTGGGAGGACGGCACGCACCTGCTGATCCGCCTGCGTTCCGGCGTGCAGTTCCACAATGGCGAGCCCTTCGACGCCGCGGCGGTGAAGTACACGCTGGAGCGGCACCAGAACCTGCAGGGCTCCTATCGCCGGTCCGAGATCGGCGCGATGGAGCGGGTGGAGGTGGTGGACCCGCTGGCCGTGCGCGTGGTGCTGAAGCAGCCCTTCTCGCCCTTCGTGGCGGTGCTGACGGACCGCGCCGGCATGATGGTGGCGCCGCGCGCGGCCGAGGCGGCGGGCAAGGATTTCGGCCTGCGCCCGGTTTGCACCGGTCCCTTCCGCTTCACCGAGCGCGTGGCGCAGGACCACGTCACGCTGGAACGTTTCGCCGACTACTGGGACAAGGGGCGCATCCACTACGACCGCGTGCTGTACAGCATCATTCCCAATAGCACGGTGCGGCTGGCCAACCTGCAATCCGGCACGCTGGACATGACGGAGATCGCGCCGCTGGATGCGGAGGCGGTGCAGCGTGACAACCGGCTGGCGCTGGTGGCGACGCCGAGCCTCGGCTACGGCTCGCTGGCGATCAACGTGGGCAACAATCCGCGGGCGGACACGCCGCTGGGCCGCGACCCGCGCGTGCGCCGGGCGCTGGAGCTGAGCATCGACCGGCAGGCGCTGAGCCAGGTGGTCTTCGCCGGGCTCTACGAGCCGACCTCCCAGGCCATCCCCGCCGACAGCCCTTTCCGCGCGCCGGGCGCCGCGGTGCCGGCCCGCGACGTGGCGCGCGCCCGGGCGCTGCTGCGCGAGGCCGGGGTCACGCCGCCGTTGCGGGTGCCGCTGACCGTGTACAACACGCCGCAGGGCGTGCAGGCCGGCGAGGTGATGCAGGCCATGGCGGCGGAGGCCGGCTTCGCGCTGGAGGTGCAGGCGGCGGAGTTCGGCACGGCGCTGGCCGCCGTGACGCGCGGCGACTTCGCGGTGACGCTGAACGGCTGGTCCGGGCTGCTGGACCCCGACAGCAACATCTGGACGATCCTGCACACCGGCGGCGCGCTGAACGTGGCGCAGTATTCCAACGCCGCGGTGGACGACCTGCTGGACCGCGCCCGCCTCACGCCCGACGTGGCGGCACGGCGGGCGCTCTACGCGCAGATGTGGCAGCAGGTGAACGCGGATGCGCCGCTGATCTACCTTTGGACGCCGCGCAACATCGTGGGAACCACGCGCAAGGTGGCGGGCTTCACCCTGCGCGCGGACGGGCTGCTGCGGTTGCAGGACGTGCGGCCGGCGCCTTGAGGTGCGCCCGCGGCCCCGGGCCTTCGTTGTGGTCCGGGGGAGAAGAGGAAGCCGGGGGGAAGTAGCCCCCCGGACCCCCCTCTATTTTCGGGAGTTTGCGTGTGCCCAGGAGGCACCCGCAGACTCCCGAAAGAAGGAGGGGGCTCGGGGGAGTTCACTCCCCCGACCTTGCCTGCCATCCGCCGACGGAGGGCGGCATCATTTGATGCGGACGCCGGTCTCCTCGATGATCCGGCGCCAGATCGGCGCGTCATGCGCGATCATCGCGGTGAACTCCGCCGGCGAGCTGCCGACGGATTCGTAGTCCAGCTCTCGGATCACGCGCGACGCTTCGGGACGGGTGATCGCCTCGGCCATGGCGCGGCCCACCGCGGTCACGATCTCGTCCGGCGTGCCGGAGGGCAGGAACATGCCCTGCCAGATCTGCGGCTCGAAATTGGCGATGTTCAGTTCGGTGAAGGTGGGAATCTCGGGCAGATTGGGCGCGCGGCGCGGGCCGGTGACGGCCAGGGGGCGGAGCTGGCCGTTGCGGATGAACTCGCGCGCCGAGCCGGCGTCGATGAAGGCGCAGCACAGCCGGCCGCTGGTGAGGTCCAGGATCAGCTGCGTGGTGCCGCTATAGGGCACGGGGTCCATGGCCAGGCCGGCGCTGCGCGCCAGCAGCAGTCCTTGCAGGTGCGAGGAGGAACCGTAGCCGTAATTGCCGAAGTTCTGCGGCTCGCCGCTCGCCTTGGCCTGCGCCAGGTATTCGGCCAGCGTGCGGGCGGGCAGCGAGGCGCGCACCACGAACACCGCCATCGCCGCGGTGACCTGCGACACGGGGATGAGGTCGCGGCCGATCTCGTAGGGCAGTGAGCGGTCCAGCATCGGGCCGATCAGCGAGCCGGACACGGCCGACAGGATGGTGGTGCCGTCCCGCCGCGACTGCATGACGCGAGAGGCCGCGACCACGCCGCCGCCGCCGGGGGCGTTCTCCATCACCACGGGCTGGCCCAGCACGCCGGCCAGGGACTCCGCCATGGCGCGGGCCACCGCGTCGGCGGCGGAGCCGGGGGCGCTGCCCAGCAGGATGCGCACGGTGCCGCCGCCGGGGCGCAGGCCGGATTGCTGCGCCCGCGCGCCAGGGGGCGTGCCCAGGGCGAGCAGGGGCAGCGCCAGCAGGGCGGCCAGGGTGACCCGGATGACGCCTCGCCTCGATCGCATCGCTTCCTCCATGGTGGTGCCGTCCTTGGTGGACGGTGCGGGTTCTCGTTGGGACGTGCCGCGCGGAGCGCCGGGGTGGTCAAGGGGCGGCTGCGGCCTCCCGCGCCGTGTCAGCCGAAGCGGCCGAGGAAGCCGCGGATGGTGGCGCCCACATCGTCCTGCGGCGTGCCCAGGCTCATCACCGTGGACACGTGGTTGTGCCCGGCGAACCAGGCGAAGCGCGGGCTGCGGCCGTCGCGCAGGGTGAACGCTGCGGCGAGCTCGAAGCTCGGCGCGGCCAGCGGGGCAGGGTCGAACTCCGCAACGCTGAGCAGCAGCGGGACGGTGCTGTTGGAGGCATGGGTGAGGGGGGAGCGGGCGAGGTAGGTGCTCTCGTCGGTGCCGTAATAGGCCTTGGCACCGGGGGAGGAGCTGGCGCCGACGCGGTAGGGGCCGCTCATCAGCACGGCGGCGGTGACGCCGGCGCCGCCGGGCGGGTGGAAGCGGCTGTCGAACAGGAAGCCGGCGCAGTGGGCGGCGCCGGCGGATTGCCCGAACAGGAAGGTGCGGTTTGCGCTGGCGCCCTGCGCGGCGGCGTTGCCCTGGAGCCAGGCGAGGGCGGCGGCCACGTCCTCCGAACCGGCGGGCCAGCCATGCGCCGGGGCGAGGCGGTAGTTCATCGCCGCGGTCAGGAAGCCATGCGCGGCGAAATAGCGGCCGAGATTGCCGTAGAAGGTGCCGTCGGCGTCCTTGTCACCGCCCACGAAGCCGCCGCCGGGCACGAAGAGCAGCGAGGCGCCGTTGGGTGAGGCCGGGAGGTAGAGGTCCAGCTTCTGCCGGGTGTCCTCGCCGTAGGGGATGTCCGCCTGCACCCGGATCTCCGGCGCGGGCGGCGGCAGCAGCGGCGCGTAAAGGGCGCGCGTCGCTTCCAGGATAGCGGGGTCGAAGCGGTGCCCCAGCGCGGGCACCGCCGCGAGGGGAAAGCCGGGTTGCTGCTCGGACATGCTCACGCTCCGCGTCCTGTTCGGGCCGGTTGGTTGGCCGTGCCCGTCACGGGTGCAGCCGCGCGGGCTGGCCGCTGACGATGAACTGGTCGCGGCGGCGCAGGAAATCGCCCGCCACGCTGGCCACGGCTTCCGGCCGCTCGGCCGCCATGGCGGCGGTGGCGTCGAACACCAGCACGACGTGGCAGACCGGCACAGCCTGGCGCCAAGCGCGCAGCGGCGGGCCGTTCTCCTCGCGCGTGCCGAAGAGGCACAGCACGGGGGCCGCGAGGGTGTTGAGCTGTTCGCCCAGGCCGGTGTCGCCGGGCAGGCCGGGCGAGAGCAGCACGAGGCTCTCCACCGCCTCGCCGAGTTGCAGGGCCAGGCGCAGGGCAGTCACGGCCTCGCGTCCGGCGGCGACGATGCCCAGGCGCTCGGCGCCCGCTTCGGCCAGGGCCGCGGCGATGTCGGCAGGGGCGGGTTCGGCGGCGTCGGTTTGCAGCACGCGGAAGCGGGGTTCCAGCGCGGCGGCCAAGGGGGCGACCGACGCGGGAGCGCCGAGCAGCAGCACCGGCGGGCCCTCGCCCGTGCCGCGCAGCTGGACCGCGCCTTCGGCCGTGGCGGCGGCTTGCAGCGGCATCACAGCGCGCGGATCCGCGGCAGGACGCGCTCGCCCAGCAACTCGATGGCGCGGTGCGTCTTCTCGCCCATCTGGTGGGCGATGGTCATGTCCAGCAGGCCCGGGCCGAGCTGGCGGTGGATGGCCTCGATCTGGCGGACCACGGTGTCGGGACTGCCCAGCAGCAACTGGCCCAGGTCGATCTTCTCCTGCAAGGAATGCGGCATCAGGCGCTCGCGCTGCGCGGCCATGTCGCTGCCGTAGTAGCCGGTGCCGGCCACGGCGCTTTCCAGCGAGCGGTTGGCGGTGCTCAGGCGCATGCCCGGGGCGGCCTTGGAGGCGGCGGTGAAGTCCTCCAGCGCCTGGTCGTCCGTGTCGGCGACGTGCACGCCGATGCGGTAGATCACGTCCTCCGGCTCCGGCTCCCAGCCGTGGCGGCGGGCGTGCTCGCGGTAGTGGTTCGCGGCCTTGGTGGCCAGCGGCACGTTGGTGACGGCGAAGCCGAGGCCGACGCGGTTGCGGGCGGCGAACTCGCCGGATTCCGGGGAAGAGCCGGACATGTAGATGCGCGGGTGCGGCTGCTGCACCGGGCGGGGCCAGAGCGAGATGGAGCGGTACTCGTAGTAGCGGCCCTGCCAGCCGAAGGGCTCGGTCTGCGTCCAGGCGGTGCGGATCAGCTGCAGCGCTTCCTCGAACCGCGCGCGGGACTCGGCGGGGTTGATGTTGTAGGTGACGTACTCGTTCGGGGTGCCGCGCAAGAGGCCGGCCACCACGCGGCCGCCCGACATGGTGTCCAGCATGGCGAATTCCTCCGCCACGCGGACGGGGTTGAGGATCGGAACGGTGGCGCCGAGCAGCGCGATCTTGGCGCGCTTGACCACCTGGGTCAGGGCGCCGGCCATCACCATCGGGTTGGGGGTCAGGGAGAAGGGGGCGAAGTGGTGCTCGGCCACCGTGACCCAGTCGAAGCCCAGCTCATCGGCCATGCGGAACTGGTCGAGGCTGCTCTGCATGGAGCTTTCCGCCGCGTCCGACGAGTAGACGGTGCCCGGCACCGGCCAGGACTGGCCTTCCGAGGGGCCGTGGTACTTCACCGTGGAAAAGAGTGCCGCCTTCATGCCGTGCCGCTCCCTGGGCGAGGCCTGCCGATCGGCCATCGCGTTCCGTGGCTGAAACCCCTTCGGCCGACCTGTTCGGCGGTGCCGGCGGGGCTGCCCGGTTGCGGCACAAGATGCACCAGGCGGGCCGCGGGTCAATGGTGGGTATGCCACCTATTCGCTTGGGCGACCGTTTGGTCGGGGTGGCCCCCCGTGCCCAAGGCAGCGCCGCGGGGTGCTTACGGCGGCAGGGCTGGGGGGTGGGGGGCGGGTCGGGCCACCCCCGGAGCGTTGCGGGTTCCGGCGCGGCGCGCCTCAGCGGGCGTCCAGGGTGCTGGGGTGGAACAGGGCTTCGGGCTCGATCGGCGCGGCGGCCAGTCCGTCGGTGACGGCGTAGCGGATCATGGCGGCGATCTCGGCACGGTTGCGCCCGAAGCCGTAGGGCCAGGGGTCGCCGCCCATGATGCGGCTCTGCGCCTCGAACTCGCTGGCGATCCAGGGAAGGGAGGCGCGCAGGACGTTGCTCAGCGCCAGTTCCTCCAGCGCGATGACTTTGGCGCGCGAGAAGGCGCGGAACAGTTCCAGCGGCAGCCAGGGATGCGCCGCCGCCACGTCCTTGCGCACCGCCAGGCAGTGCATGATCGGAAAGAAGCCGGTGGCGCGGTGGAAGGCTTCCTCCTCGCGCCGGTAGTCCGGGTAAAGGCGGTCCACCGGGGCGCTGCGCGCCAGGAAGCAGGAGGGCGGGCGCGGGCCGATGATGGCGTCGATCTCGCCGGCGGCGAGCAGGTTGTTCAGCGTGGCGTCGGGCGCGATCGGCTGGACGTTGAGTTCCGGCGGGAGCTGGAGGGCCACGCGTTCGGAGCCGCCGGGGATTTCCAGCCCGCCGGTGCGCCAGGAAATGCCGGCGGTGTCCACGCCGTACTGGTCGCGCAGGATGCCGCGCACCCAGAGCGCCGCGGTCTGCTGATATTCCGGCAGGCCGATGCGCCGGCCCGCCAGGTCGGCGGCGGTGCGGATGTTGCGGTCGGTGCGGACGAAGATGGCGGAATGGCGGAAGGCGCGGGACGGGAACACGGGGACGCCGACATAGGGCGCGTCGCCGCGGGCGGTGGTGACGATGTGGCTGCCCATGGAGAGTTCCGTCACCTCGAAGGCGCGGTCGCGCAGGGCGCGGCGAAAGATGTCCTCCGGCTCGCCGGGCAGGGGGATGAAGCGGACGCCGGGCACCGGCACGCGCCCGTCCAGGATCGGCCGCGTGCGGTCGGAGGCGTGACAGGCCAGGGACAAGGTGATGGTCTCGGTCACGGGGCGGCTTCCATGGCGGCAGCGAGGTTGTCGGGCGTGAAGGGCATGGCGCGGGGGCGGATGCCCAGCGCGGCGTGGATGGCGCCGGCGAGGGCGGCGATGGTGGGCCCCATGGAGGCTTCGCCGGCGCCGCGCGGGGCTTCTTCGGGGCGTGAGATAAGGCGGACCTCCACTGCCGGCACTTCGGAGAAGCGCAGGATGGGGTAGCTGTCCCAGCTGTCGCTGGTGACGGTGCGGCGGTCGAAGCGGAGGGCTTCCTTGAGCGCGATGGAGGTGGCCTGCACGGCGCCGCCTTCCATCTGGTTCGCGACGCCGTCGGGGTTGATGACCTGCCCGACATCGGCGGCGATCCAGAGGCGGCGGGCTCGGATGGTTTCCGCGGCCTCGATCTCGGCGGCCACGGCGCACCAGGCACCGGTGTCCTTGTAGCGGGCCACGGCGATGCCGGTGCCGGAGCCCTCGGCGGTGGATGGGCGTGGCCAGCTGCACATGGAAGCGGCGGCGCGCAGCACCGCGGCGGCGCGCGGGTCGTCGAGGTGGCGCAGGCGGAACTCCACCGGGTCGGCGCCGCAGCGTTCCGCGAGCTCGTCCATCACGGCCTCGATGGCCCAGACGTTCACCAGCGCGCCGAGGCCGCGCAGGGCGGAGGAGCGGATCGGCATCTGCAGCAGCCGGTGCACCTCCACGTCCAGCGCGGGGATGCGGTAGATCGGCCGGGCGTTGCGCTGGGCGCCGCCGCCCGTGGCGGTGGAGGGGTTCATCGCCGGCGGGATGGTGAAGGGCTTGGCGAGGTGGGCGGCGGCCAGCAGCGTCGGCACCGAGCCGCGGCCGGGGCGCGAGGAATGGCCGTTGGAGCGGATGCTCATGCGCCAATGGCGCAGCGTGCCGGAGGCGTCGAGGCTGGCCTCCACCGCCACCGCGGCGGCGGGGGAATGCGGCGACCAGGCCAGTTCCTCCGCGCGGGTCCAGCACAGCTTCACGGGGCGGCCGGGATGGGCGCGGGCGGCCAGGGCGGCGTCCAGCGCCGCGTCGTCGGCGCCGTTGTGGCCGTAGCAGCCGGCGCCCTCGGCGTGGTGCAGGGTGATGCGCTCGGGCGGCAGGTCCAGCACCAGCGCGAGGTCGGCGCGCAGGTTGTAGAGGCCCTGGCTGTGGGTCCAGATCTCCACGGCGTCGCCGTCCCAGCGCGCCACGGCGCAGGACGGGGCGATGCTGGCGTGCGCCAGGAAGGGACGGAAGAAGCGGGCGCGCACGGTGTGGGCGGCGTCCGGCAGCGGGGCGTCGTGGCGGGCGACTTCGGCGTGCTCGGCGGGGGTTTCGTCGAGCCAGGCGGGCAGGGCGTTCTCGTCCGGCAGGCTGTCGCGGATGTCCCAGACTGCGCGGGCGGCGAGGCGGGCAGCGGCGGCCTCGGCGCCGGCTTCGTCCTCGGCGACCACGGCCAGGAAGTTGCCGTCGCGCACGGGCGTGGCGCCGCCGGGCAGCGGGGCGTCGGGCAGGTCGCGCAGGGTGGCGTCGCGGGCGGGCGGGCGCACGGTGCGGGCGTGCAGCATTCCGGGCAGGCGCAGGTCGTGCAGGAAGCGGGGCGCCCCGAAGACCTTGTCCGGCAGGTCCAGCCGCGGGGCGGAATGGCCGACGAGGCGGTGCGCGGCGGGCGGCTTGGGCGGTACCGTGCCGGTCGCGTCCACCGCCAGCAGCAGGTCGTCCGCCTGCTCCCAGTAGGAGCCGAAGGCGCCGCGCGGGCCGAGGAAAAGGCCGTCCTCCACCCGGATCGCCTCGGGCGGGATGCCGGAGCGCTGGGCGGCCACCTGGAGGTGGATGGCGCGGGCTTCGGCGCAGGCGTGGCGCAGGGCGGTGCCGCAATCCTGGATGCTCAGGCTGCCGGAGGTGACGCCCTCGTCCGGGCTGCTGGGGGTGGAGGCGGGGCGGAGGCGGATGCGCGCGGGGGACACGTCCAGCTCCTCCGCGGCGATCTGGGCGAGGGCGGTCAGGATGCCCTGGCCGATCTCCACCTTGCCGGGGGTGAGGGTGACTTCGCCGTCGCGGGAAAAGCGCAGCCAGCGGTCCAGCCGCGGGTTGGCGTGCAGGCTGCCCGGCAGGCGCGGGGGCGTCGCGCTCACGCAGCCGGCTCGCGGGCGGCGCGCAGCACGGCGCGCAGGATGCGGTTCTGGGCGCCGCAGCGGCAGAGATGCGGTTCCAGCGCCGCGCGCACGGCGGCCTCGTCGGGGGCGGGGGTGGTTTCCAGCAGGGCGGCGGCGCTGACCAGGATGCCGGACAGGCAGTAGCCGCATTGCCCGGCCTGTTCGGCCAGAAAGGCGGTCTGCAGCGGGTGCGGGTGTTCGGGCGTGCCCAGGCCTTCCACCGTGCGCACCGCCTTGCCGGCGACGGCCTCCAGCGGCAGGGCGCAGGACGGGCGGGATTCACCGTCGATCAGCACGTGGCAGGCGCCGCAGCTTTCCGCGCCGCAGCCGAAGCGCGGGCCGCTGAGGCCGAGCGGGCCGCGCAGGGCCTGGAGCAGCGTCAGCTCCGCGGCGTCGTCCAGCGCGACGCCGCGGCCGTTGAGGGTGAAGTGCGGCATGCGCGCGGTGCTCAGTTCACCTCGATGCGGGCCATGCGGATGTAGTCGCGCTGGGTGGCCACGTCGCGGCGCAGAAAGGCGTCGAACTCCCCCACGCCCATGGGCATCGGCGCGGCGCCCTGCTGCGCCATGGTGGCGCGGGTGGCGGGCTGCCCCAGCCAGGTGTTCACCGCGCCGTGCAGCCGCTCCACGATCGGGCGCGGCGTGCCGGCGGGCACCATCAGGCCGAGCCAGATGGAGGCCTCGTAGCCCGGCAGCGCGGCCTCGGCCACGGTGGGCAGGTCGGGCAGCAGGGCGTCGCGCTGCGGGCCGGTGGTGGCCAGCGCCCGGACGCGGCCGGCGGCGATGTGCGGCTGCATGGTGGGGATGGCGTCGAACATCATCGGGACGGTGTTGGAGATGACGGCGGTGCGTGCCTCGCCGGAGGAGCGGAAGGGGACGTGCTGGATCTCGATGCCCGCCATGGCGCGGAACACCTCGCCGGCGATGTGGTAGGGTGTGCCGGGGCCGGAGGAGGCATAGTCCATGGCGCCGGGCCGCGACTTCACCAGGGCGATGTATTCCGCCACCGTGGTGGCCGGCACGGAGGGGTGCACGGCCATGACGTGGTGCGCGACGTTGATCGCCGCCGCCGCCGAAAGGTCGCGCATCAGCTCGTAGGGGCGGTTGCGGATCAGCGTCTCGTTGGCGGTGTGGGTGTTGGACATCATCAGCAGCGTGTAGCCGTCCGGCGGTGCCTTGGCCGCGGCGTCCGTGCCGATCACCGCGCCGCCGCCGGGGCGGTTCTCGACCACGAAGGGCTGGCCGAGCGACTGGCCCAGCGCCTCGCCCACCACGCGGGCGGCGAGGTCGGCGGAGCCGCCGGCACCGAAGGGCACGATGATGCGCACGGGGCGCGTCGGCCAGGGGACGGCCTGGGCGCGGGCCAGGGCCGGGATGGCCAGGGCGCCGGCGGTGGCGAGCAGGGCGCTGCGTCGGGTGGTGTGGGTCACGCGGGTTTCCTCCGGGCCGGCGAGAAGACCGGCCCGCGGCGCGCGGCCGGGAACCGGCGTGCTCGTTCTTTTTTCGCCGCGGTTCAGTCCACCTTGCCGATGCGCTGCACGGCGCGCACCAAGCGGGCGCTGTCGTCGCGCAGGAAGCGCTCCAGCGCCTCGCCGTCCTGAAAGGCGACGGGGCTGCCGGCGGCCGTCAGGGCGCGCTGCAGGTCGGGGTCGTCGCAGGCCTGCCGGGTGGCGGCGCGCAGCTTTTCCCTGATGGCGGCGGGGGTGGCGGCGGGCACCAGCAGGGCGGTCCAGATGTAGAACTCGACCTCGGCGAAGCCCAGTTCCAGGAAGGTGGGGACCTCCTCGAAGCCGGGGGTGCGCTCGCGGCCCCAGGAGGCCAGGGCGCGCAGCCTTCCGTCGCGCACCTGCGACAGCGCCGGGCCGGGGCCGGAGGCCAGCGTGTCCAGCGTGCCCGACAGCATCGCCGTCAGCGCCGGGCCGCCACCCTGGAAGGGGACGTGCAGCAGGTCGATGCCCGCCGCGCCCGTGAACATCGCCATGGCGACGTGCAGGGTGGAGTAGTTGCCGGCGGAGCCGAAGGTGATGGCGCCCGGGCGCGCCTTGGCGTCCGCCACCAACTCCGCGACGCTGCGCCAGGGCGAGGCGGCCGGCACCACCAGCACGGTGGGGTCGGCGGTGATGCGCGCCACCGGGGCGAGCTGGTCCACCGTGTAGGCGGGGGTGCGGCCCTGGAGGCGCTCGCTCTCCGGCAGCATGGCCAGGGAGGAGAGCGCCATCAGCGCCGTGTAGCCGTCGGCGGGCGCGCGGGCGACGCGGGCGGTGCCGATGATCCCGCCGGCGCCGGCTTGGTTCACCACCGGCACGGGCTGGCGCAGGATGCGCTCCAGCGCCGCGGCCACGGGGCGGGCGGTGACGTCGGCCTGGCCGCCGGGCGGAAAGGCTACCACCATCTGGATGGCGTGGGAGGGCCAGTCCCCGGCGCCCTGCGCCAGGGCGGGCAGCGCCGGGGCGGCGGCCAGCGCCGCGGTTCCGGCGAGGAGGTCGCGGCGTCGCATCGCGGCGGCTCCCGCGCTCAGCCGAGCGCGACGCGGCGGAGGGTGTTGCGGATGCTGCCGATGCCGGAGATCGCGCATTCCACCACGTCGCCCTCGCGCAGGAAGCGCGGCGGCTTGAAGCCGATGCCCACGCCTTCCGGCGTGCCGGTGGCGATCACGTCGCCCGGGCGCAGCGTCATGCTCAGCGAGATGGTGCTGATCAGCGTGGGGATGTCGAAGATCAGGTCGGCGGTGCTGGCGTCCTGCCGCTTCTCGCCGTTGACGTGGCAGGTGACGCGCATGGCGCGCGCGTCCAGTTCATCCGCCGTGACAATCCAGGGACCCATCGGGCAGAAACCGTCGATGCCCTTGCCCAGGAACCACTGCTTGTGCTTGCCCTGCAGGTCGCGGGCGGTGACGTCGTTGACCACGGTGTAGCCGAAGACGTGCTCCATGGCCCGTTCCGGCGCGATGCCGCGGCCGGGCTTGCCGATGATCACCGCCAGTTCCGCCTCGTAGTCCACCTCCGCGTCCAGGCCGGGCACCAGGGGGATGTCGTCGGCCGGGCCGGAAATGGCGGAGGAGGGCTTGGTGAAGATGATCGGCGCCTGCGGGATCGCGTCCGCGGCGGAGGTGGAGGAGCTGTCGTAGCCGCTGCCGGCAAATTCCCGTGCATGGGCGAAGTAGTTCTTGCCGACGCAGAGGATGTTGTGCGGCGGCGCGGGCAAGGGCGCCAGCAGCGAGGCGTGGTTCAGCGGGGTGCCGGCGCCGCGGGGTTCCGCGGCTTCGGTGCCGGAGGACAGGAGCGTGATGGCGGCGGTCATGTCGGCCTGTTCGGGCAGGCCGCGCAGCAGGTCGGACAAGGGCCAGTAGGCGGTGCCGTCGGGCGTGACCCGGACCACCCGGGGCGTGCCGTCCACCTGGATCGTCGCCAGCTTCATGCGAGCCGTCTCCCCCGTGCCCGAATGAACCAATCGGGCTTAACGCTGAACCAATTCAGTGCCAATCTCCGCGTATTGGTCGGGGCGGTCAAGCGTTTCGGGGCATCGGGGGCATGGGCGGCGGGGTGGTGGAGGTTGAGGCGGCGCGGCCTGGGGCGGAAGCGCTGCGGGCGGCGCTGGAACGCGCCCTGCGCTCCGGCCGCTGGGCACCCGGCGAGCGGTTGCCCACCGAGCGGGCGCTGAGCGAGAACTACGGCGTGGCGCGCAACACGCTGCGGCGCGCGCTGGACGCGCTGGAAGCGCAAGGGCTGATCCGCCGCCATGTCGGCCGCGGCACCTTCCGGGCCGAGCAGGACCCTGCCGAACCCGCGCCGACGGAGGCCGGGGCGCTCAGCCCGGCGGAGGTGATGGAGTGCCGGCTGATCTTCGAGCCGGAACTGCTGCCGATGGTGGTGGCGCGGGCCAACCAGGCGGACCTGCAACGGCTGGAGGAGTGCCTGCGCGGCGCCGAAGCGGCAGGGGACCTCGCGGCATTCGAGCACTGGGACGCGGCGCTGCATGACGCGGTGGCGCTGGCCACGCACAACCAGGCGGCGATCACGTTGTCGCGTTCGCTGGCGCGGGTGCGGTTGCAGACGGATTGGGGGCAGCTCAAGGCGCGCGGGGCGACGCCGGCGCGGCGGGCGGCCTTGCAGGCGCAGCACCGGGCGCTGGTGGCGGCGATCCGCGACCGCGACCGGGTGGAAGCGCGGCGGCTGATGCGCGAGCACATCCTGTTCGTGCAGGGCTACATGTTCGGGGAATGAAGGGTATGGCTCAGCCGCGCCCCTGCTGCTCCCACCAATGGCCGAACACCGCCAGCGTGTAGAGCAGGCGGCCGTGGTCGCGCCCGCCGGAGGCGTGTTCGCGCAGCAGCGTGTCCGCCGCGTCGGGGCGCAGGAAGCCGGCGCGGGCGGCGCCGCTGTCGTGCCAGATGGCGCGGGCATGCGCGCCGAAGTCGCCCGCGAACCAGGCGGCCAGGGGCAGCTTGAAGCCCTGCTTCCGTCGCTTCGCCGTGGCGGGCGGCAGCCAGGGCGCCACCGCGCGGCGGAGGATGCGCTTGCCCTCGCCGCCGCGCAGCTTCAGGGCGGTGGGCACGGTGCCGGCCCAGTCCACCAGCCGGTGCGACAGGAAGGGCACGCGCACTTCCAGCGAGTGCGCCATGCTGGCGCGGTCCACCTTGGTCAGCATCTGGCCGGGCAGCTGCAACGTCAGGTCCACGTGCAGGAACTGGTCCAGGTCGTTCAGCCGGTCGAGCGAGGGCAGCAGTTCGGCCCATTGCTGCTGCAGCGCGCCCGGCCCGTCCTGGCGGCCGTGGAAGCCGGGTTCGTAGAAGCGGGCGCGCAGCGCGGCCGAGGTGATCTGGGTGCGCGACAGGAAGCGGGTGGAGCCATCGGGCAACAGGGCCGCGTCGCGCAGCCGCCCGAGTTGCGCGCGCAACCGCTCGGCGCGGCGGGAGGGCAGGGCGGGCAGCGCGTCCATCGCGCGGCCGAGCGGGCGGATGGCCGGTCCCAGGCCGGCGAAGCGGCCGAGGCGCTGTTCCGTGCGGTGGCGGCGGTAGCCGGCAAAGATCTCGTCGCCACCGTCGCCGCCCAGCACCGCCTTCACCTCGCCCGCCGCCATGGCGGACAGGTGCCACATCGGCACCGCGGCCGGGTCGGCGAAGGGCTCGTCGAAGCAGCGTACGAGTTCGGGGAGGAGGTCGGCGGCGTCGCGCAGTTCCAGCGGGCGGACTTCGTGCTGCAGGCCCAGATGCTGCGCCACGCGGCGGGCGTGTTCCGTTTCGTCCACGGGCGTGCCGGGAAAGCCGATGGTGAAGGCGCGCACCGGCCGGCCCGAAAGCTTCGCCATGGCGGCGGCCACGGCGGAAGAATCCACCCCGCCCGACAGGAAGACGCCCAGCGGCACGTCGGCCAGCAGGTGCCGGCGCACGGTGTCGAGCCAGAGCTCGCGGAACTCCTCCACCCAGTCCGCGGCGCGGCGGGCGGGAACGCGGCGGCGGCGGGAATGCCAGAAGGCGGTTTCGCGCGCCTCGCGTTCGGGGCCGAGCACGAGGGAATGGCCCGGCGGCAGCACGCGGATCTCGGAAAGGATGGTGCGGGGCGGGCGGACATGGCCGACGCTGAGCGCGTCGTGCACCGCGCGCTCGTCCACGGTGAAGCGGTGGTCCGGCAGGGCGCGCAGGGCCTTGATCTCGGAGGCGAAGGCCAGGCCGCCGCGCTGCTCGGTGATGAACAGCGGCTTGATGCCCAGCGGGTCGCGCGCCAGGGTCAGCTGGCGCTCGCGCCGGTCCCAGACCGCAGCGGCGAA
Organism: Roseomonas sp. BN140053; assembly: GCF_047690175.1. Classification (NCBI taxonomy): domain Bacteria; kingdom Pseudomonadati; phylum Pseudomonadota; class Alphaproteobacteria; order Acetobacterales; family Roseomonadaceae; genus Roseomonas; species Roseomonas sp. BN140053. Next base: position 165,903 of record NZ_JBLLEB010000002.1, on the reverse strand, counting down.
CATGCCTTCCAGCCGCGCCCAGGCGTCCCCGCCCCAGTGGCAGAAGGCGGCCAGCACGGTTTCCGTGTCGCAATGGGTGCGGAAGCGGAAGCCCGCGGCTTCCAGGGCCGGGCGCAGCTCCAGGTGGTTGTAGACTTCGCCGTTGAACACGATGGCGAAGCGGCCGTCGGCGGACAGCATCGGCTGGTGGCCGCCGGCGAGGTCGAGCAGGCTGAGGCGGCGCATGCCGAAGCCGAAATCGCCCTCGGCCAGGGTGCCGCTGTCGTCGGGGCCGCGATGGCGGATGGCGTCGCAGGCCGCCACCAGGGCGGCTTCCGAAACCGGTGTTCCGCCCCGGCGATACCAGCCCGCGATGCCGCACATGCGGCGTCGGCTACAGCGTTCCGGGGCCGGGGTCGAGGGGGACCTCGGGTCTGGGGGAGATCCATCCCTGGGCCAGGAACTCCGCAATGGCGTGGGCGGCGCGTTCGGGGGCGGGCGGGAGGCCCGGCGTGTCCAGTTCTTCGAAGGTTTCGGCCAGGGCGCGGCGCTGGGCAGGTTCGAATTCCGGCTGCCAGCGGGGCGCTGTGTCCAGCCGCTCGGCCATGGCGGCGATCGTGTCCACCACGGGGCCGAGCTGCCAGGACGTGAAATCCGGGTCGTCGCGCCAGGGCAGCTGCCGCGGGTTGAGGAACAGGCAGGGACGCGGCTGGAGGAGGAACTCGAAGACCTGGCTGCTGATGTCGCCGAGGTAGAGGTCGGCGCCGAGCAGGTAGGTCATGTCGATGCTGTTCTGGCTGCCGAGGTCGATGCGGATGTGGTCCAGCCCGGCATAGTCCCGGAAGGCGTCGAGGTGTTCGGCCGGCGGGTCGAACAGCCGCACGTGCGGGGCAAAGACCAGGTTGCGGTCGCGCCGCCCGGCGAAGAAGTCCAGCACCGCGTGGCCCATCGCCGGCCAGGAGGAGGTCGCCGCGCGGTGATGCGGGTTGTACAGCACGGTGGGGCGGTCGTTGGGGAACAGCCGCGGCCGCTGCATCCCCATGCGGCGCACGAGGTCCAGCTTGCTCGACCCCACCACCGCCGCGTGGCCGGGGCGGAGATTGCCGGCCGCGGCGATGCGGCGCAGGCGGCGAGCGCTGGGGGCCAGCAGCAGGTCGAAGCGGCGCAGCCGCGGGTCCTCGGCGCGGTCGTGCCCGCTGGGACCGTGGAAGCTGTGGATGAGTTTCGGCCGCGTCACGCCGAGGTATCGCAGCGCCAAGCTGGTGCGTTCCGGCAGCACCAGCGCGTCGCAGGCCGCGAGGCGGGCGCGGTTGCGCAGCAGCACGGCGAGCTTGTTGTGCCGGAAGCGGCCGGGCAGGGGGGCGGGGCGCAGCGCCTCGAAGCGCAGGCGGTGGCCGGGATAGAAGCCGGCCAGGCGTTCGGCCAGACCGCGCTGCGCCGCTTCGCGGTTGAGCACGACGACCTCGTGCCCGGGATAGAGGCGCGACAGCTCGCAGGCCATGGGCAGGGCGTGCAGGACCTGGTGGTCCTGTGCGTTGAACAGGAAGGCGATGCGCATGCGGCTTCGGCGAGGTTCGTGCCCCCCAGCATGCGGAGGGCGCGGCGCCGCGGCAACCCGGCCGGTGCGCGGGCGGGCGGCGGTGCGGCGTCGCGCTTACCGGCGGTTCACGTTTCCCGGTCAGGATCGGTCATTCCATCGGAGAATCATGTTCGTGGCGACCAGTCCTTTCCTGGCGGCGCGTCGGCGCCTGCAACGTATCGGCATCGTGCCGCGCCTCGTCACGGCATCGCTGCTGGCCGTCGTGCTGGCGGCGGTGGCCGTGCAGGCCTGGACGCTGCACATCGTGGAAGAGTCGCAGGCCGACACGGCGCAGCGCGCACTGAACACCAACATGGCTGAGCTGAAGGAGCTGCTGCGCCCCTACGGCAACGAGTGGCGGCTGGACGCGGAAGGCCGGCTGATCCTGGGCGACCAGGTGCTGAACGGACGCGCGGAGCTGGTGGACAGGGTGCGCCGGGTGGCTGGCGGTGCCGCCACCATCTTCGCCGGCGACACCCGCGTGGCCACCAACGTGACGCAGCCCGACGGGTCCCGCGCGGTCGGCACCAAGCTGGCGGCCGGCCCCGTGCGGGACGCGGTGATCGGCCGCGGCCAGACTTATCGCGGCACCGCCGACATCCTGGGCGTGCCGCACCTGACGATCTACGAGCCGGTCCGCGACGCTGCCGGCCGCCATGCCGGCATCCTGTTCGTGGGCGTGCCGCTGACGGAGGTGCACGCGGTGATGGGCCGACTGGTGCGCGAGAGCCTGCTGGCGGGGCTGGCGGTGATCGTGCTGGTGGGTGCGGTGCGCTGGTTCGCGCTGCAATCCACCATGCGGCCGCTGGGTGAGCTGGCGGCTTCGGTGCGCAGCATCGCCGCGGGCAAGCTGGACCAGCCCGCCCCCTGTGCCGACCGCACCGACCAGCTGGGCGAGATCGGCCGGGCGATCGAGGTGCTGCGCGAGGGCGCGCGGCGCACCAAGGCGCTGGAAGCCCAAGCGGAGGGGGAGCGCGCCGCCAAGGACCGGCGGCAGGTCGCCACGGAGCGGCTGACGCAGGATTTCGGCACCACCGTGTCGGGCGTGCTGGCCACGCTGGGCCGTTCCGCCGGCGAGATGCGCGGCGCCGCGGCCCGCATGGCCGAAGCTGCGGAGCGCACCCGGCAGGACATGGCCGCCACGGCGGCGGATGCCGAAGGCTCCTCGCAGAGCCTGTCCACCGTGGCGGCGGCCACGGAGGAGCTGACGGCCAGCGTGGGCGAGATCGCGCGGCAGGTGGCGCAGGCGGCGCGCTCGGCCGGGGAAGCGGTGGACCGGGCGCGCGCCACCGATGCCACGGTGCAGGGGCTGAGCGCCGCGGCCGGGCAGATCGGCGAGGTGGTGCGGCTGATCTCCGACATCGCCGGGCAGACCAACCTGCTGGCACTGAACGCCACCATCGAGGCGGCCCGCGCCGGCGAGGCCGGCAAGGGCTTCGCCGTGGTGGCGGGGGAGGTCAAGGCACTGGCCTCGCAGACCGCGCAGGCCACCAGCCGGATCGCCGCGCAGGTGACGGCCATCCAGTCCGCCACCGGCGAGGCGGTGGAGGCGGTGCGCGGCGTGGCGCGCGCCATCGACGAGGTCAGCGAGGTGGCCAGCGCCATCGCCGCAGCGGTGGAACAGCAGGGCGCCGCCACGCAGGAGATCGCGCAGCAGGTGCAGCACGTGGCGCAGGCCACGGACAACGGCACCCATGCCATGCGGTCCGTGTCCGTCACGGCGGAGGAATCCGGCGCCGCCAGCCAGGCGGTGCTGGGGGCCGCCGACCAGGTGGCCGGGCAGTCCGGCGCGCTGCGCGAGGAGGTGGACCACTTCCTGAAGGCGATGCGCGCCAGCCAGGACAGCGAGGAGCGCCGCCGCTACGAGCGCATCGCCGGGCGCGGCCTGCCTGTGCGGCTGCGCTGCGCCACCTATGGCGAGGCGCAGGGCAGCCTGCGGGACCTGTCCCTGGGCGGGGCGGCCCTGGCCTGCGACTGGCCCTGCGATGTCGGGGCGGAGGTGATGGTGGAGCTGCCCGGCAGCACGGAGATGGTGTCCGCCCGCGTGGTGGATTCCCGCGACCACGTGCTGGCACTGGCCTTTCGGCAGGACCCGGTGACGCTGAGCCGCCTGGGCCGCGCCATGGAACGGCTCTCGGCCGTGTCGGACGGGCAGTCCAGCGCGGCCTGACGCGCGAGGCCGCCGACGGGCCCGCGGGCGCCATGCCCCGGGCCCGGAACACCTTGCCGCCGCCGCGCAGGTGCCGTTTATTCCCCTCCGGGTCGCGCCGGGATCACACCGGCCGGGGCCGGATGCCCGTTCGGGCCGCCGGCCTCCCCCCGGTTCGCCGAACGCGAACCGGCAGATCGCGCCGGGCTGCCGCAACGGCGCACCGGGCGCAGCGGCCGGAAACACGGGGGAGGGTCGGGGATGCGGGTTCCGCGGCAAGGTGCCATCGACTGCGACGTCCACATCGCGCCGCCGGCCACGACGGCGCTGCTGCCCTTCCTGGACGAGTACTGGCGTGAGCAGCTGCTGAACCGCGGCCTGGACCGCACCGACTTCACCCTGACCAGCTACCCCCCGCGCTTGCCGCTCAGCGGCCGGCCGGACTGGCGGCCCGCCGAGGGTCAGCCCGGCAGCAGCCTGGAGATGCTGCGGCGGGAAGCGCTGGACGGGTTCGGTTCGCGCTTCGCGATCGCCACGGTGCTGCACGGCGCCCAGGCGCTGCACACGGAGGACATGGCGGCTGCACTCTGCCGCGCGGTGAACGACTGGGTCGCGGCGGAATGGCTGGACCGGGAGCCGCGGCTGCGCGGGTCGATCGTGGTGCCGGCGCAGAACATCGAGCTGGCGGTGGAGGAGATCGAGCGGAAGGCCGCCGATCCGCGCTTCGTGCAGGTGCAGCTGCTGGCGATGATGGACCAGCCGCTTGGGCGGCGCATGTACTGGCCGATCTATCGCGCCGCCGAGAAGCACGGGCTGGCCGTGTGCATCCACGCCGGCAGCCTGTACCGCCACGCCCCCACCGCCACGGGCTGGACCTCGTTTCACCTGGAGGATTATGTCGGCCAGGCGCAGGCCTTCGACGCGCAGCTGGCCAGCCTGGTGTGCGAGGGCGTGTTCACCAAGTTCCCGACGCTGAAGGTGGTTCTGGCCGAGAGCGGCTTCACCTGGCTGCCGACCTTTCTGTGGCGCATGAACAAGATCTGGCGCGGGCTGCGCGCGGAGGTGCCCTGGGTGCAGCGCCAGCCTTCCGAGATCATCGCGGAGAACGTGCGGGTGACGCTGCAGCCGGTGGACGCGCCGGCCGATCCGTCCGTGCTGGCGCGGACGATCGAGCATATCGGTTCCGACCGGATGCTGCTCTTCGCCTCGGACTTCCCTCACTGGCACTTCGACGGCGACGAGGTGCTGCCGGACGGGCTGCCGGAGGCGCTGCTCCAGCGCATCCTGGTGGACAACCCGCTGGACGCGTATCGCCGCCTGCCGCGCCCCGCGGCGGCGGAGGCGGCAACCCTGCAGACGGAGGAGAGCGCGCGATGAGCAGCAGCGTGCTGGAGCGCAAGTCCGCCGCGCAGGTGCCGCGGCTGAGCCTGATCGACTGCGACATCCACCCCAACATGCGGTCCGAAGCAGAGATGTATCCCTTCATGGAGCGCCGCTGGGTGGAGCACATGCGGGATTTCGGGCCGCACAACCACCAGGGCCTCGCCTATACGTTGCAGCACCCGCGCTTCAACCCGGGCGTGGCGCGAGCCGATGCCTGGCCGCCGGGTGGCGGGCCGCCGGGGTCGGATCTGGACTTCATGCGTTCGCATCACCTGGACGCGCTGGGAATCGAGCACGGCATCCTGATGGCGCTGCGGCCCAATGGCTGCGACGAGCGTAACCTCGACCTCGCCGCCGCGATCTGCGCCGCGGCCAATGACTGGCAGCGCGAGAACTGGGTGAAGCCGGAACCGCGGCTGCATGGCGGCATCATGATCCCGCAGGAGGATGCGGAAGCCTCGGTGCGCGAGATCGAGCGCTGCGCCGCCACGGGGGCCTTCGTACAGGTCAACATGCCGCCGCGTGCCGCCGATCCGCCGGGGCGCCGGCGCTACTGGCCGATCTACGAATGCGCGGCGCGTCTGGGCCTGCCGATCGGGCTGCACGTGTCGGGGGTGCCGGGGCATCCCACCACCGGTGCGGGCACGCCGACCTACTACATCCAGGAACATCACTCCAACATGCCGGGCATGCAGGCTGTCGTGTCCAGCTTCATCCTGGAAGGCGTGTTCGAGCGCATCCCCGACCTGAAGATCGTGCTGATCGAGGGCGGCTTCACCTGGGCGCCGGCGCTGGGGTGGCGGCTGGACAAGCACTGGGCGCGGATGCGCGGCGAGGTGCCGCACGTGAAGCGGCCGCCGTCGGAATACCTGCGCGAGCACGTCTGGTACACCACGCAGCCGATCGAGGAACCGGACCGCGCGGAGCACCTGAGCGAGATCATGGATTGGGTGGGCTGGGAGCGGATCATGTTCTCCACCGATTACCCGCATTGGGATTTCGACGACCCGCGCTACGCCTTCAAGGCGCGGCTGAGCGAGGCGCAGAAGGCGATGATTTTCCGGGACAACGCCCGCGCGCTGTACCGCCTTCCATGAGCGACACCGTCAAGCCCGCCGCCGCGCCGCGTCCCGCGCGCGGCCGTCACGTGGTCGCCAGCGTGAGCGAGATCGCGCCGGGGCAGTCCAAGCTGGTCACCGTCAAGGGACGGGAGATCGGCGTGTTCAACGTCAACGGCGAGTTCTTCGCGCTGCTGAACCGCTGCCCGCACGAGGGCGCCTCGCTCTGTGCCGGCAAGATCGTGTCGCTGGTGGAATCCGACGAGCCCGGGCAGTACCGCATGTCGCGCAGAGGCGAGCTGCTGCGCTGCCCCTGGCATGGCTGGGAGTTCGACATCCGCACCGGCCAGTCCTGGTGCGATCCGAAGAACACCTGGGTGAAGCAGTTCGCCGCGGCGGTGGAACCGGGCAGCGCCCTGGCCAAGGGACCCTACGTGGCTGAGACCTTTCCCGTTTCGGTGGAGCAGGACTACGTGGTGATCGAGCTGTGACGCGCGCGTGGCATCAGGATGGGATGCGGGACGAGAACCGATGAGCGACGAGAGCCTGATCCGCCTCTGCGGCAGCGGCGACGTGGAGCCCGACGGGGTGATCGCGGTGGAGGCGCCGGGCCTGCCGACGCTGGCGGTGTTCAACCTGGACGGTGAGTTCTTCGTCACCGACGACCTGTGCACGCATGGCGCGGCCTCGCTGGCCGACGGCTTCGTGGAGGATGGGCAGATCGAGTGCCCGCTGCATGCCGGCCGCTTCTGCATCCGCACCGGCGCGCCCACGGAAGCGCCCTGCGAGGAGCCGCTGCGGACCTACGAGGTGGTGCGGTCGGGCGACGACGTGCTGATCCGCCGGCCGCCGCAGCCATGACGATGCCAGCCATCCAGCTCGACCACTGCGTCGCGCACGTGACGGACTGGGAACGCTCCAACGCCTTCTACCGCGACGTGGTGGGGGCGGAGCTGGTGCGGACGCGGATGGGCTGGGCCTATCGCTTCGGCGACCAGCAGCTGAACCTGCACGGGCCGGGGGCGAAGGGCGAGCCGGTGGCGCGCATCCCCGTGCCGCCCGGCGGCAGCGACCTGTGCTTCCGCTGGCCCGGTCCCATCGAGGACGCGGTCGCGCACCTGCGGGCGCAGGGTGTGGAGCCGGAACTGGGGCCGATCCTGCGGGCCGGCGCCCGGGGCCGCGGCATGAGCGTGTATTTCCACGACCCGGACGGCTCGCTGCTGGAGTTCATCTCCTACGAGAGCCCGATCCCCGAGCAGAACTGAGCGCGGGAACCAGAAGAACAGGAGGAACGAGTTATGAGCGCGCAGCAACCGGGCGGGGCCACGCCGCCGAATCCCACCGCGGCCGGGCGTTTGTCCCGCCGCACGGCGCTGGCGCTGCCGGCGCTGCTGCTGGCCGGTCGGGCCTGGGCGCAGGGTGGCTGGCCGAACCAGCCGATCCGCATCGTCTCCGCGGGCTCGCCGGGCGGGTCCACCGACGTGATGGCGCGGCTGCTGTCGGAAGGCCTCGCGGCGCGGCTCGGCCGACCTTTCCCGGTGGACAGCCGGCCGGGGGCGGAGGGCGTGCTGTCGGCCCAGGCCTTCGTGCAATCGCCGCCGGGCACGGCGCTGTACTTCACCAACACCGGCACCATCACCACCACGCCGCTGCTGTTCGACCGGATGACCTACGACACCTGGACCGACCTGGTGCCGATCGCGCCGGTGGGGACGGATTTCCTGGCCTACGCCGTGCACACCGACTTCCCGGCGCAGAGCCTGGGCGAGGTGTTCGACCGCGTGCGCGAGAAGCCGGGCCAGTACAGCTGGTGCTCGGCGCCGGGGGCGACCTACCTGCTGACCCTGGCGCACCTGAAGCGCAACAACCTGGACATGTCCTTCATCTCCTATCGCACCACCGGGCAGGCGGCCACGGACACGGCGGCGGGGCGGGTGAACCTGACGGTGCAGCCGCTGACCACGACGCTGGGCCCGCTGGCGGAGGACGGCAAGCTGCGGGTGCTGGCCACCACGGCGGAGGTGGCGCCGCCGGGCTATCCCGCCATGCCCACCGTGCGATCCCTCGGCATGCCGGACCTGGAGGTGGCGGGCTTCCCCGGCCTGTTCGGCTGGAAGGGCATGCCCGACGAGCTGCGCGACCGCCTGAGCGTGATGGTGCAGGAGATCGTGGACACGCCGGAGGTGCAGGAGCGTTTCCGCACCCTGGGCATGCTCAAGCGCCCCTCCACCCCGGCCAGCTTCCACAAGGACCTGCGGGACCTGCACGAGCGGCTGGCCGACATCGCCCGCACCTACGGCGCCCGTCCGCCGGCCTGACGCTTTCGGGCGGGGGCTGCGTCGCACCCGGGCGCGGTTCAACGCGCCTGGGGCGGGCCCTCGATCGCGCCGAAGAGCTCGCGCAACGCCCCGGGGGTGAGGGCGGCGAGGGGGTTCACGGACACCGACGGGTCGGCGATCGGGCCGGTGGCGCGGAACGTCGCGGCGAAGAGGCCGCCGCCGCGTTCGGGGCTGAACAGGCGGCCCAGCAGCGGGATTCGGCCGGGCAGGGAGTTGAGGAAGTAGGAGGGGACGATGGTGCCCTCCAGCTCCAGCAACTCGCGCGCCCGCAGGATGCGGCCCTGCACCGTCAGCCCGAGCGAGGCCGAATAGGCCCGCACGCCGTCCAGCCCCAGCGCGTCGCGCGTCAGGGCGAAGGGCGCGTGGAGGCGGGCGAAGTGCAGACCCGGGCCGCGCAGCGCGTCGGGGATGCCGTAGATCGACAGCGCCTGCAGCACCTTGGCGATGGCGGGCGCGCCGGCGACGGAGAACTCCTCCATCTCGGCGACGCCCAGCAACGGCGCGTCCACACCGTTGCCGCGCCAGGCGCCGTCCACGCTCAGGCGGCCGCCGGCCAGTTCCTCCACCACCCCCGCGGCGCGCAGCAAGGCGCCGAGGTCGTCGGCGCGTACCCGCAGCGACCGCCCGGCCGGGCGGGGGGTCACCAGGGCCTCGAAGCTGCTCGCCCCCCCGGCGTTGCGGCCGAGGGCACGCAGGCTGCGCACCGCGCCGCGGCCGTCCAGGCTGCCGGCGAACTGCACCGCGTCCAGCGCGCCGGCCTTGAGCAGGATGCGGTCGAAGGCGACGTCCACGGTTAGCGGCGTGGAGCGGCCATTGTCACGGTCGCCGCTGCCGCCGAAGCCGCCCTCGGCCGCCGCGCGCAGGTCCAGCACCGGGCCGCGGGCGGCGATGCGCCAGGGATCGCCGTTGTTGGCGGGGGGCTCGATGGTGCCGGTGACGCGGGTGGCGCCGACCCGGCCTTCGGTGATCTCCAGCCGCTGGGCGCGCGAGCCGGGGGCGAAGGCGGCACGGCCGCGCACCGCCATTTCGGGCGCTTCCAGCAGGATGTTGTCGATGCCCTGGATGCTTTCGCCGCGCAGGCGGATCTCGGCCTCGGCGCGGCCGGGGGCGCCGGCGGGCTTGGACCAGTTCAGCGGCGCCAGGTTCAGCCGTGCCTCGCGCAGGTCGCCGCGGACGGACACGCGGCTGGTTCCGGCACGGCGCTCCTCCACCTGCACGGCCAGCCCGGCGAAGCCGCCGGCGCGGTCGCCCAGGTCGATCCCGGCGGCGCCGAGCCGGCCGAGATCGGCGCGGCCCTCGATCCGCTGGCGCGCCACCACCTGATCCGGCGGGCCGGAGCGGAAATCCATCTCCACCGCCAGCCGTGCGCGTTGCAGCGGGCCGAGATCAGCGGTGCCGTTGACCTGCAGCCCCTCGGCCGTGACCACCAGGTCCAGCTCGCCGCGTTCCAGCGACTGCCCGGCCACGAGGTCGGCCAGCCGGGCGCGGGCGACGTGGCCGGCGACGCGGATCTGCAGCTGGTCCAGCGGCAGGTCGTTCAGCAGCGGCAGGGTCAGGTCCAGCTGCGCTTCCACCTGCCCGCCGGGTTCCTTAAGATCCAGCGGCCGCTTGTCGAAGAGGTGCAGCCTGGGGTGGCGGATCAGCGTCACCACGTCGGCCAGGGGGCCGGTGATGCGGCCCGAGATGGCGGCGACCTGGCGCGGCTGGTCCAGCCCGGTGAAGCGGATGGTGGTGGCCGGCACCTGCAGGGCGGAGCCGCGCAAACGGCCGCCCTGCGCCTCGATCAGGATTTCCGCCGGGGACAGGAAGCGCACCGTGCCGGACACGTGCTCGATCGGCGGAATCGGGCGCAGCCAGTGGACGGTGATGTCCTCGGCTTCCAGCGTGCCGCTGGCGCTGTCCAGGCGGAGATCGGCACCGCCGGGCGGCAGCACGCCTTCCAGGTGCCAGCGCCCGTTCTGCGCCACCCCGGTGGTCAGGTTCTCCACCATCCAGCGGCGGGCGCCTTCGCCCACCCCCTGCGGCCAGTAGCCGCCGAGGTCCGCCAGGGCAGCGCGGTCCACGGCGAGATCCAGGGCGCCGCGCCACCCTTCCGGCGAGGCGCGCGCCGTGCCGCTGGCGGAGAAGGTCGGCGGCGGCGCGGTGGCGTTGGGCGGGGCGGCAAAGGCGATCCTGGCACTGTCCAGCCGCAGCGCTTCCGTGCTGCCCGAGAGCGCCGCTTCCACCGCGTGGAAGGCGACGCGCTGGCCATCCGGCAGCACCGCCGCCCCGGCACCCAGGCGCAGCAAAGCGCGGCCGGACAGGAGGCCGCCCAGTTCCGGTTCTTCCAGCTGCACGGACAGCCGCAGCGGCGGCCCGTCGCGCCCTTCCAACGCCAGCCGGGTGCCGCCGGGCAGGCCGATGCCGCCCGTGCCGGCCCGGAGCTCCGCGGTGATGGCGGTGTGGCCGCCGGGCTGGTGCTGCACCTGCACGGCGGCGGAGAGCGGAGCCTCGATGGCGGCGATGGGTGCCAGTCCCGGCACCGCGGCGGCCAGCGTGCCGGGCCGCAGTTCCGGCAGGGTCAGCTGAAAGTCCAGTGTGGCGGGCTGGCCCACGGCGCGACCGCTGAAGCGGAATTCGCCGGCGGCCTCGCCCAGCCGCAGCATGCCGCCGCCTTCGGCCAGGATCACCTCGTCGGGCGCGCGGCGCAGCAGCAGGTTGCCGGCTTCCAGCGTGGCTTCCAGCCCGCGCGACGGGTCCAGCACCCGCAGGGCGGCGGCGGAGATGCGCAGCTCCTGCAGCGCGGCGAGCGGCTTGCCGGGGGCCAGCTCGCGCAGCAGGGCGGTGACGGGGTCGTCCTCGCGGCGGGTGCTGCGGGCAGGCGCCGCGTTTCCGGGTTCCGGCGTCGTGGTCCCCGGTGCGGGTGCCGCTGTTCCGGGCGCCGGCTCGGTGCCCATCGCGCCGCCCAGGCTGGGTGTGCCGTCCGGCCCGACCGTCAGCACCAGGGACGGGGCGCGCAGGTCCAGCGTGGCGGGGATGAACTCGCCGCGCAGGATCGCCGAGGGGGAGAGCGTGGCCTCGGCCGCGGGCAGGGCGACGCGCACGGCACCGGACGCGTCGGGAAAGGTCAGGTCGCGCAGCTGCACCCGCAGAGGCGCGGGGGCGCCGTCCCGCCAGCCGTCCCAGCTCAGCGCCAGGTCGCCCAGGCGCAGCGCCACGCCGCCCCCGGCCGCCACCTCCTCCAGCAGTTGGGCCACGGGGGGCAGGGAAAGCGGCCCCTGTTGCAGCCGCCACAGCAGCACGCCCAGCCCGATGCCGAGGATCAGCGCGGCCGCGATCAGCCCGCGCGCCAGCAGGCGCAGCAGCGGCGCCCCGCCGCGCGCCAGCAGGAGCAGCGGCAGGGCCAGGAAGCGGCCAGGCGACGTGCGCGGCCCGTCCGGGAGCGGTCCCGGCGGAAGATCGGGTGGCGCGCCGGCGGGGGTGGCTGGCGGCAGGGCGGCTTGACCGGTGGCGGCACTCACGGGAGGAGTGGCCGATGCCGACGCCCGACTTGGTGACCCCTCCGGCCCCCTTCGACCCGGATGCTGCGGAACGGCTGCTGGCCGGCTTCGCGGAGCGCGGCACGGCGGAGCGCGCCTTTGCCGCCACGGCGGAAGGCCGCGCGATCCTGCTGGCGCTGGGCGGGCACAGCCCTTTCCTGGCGGACCTGGCGCTGCGCGAGGCCGGGACGCTGCTGCGGGTCTTCGACCGCGGCCCGGACGCCGCCTTCGCCACCGCGCTGGAGCCGATCAACCGCGTCGCCCCGGATGCGGAGCGCGGGCAACTGGGCGCGGTGCTGCGGCAGGCCAAGCGGCAGGGCGGGCTGGTGGTGGCGGCCGCCGACATCGCCGGGCTGTGGGGGCTGGACCGGGTGACGGGGGCGCTCTCCGCCCTGGCCGATGCCGCCATCGACGCCGCCACCGCGCTGCTGCTGCGCGACGCCGCGGCGCGGGGCGAGCTGGCGCCGGCGCGGAGCAACGGGCGCGGCAGCGGGCTGGTGGTGCTGGCGATGGGCAAGCTGGGCGCGCGGGAGCTGAACTATTCCTCCGACGTCGACCTGATGGTGCTGTTCGACCCGGAGGCCGCGCCGCACCCGGACCGCGCCCAGGCCGCCTGCGTGAAGCTGGCGCGCGACCTGGTGAAGCTGCTCGAGGAGCGCACCGCCGAGGGCTACGTGTTCCGCACCGACCTGCGGCTGCGGCCGGACGGGGCGGCGCAGCCGCTGGCGGTCTCGATCCCGGCTTCCGTGTCCTATTACGGCTCCATGGGGCAGAACTGGGAGCGGGCCGCCATGCTCAAGGCGCGGCCGGTCGCCGGCGACAAGGCGCTGGGCCAGAGCTTCCTGGAGGAGATCCGGCCCTTCGTGTGGCGCCGGCACCTCGATTTCGCGATGATCGCGGATATCCACTCCATCAAGCGGCAGATCCACGCCGTGCACGGCCACAAGGGCGCCGGCGCGGAGGTGGCGGTGGCCGGCCACGACGTGAAGCTCGGCCGCGGCGGCATACGCGAAATCGAGTTCACCGCCCAGGTGCTGGAGCTGATCTGGGGCGGGCGCGACCCGTCCCTGCGTGACCCCACCACGCTGGGCGCGCTGGCAGCGCTGGCCGGGGCGGGGCGGCTGGACCGGCGCGCGGCGGCCGATCTGGCGGATGCCTACGGCTTCCTGCGCGTGGTAGAGCACCGGCTGCAGATGGTGGCGGACCGCCAGACGCACCGGTTGCCGGAGGACCCGGAGGGGCTGGCGCGCATCGCCTCCTTCTGCGGCTTCGGCATGGGGGACGGGAATGGCGGGGTGGAGGCGTTCAGCGCCGCGCTGACCGGGCACCTGAACCGGGTGGCGCGGCACTACGGCAAGCTGTTCGAGAGCGCGCCGGACCTGACCGGCGATGCCGGTGGCAGCCTGGTGTTCACCGGCACGGAGGACGACCCGGACACGCTGCGCACCCTGGGGGAGATGGGCTATCGCAACCCGGCGGGCGTGTCGGCCACCATTCGCGGCTGGCATCACGGCCACCGCCGCGCCACCCGGTCGGAACGGGCACGGGAACTGCTCACCTCGCTCATGCCCTCCCTCCTGGCGGGGTTCGCGCGGCAACGGGAGCCCGATGCGGCGCTGGCCCGGTTCGACACGCTGCTGGAGAAGCTTTCGGCGGGCGTGCAGTTGCTTTCGTTGTTTCAGCGCAATCCGCAGCTGCTCGGCCGCGTGGCGGGAATCCTGGGGGCAGCGCCGGCCCTGGCGGACCACTTGGCGCGGGAGCCCTCGGCGCTGGAGGGGCTGTTGTCGGGCGGGGCGGGCACGGCGGCGGCCGCCTTGCCGGCGCTGGTGGCCTGCGCGCGGCACCCGGAGGAAGCGCTGGAGAATGCGCGCCGGCTGGTGACCGAGGGCCGCTTCGAGATCGACGCCGACGCGCTGGAAGGCATCCTGGACGTGGACGCGGCGGGCGAGGCGCGCGCCACCCTGGCCGATGCCGCCATCGCCGCCCTGTTGCCGGAGGTCAGCCGCGACTTCGCCGCGCGTCACGGCAAGGTGCCGGGCGGCGGCATGGCGGTGATCGCCATGGGCAAGCTGGGCGGGCGGGAAATGCTGCCGGGCTCGGACCTCGACCTCGTGCTGCTCTACGAGCACGCGCCGGACGCCACGGAAAGCCGCGGCGGCCCGCGGGCGATCCCGGCGGCGACCTATTTCGCGCGGCTGGCGGCGCAGTTCGTGGCGGCCCTCACCGCGCCGGGGGCGGAGGGGCGCCTGTACGAGGTGGACATGCGGCTGCGGCCTTCCGGCAACAAGGGACCCGTGGCCACCAGCATCGCTTCCTTCGAGCGCTACCACGCCGGCGGCGAAGCCTGGACCTGGGAACGCATGGCCCTGACCCGCGCCCGCCCGGTGGCGGGGCCGGCCGGGCTGCGGCGGCGCTTCGCCGCGGCGGCGCAGGCGGCGCTGGTGGCGCATGCCGGGCCGCGGGCGATCGCCGATGCGCGCGACATGCGGGCGCGGATGCTGCGCGACAAGCCGCCCGAGAATGCCTGGGACGTGAAGTCCATGCCGGGCGGGCTGGTGGAGGTGGAGTTCGTGGCGCAGGCGCTGCAATGCGCCCACGCCGCCACCCCGCGGCTGATCGCCCCCACCACGCGCGAGGCGCTGGCCCGGCTGGCGCGCGCCCGGCTGCTGCCGGCCGAGGATGCGGCCCGGCTGGTGCGGGCGGACCAGCTGTGGCGCACGGTGCAGTCGGTGCTGCGGCTGACGGTGGGGCGCAGCGTGCCGGAGTCGCTGCCGGAACCGGCGGTGACCGCGTTGCTGCGCGCCTGCTCGCCGGTGCTGGCGGCGGCAGGGGACGCGGCGCCGGTTGACCTCGCGGCGCTGCGTGGCAGTTTCGCGCGCACGGCCGAGGGGGTGCGCGCCGCTTTTGAGCGCCACATCGGGACCTTGCCGGCGGAAGGGGCGAGCCGATGATCGAGGCGGGCATGGCGACACCGGCATTCACGCTGCCGGCGAGCGGCGGGCGGACGGTGTCTGACGCGGCGCTGCGGGGGCGGCCCTTCCTGCTGTACTTCTACCCCAAGGCCGATACCTCCGGCTGCACGGTGCAGGCCTGCGGTATCCAGGAGGCCCTGCCGGCGCTGGGCAAGCTGGGGCTGGAGGTGATCGGCGTGTCGCCCGATCCGATGAAGGCGATCGAGAAGTTCGCGGCCAAGTACGCGCTGAGCTTCCCCCTGGCCTCCGACGCCGACCACGCGGTGGCCGAGCGCTTCGGCGTGTGGGTGGAAAAGTCCATGTACGGCCGCAAGTACATGGGCATGGAGCGCACGAGCTTCCTGGTGGGCGCGGACGGCACGGTGCTGCGGGTGTGGCGCAAGGTGAAGCCGGCGGAACATGCGGCCGAGGTGAGCGCCGCCGCGCGGGCGCTGTAGCGGCGGCAGGACCTCTTACGGAATCGTACCGTTCCGGCTAGACGGGTCGAGGGGGTGCCCCTCGTTCCGGAACGGTGCGGCGCCCGTTGGAGGATCGCATGCGGAACGTGTTCGCGGGGAAGCGGGTGGCCGGGGTGGCTGCCCTGCTGGTGCTGTGGTGCCTGGCCTGGGCGGGACCGGCCGCGGCGCAAACGGCGGCGGAGCCGCCCTCGCAATGTCCGGACGATTTCCGCGCCTATAACGGCACCAGCGAGCCCCTGGCCTGCCTGTGCCCGGCCGAGGCGACGGGGCGCGGGCCGCTGTGGGGCACGGACACCTACACGTCGGATTCCGCCGTGTGCAAGGCGGCGGTGCATGCGGGCATCATCCCGCGCAGCGGCGGCGCGGTGACGGTGCTGCCGCAGCCCGGGCGCAACGCGTATCCGGGCACGACCCGCAACGGGCTGTCTTCCTCCAACTACGGACGTTACGACGCGTCCTTCCGCTTCGAGCGCGCGACGGCGGGCGCGTCGCCCAGCGTGGTGGCGCAGGCGGAGCTGGCCGCGGCGGAAGCGCCGACGCAGTGCCCGGACGACTTCCGCGCCTATGGCGGCACCAGCGAGCCCCTGGCCTGCCTGTGCCCGGCCGAGGCGACGGGGCGCGGCTCCCTGTGGGGCACAGACACCTACACGGCGGATTCCGCGATCTGCAAGGCGGCGGTGCATGCCGGGGTGATCCCGCGCAGCGGCGGCGCGGTGACGGTGGTGCCGCAGCCCGGACGCAGTGCCTATCCGGGCACCACGCGCAACGGGCTGTCTTCCTCCAACTACCGGGCCTACGACGCGTCCTTCCGCTTCCTGCCCGTGGCCAGCGCGACCCCGGCGCAGGGGGCCTCGGTGCAGCCGGGGCTGGCGGCGGAAGCGCCTGCCCAGTGCCCGGACGATTTCCGCGCCTATGACGGCACCAGCGAGCCCCTGGCCTGCGCCTGTCCGGCGGAGGCGACGGGGCGCGGGTCGGTGTGGGGCACGGACACCTACACGTCGGATTCCGCCGTGTGCAGGGCGGCGGTGCACGCTGGGGTCATCCCGCGCAGCGGCGGCGCGGTGACGGTGCTGCCGCAGCCCGGGCGCAACGCGTATCCCGGCACGACCCGCAACGGGCTGAGTTCCTCCAATTACGGCGCCTATGGCGCGAGCTTCCGCTTCGACGCGCCGGTGCAGCGGCCGGTGATCGGTTCGGCGCCGGCCCAGGCCGCCGCGGCGGAGGAGCCGACGCTGTGCCCCGACAACTTCGTCGCCTTCAACAACACGACCGAGCCGCTGGCCTGCCTGTGCCCGGCGGAAGCGACGCTGCGCGGGTCGCTGTGGGGCACGGACACCTACACGTCGGATTCCGCGATCTGCCGGGCGGCGGTGCATGCCGGGGTGATCCCCCGCACCGGCGGCGCGGTGCGGGTGCTGCCGCAGCCCGGGCGCAACGCCTATCCGGGCACCACGCGCAACGGGCTGTCTTCCTCCAACTACGGCGCCTATGGCGCGAGCTTCCGCTTCGACGCGCCGGTGCAGCGGCCGGTGATCGGGGCGGCGCCGGTGCAGGCGCCGGTGGCGGAGATGCTGCGCACCACCGGCAAGGTGCAGCTCTACGTGACCTTCCGCACCGGCTCGGCCGACCTGGACATTTCCGCCGCCGGCACGCTGGGCCAGCTGCGCGAAGCGCTGGCCGCCGATCCCGGCTTGCGCCTGGTGCTGACCGGGCACACGGACAACACCGGAACGGCGCAGGGCAATATCGGCCTGTCCGCCCGGCGGGCCGAGGCGGTGCGGAGCTGGCTGGTGGCCCAGGGCATCGCCGCGGACCGGCTGCGCACCGAGGGCAAGGGGCAGACCGAGCCGGTGGCGGACAATACCTCCGAGCCCGGGCGGGCGCTGAACCGCCGGGTGCAGGCGGCGCGCATCCCGTGACCTGCGCGCCCCCGTGCGCGGGGCGGCGGGCCTCGAAGGCAGGGGGCGATGCGGGCCTGCCGGGCCGCGGCAGGCTGGCGGGCGGATCGGGCGCGGGCGGGGCAGCAAGCCTGGGCGCGGGGACCGGCCTGCCGGCGCGGCGAGCCGGGGCGAGGCTCTGTGCGGTGACGGATCGATGACAACGACCGCTATGCTCGGGCGTTGCTTCTGTTCCAGCCGGGACTGCCGGCAGCAACAGGGGAGATCGCCATGCAACCCATCACCGATGGTGCGGACGAGGGCCGGATCGTGGTGTCCGGCCATCAGACGGAAGTCGGCGAAGCCCTACGCGATCACGCCACCGAACAGCTGCGGCGGCTCTCGGCCAAGTATTTCGGCGGCGCCGAGGACCTCACCGCAACGTTTTCGCGCGGCGGCAAGGGGCATGGGTTCGAATGCAATGTCCGGGTGCATGCCGGGCGCGGGCTGTTCTTCGACGGCCAGGGTGACCATCCCAGCAACGCTTATACCGCCTTTTCCCTGGCGCTGGAGCGGGTGGACAAGCAGCTCCGCCGCCAGAAGCGCTACCTGCGCGAGGACAAGCCGGTGAACGCCACCAAGGCGTCCCTGCTGTAGGGGCCGGCAGCGTTCCGCCGCGGGGCGGCGGGACCTTCGGCTTTCCGGAAAGGAAGGGTGCGGCCCGGGGTCCTGCGACCCCGGGCCTTCGCCACGCCTGTGCCCCCGGAGGAGGGCAGGCCGAGGTCAGGCGGCCTGGGACAGGCGCCCGGCCAGTTCGGCGCCCAGGAAGGCCGCGATGGCGCCCGGCCCGGAGCGGTCGGTGCCGGCCAGCCCGGCCTTCTCCTCGGCTTCGGGATTGTAGTTGGTGTTGGTGTTGACGTCGTAGGTCAGCAGCCGCCCGTCGGTGCCGCGGATGAACTCGATGCCCGCGACCTCCGTGCCGTTGGCGGCCAGGAAGCCTTCCAGACGCTCGCGCAGCTCGGGCTCGATGCCGGCTTCCAGCACGCGGAAACGGGGAGCCGGGGCCTCGGCAGGGCAGAAAGCGTCCTCCACGGCGCAAACATCGGCCGGGCACAGTTCAAAGCCGGAGGAGGTGTCGACCTCCACGGCGTACAGGAAGCGGCCACCGACGAATTCGGCGCGGGTGATCACCGGGCGCTCGGCGCGAATGTGTTCCTGCAGCAGCCAGAGACCGTCGGCCGGGTGCTCATCCGCGGGCAGGGACTGGAGGTGGGCTTCCAGCGCTTCCGCCCCGGAAAAGAGCCGCACGCCCAGCCCCTTGCCGCCGCGGTTGGGCTTCAGGATCACCGGGCCGCCGCCGAAGGAGCGGCGCGCGGCGTCCACCACGGCCTCGTGCTCGCCCAGCACCAGCACGGTGCGCGGCACGGCGACGCCGGCGGCTTCCAGGGCGGCGTATTGCCGGGCCTTGCTGATCTCCAGGTCCAGGGCGCGAGGGCCGTTCACCACCCGGCGGCCATGCAGGGTCAGCCAGGCCAGCACGCCGGCCGTCAGCTCCGCGGCGTAGCGGTGGCCGCGGGTGTGCGAGGAGGCGCTCATGCGGTTGTAGAAGACGCCCTCCGGCGGCGGGCCGGCGAGGTCGAAGGTACCGGAGGACAGGTCCCAGGCGGTCCAGGGCAGGCCACGGCGGTCGAAGGCTTCGGCCAGCGGCGGCAGCCAGGCGGGGTTCTCGTGGATGACGTGGATCTGCGACATCGATGCGTCCTGTTGCGAGCCCTGGGGCGTCCGGGGCGCTGAGATGGGCATGCCGCGGCGCCAGGGAAGCCGCCCCGGCGCGATCAACGGTGCCGCCTGGGATGCGTCCGGCGCCGGTCAGGCTTCGCGCGGGTCGTGCCGCAGCCCGTCGCGCTCGAAGCGCGCCATGTAGTCGGCCAGATAGTCCACCACCGCGGCCACCACACGTCCCCCCTTCTCGGCGGTGGCCGCCTTGGGACCGCCGGTGGCGCCGTGGGCGGTCAGCTCCTCGAAGAGCCAGATTTCCTTCACCACCTCATCCACCTGCGGAACCATGCCGCGGGCCTCGGCCATGTTCATCAGCTCGGCAAACAGGGCGAGGCCAACGGAGCTTTCCACCTCGCCGGCATGGCCCCAGCCGTTCCACACGGCGAAGGTTTCGGGCGGCAGGAATTTCGGCACCACCGTCCACCAGTCCAGCACGGCCAGGGACATGGCGGGATGCGCCACCTTGACCTCGCGGGCGGCGAGCTCCGCAGGGGCAATGTTGCCGTCATGGCCGTTCAGGATCAGCACCCGCCCGATGCCCCAGCGCTGCAGGGACAGCAGCACGTCGCGCAGCACGCGGATCTGCGTGTCGGCCGACAGCGACACGCACATGGGCTGGTGGCGGTAGTGCTCGCTCATGCCGAAGGGCAGGGCGGGCAGCACCACCGTGCTGTCCAGGCGTTCGGCCACCCGCAGCGCCAGGGCATGCGCAGTCAGCGCGTCGGTGCCGAAGGGCATGTGGTCGCCGTGGCTCTCGCAGGCGCCGATCGGCACGATGGCGGCGGTGAAGCCGGCCTCGCGGAAGGCGCGGGTGTTGAGCTGTTCCAGCCTGATGGAGCGCATGGCGGTGTGACACCTTTCCGGGGAAACGCAGGGTTGACCCGCCACGGCGGCGGCCGCCCGACGCGCCCCCTGGACCCGCCGCCGCGCCGCGTGGCAAGGAAGTCGGGACCGGAGCAGGGAATGGCGGCGATGCGCAAGTGGCTGGTGATGCTGGGGCTGCTGATGCCCCTCGCGGGGACGCAGGCGCAGCAGCCGGGCCAGGTGCCGCCGGGCGGGCCGCCGCATGCCTTCCTGATGGGCTCCTGGACGGGGGGCATCTTTTCCGCCGCCGACAACGAGGGCGCAGCCTGCTTCGCCCAGCCCACGGTGATCTTCACCCGCGACGTGATCATGCGGGTGTCCTCGCTGGACGTCGCCTATCGCCAGCGCTTCATCGAGACGGCGGCCCCGGCGCCGAATGGCGGGGTGGAGTTCCGGCTGGCGCCGCCGCAGGCTTCCGTGCCGTCGGTGGGCGGGCGCATGCCGCCGGATGTGGGCTTCGGCTGCGCCGACCCCAGCCTGTTGCGGGTGGAGCGGCGCGGCGAGAACGAGATCGCCTTTCCCGACTGCGCCGAGTTCCCCGCTCCGCTGCGGCGCTGCGTGACGCCGCGCTGAGCCTGCCGGTCCGGGAACGACGCGCTTGCGCATCGCGCTGATCCACGCCCTCCGGCACTCGCCGCCGCCGGTGGAAGCCGCCTTCGCCGAGCTCTGGCCGGAGGCGGTGCTGATGAACCTGCTGGATGATAGCCTGGCGGCCGACCTCGCGCGCGACGGCGCGCTGACCCCGGCGATGACGGAGCGCTTCCTCCACCTGGCGCGCTACGCCGCCGGCACGGGGGCGCGGGGCATCCTGTTCACCTGCTCCGCCTTCGGGCCCTGCATCGCGGCCTGCAAGGCGGCGCTGCCGGAGATCCCCGTGCTGACGCCCAACGAGGCGATGCTGGAGGAGGCCGCCGGCTTCCGCCGCGTCGGGCTGCTGGCGAGCTTCGCCCCGACGCTGCGCAGCATGCCCCCCGAATTCCCGCCAGGGGTGGAGGTGGTGCCCTGCCTGGCCGAAGGCGCGCTGGCGGCGCTGGATGCCGGCCACGTGGCGACGCATGACCGGCTGGCGGCGGAAGCGTCGCGCCGGCTGACGGATTGCGATGCCGTGGCACTGGCCCAGTTCAGCCTGGCGCGGGCGGCGCCGGGGGTGCGGGAGGCCACCGGCCGCCCGGTGCTGACCACGCCGCATTCGGCGGTGCGCAAGCTGCGGCGGTTGCTGGGCGCCTGATCCGGGCTGGCCCCGCGGGCTGCCGGAGCTGATCCGCCCGGGCGAGGACGGCCGGGGCATCTGGATGTGCTCCTGGCTGACGCGGTCAGCGCGAAGCAGGTTCGGCCACGAGGGAGGAGGACGGCATCGACATGGCGGGATGGAAAGCATGGATCGCCCTGGCGGCGATGGCCGTGGCCGGCGCGGAGGGTGCGGCGGCGCAGGGCCCGTCGCGGAACCCGGCGCAGACCAACTGGGCCGGGCAATACCGCTACGAATGGTCGGGCGGGCGCACGGTGGGCGGCACCGGAATCGTGGTGACCTACGATCTCCGGGTCGGGCCGGGCGGCGCGACCGATTGCGCCCTGGATATCACGGGCTTCCAGAGCGACGAGCACATCCTGTGCGAAATCGGCGCCGATGCCGGAAACCTCTGGATCCGGTTCCGCAGCTACGCCGATGGCAGCCTGCTCAACAGCTATGGCCGGGCGCAGTACCGGCCGGGGCAGTCGCTGTTCCAACTGCGGCGGGGCAGGGGCAGCGCCCTCCAGACGGAATGGCAGTCCATGAGCCCGGAGGAAGGCAGGACTCGGCCGGCGACGCGCTTCCGCAAGGTGTGAGCCCCGGAACCTCCGGGCGCGGGGGGGGGGCTCGGCGCGGCGGCTCGGCCGGGCGCCTTCGTTCTCGCCTGCGTCGAGACGCCCGTCGTAGAAGGACAGGGCGTCGCGCTCGACGCTGCGGCCCAGCAGGGATACAGAGCGCCACCGTGCAGCAGCGTGAAGCTTCACGCGCCGCGTGTACCTCCCCGCTGCCGAACAGCCGTCACGGCTGCCGGAGGCGGGGCGGGTTTCAGCGGATCGGCGGAGCGTACATCAACCCGCCCTTGTTCCACAGGCGGTTGAGGCCGCGGTCGATGCCGATGGGCGTCAGGTTGCGCTCGAACATCTCGCCGAAATTGCCGACCTGCCGGATGGCCTGAAAGGCCCAGCGGTCGGGGATGCCCAGCATGGTGCCGAAGCCGCCGCTCACGCCCAGCAGGCGCTGCGTGTTGGGCGAGGCGCTGTTCAGCGCCGCTTCCACGTTGGCGGAGGTGAGGCCCTGTTCCTCCGCCTCGATCAGTGCGGCCAGGGTCCAGCGCACGATCTCCAGCCAGCGCACGTCGCCCTGCGCCACCACGGGTCCGTAGGGTTCCTTGGACACCACGTCGGACAGCAGCACGTAGTCGTCCGGGTTGGGCGCGCGCAGGCGCAGCCCGGCCAGCGCCGAACGGTCCCAGTTGAAGGCGTCGCAGCGGCCGGCAAAGAAGGCTTGCGTCAGCTCCTCCAGGGTCTGGAACACCAGGGGGCGCAGGGTGATGCTGTTGGCGCGGGCGAAATCAGCCACCACCACCTCGTTGGTGGAGCCGGCCTGCACGCAGACCGTGCCGCCGTCGAGGCCGCGGGCCTCGGTCAACCCGGGCGCCTTGCGGGCCAGGAAACCGGCGCCGTCGTAATGCGCGACGCCCGCGTATTCCAGGCCGAGCTGCACGTCTCGCTGAAAGGTCACGGTGGTGATGCGGGACAGGAGGTCTACCTCGCCCGATTGCAACGCGGTGAAGCGCTGCTGCGCGGAATAGGGCGAGTAGCGCACCGCGTCCGCATCCCCGAACACGGCGGCGGCCACGGCGCGGCAGAAATCCACGTCGAAGCCGTTCCAGCGGCCCTGGCTATCCGGCAGGGAGAAGCCGGCGACGCCCTGGCTGACGCCGCAGCGCAGGTGGCCGCGCGCCTTGACCGCGTCCAGCACGGGGGTGGCGCTGCGGCTGGCCGGGGCTGGCGCCGGGGCTTGTGCGGCGGCTAGGCCGGCGGTCACGGCCAGGGGCAGGGCCAGGGCGGCCGCGCGAAGGCGGCTGGTCCAGGGGAAGCGAGGCATGGCTGCGAGAAACTCCGGCCGGCGGTGGAAGGGTTATCCTCGCTGCGGTACGGGGCGCTGTCGAATGGATCGGTCCTGGTGGGAGGGGCGGGTGCCCGCCGGCTAGCGCCGCGCCGGGGCCGTGGAGGCGCGCACCACCAGCGTCGGCGCCAGCGTCACCCCCGCCGGGTGGCCACCGCCCAGGATGTCCAGCAGCAGTTCCGCCGCGCGCTGGCCCATCAGGGCGTGCGGGATGCGGATGGTGGTCAGGGGCGGCTCGATCAGGTCGGCCAGGGGCATGTCGTTGTGGCCGGTGATGGAGATGTCCTCCGGCACGCGGCGCCCGGCCTGCCGGCAGGCGTCGAAGGCGCCGAGGGCGAGCAGGTCGTTGGCGCAGGCCAGGGCGGTGAGGTCCGGGTGCTGCCCCAGCAGGCGCGATGCGGCCTCGGCCCCGGCCTCGCGCGTATAGGCGGTGGCGGTTTCGACAGCCGAATCCCCGGGCAGGCCGTGGGCGGCCATCGCGGTGCGGAAGCCGTCCAGGCGTAGCTGCCCGGTGGACAGGTTGGCGGGACCGGCCAAGTGGCCGATGCGGCGGTGGCCCAGACCGGCCAGGTGTTCCACCGCCAGCGCCATGCCGGCCCGGTCGTCCGACACCACCGCCGGGGCACCGTCGCCTGCGCGGTTGATCAGCACCACGGGGATGCGGCGCGCCAGGCAGGCGGCGAGGGCGGGATCGGCGTCGCGCGCCACGGTGGCCAGCAGCAAACCGTCCACCCGGCGGGACGCCAGCTCCGCCACGAACTCGGCTGCCCGCGCGGCGTCGTCGCCGGGGTCGGCCAGCAGCAGGGCGTGGTGGGCGGCCGACAGCACGGCGGCGGCGGCGGCCAGGATGGGGGGGAACACCGGGTTGGCGATGCCCGGCACCAGCGCGCCCACCAGGCGGGAACGGCCCGTGCGCAGCGCCGCGGCGGCGGCGTCGGGCCGGTAGCCCAGCCGGGCCGCGACCTCCCGCACCCGCTCGGCCACCGGCGCGGCGACGAGGTGCCGCGTGCGCGGGTTCAGCGCCCGCGAGGCGGTAGAGGGGTGGACGCCGGCTTCCGCGGCGACGAGCCGCAGGCCGGCGGGAGAGGCCGACGCCATCGCGCATCGATAATCGGTGTTGCGGCGGGAGGCGAGCAGTCTTACAAACGATTGTATGAATTCCGGGCGCACCGGATCACCCAAGGGGAGGGAGAAGCCATGATCATCGACGGCGAAGCCGCCGTGACCCCCGCCGTGCTGGAGGCCATGGCCGCCAGCCCCGACGCGCGGGTGAAGGACGTGACCGCGGCCCTGGTGCGGCACCTGCACGCTTTTATCCGCGAGGTCCGCCCCACCGAGGCGGAATGGGAATACGGCGTGGAGTTCCTGTGCCGCATTGGCCAGACCAACACCGCCACTCACAACGAGGGCGTGCTGTTCTCCGACAGCATCGGCATCTCCACCCTGGTCTGCCTGCTCAACAACGGCAACGAGGGATCCACCGAAACCGCCGCCGCGCTGCTGGGGCCGTTCTGGCGCGACAACTCGCCGCCGACGGAGAACGGCGGCAGCATCGTGCGCGGACCTACGCCGGGGCCGAAGCTCTTCGCCAGCTGCCAGGTGCTGGCGGGCGGCAAGCCGGTGGCCGGGGCGCGCGTGGATGCCTGGCATTCCTCGCCCGAGGGAGTCTACGAGAACCAGGACCCGAACATGGCGCCGATGAACCTGCGCGGGCAGTTCATCACCGATGCCGAGGGGCGGTTCCGCTTCACCTCGGTCAAGCCGGCCGGCTACCCGGTGCCGACGCATGGGCCGGTGGGCGACCTGCTGCGGGCGCAGCTGCGGCATCCCTTCCGCCCGGCGCACCTGCACTTCCTGATCCTCAAGGAAGGCTTCAAGACCCTGGTTACCCAGGTCTTCGTGGACGACGACGAGCACCTGGAGAGCGACGTGGTGTTCGGCGTCACCCAGGCGCTGGTCGGCGGCTATCAGCTGGGCCAGGGGCCCGCGCCGGATGGCTCCGAGGGCGAGTGGTGGAGCCTGGATTACACCTTCCACCTCGAACCCGGGGAGGCGCGCTTGCCGACGCCGCCGATCGCGTGAAGAACCTGCAGAACAGCACCGCCGTGATCCTCGGCGGGTCCGGGGGCATCGGCTCCGCCACGGCGCGGGCGCTGGCCGCGGCGGGGGCGTCCGTCATCGTCACCTATCGCGGCAACGAGGCGGCGGCGCGCGACCTGGTGGGTTCGCTGCCCGGCACCGGGCACGACGCCCTGCCGGCCACGGTGGAGGACAGCGCTTCGCTCGACGCGCTGGCGGCACGGGTGCGGGAAACGCGCGGGCGCTGCGACATCCTGGTCAACAGCGCCGGCTTCACCAAGGCCGTGCCGCATGGCGACCTCGACGCGCTGGACGACGATTTCCTCGACCGGATGTGGGCGGTGAACTGGCGCGGGCCCTTCGCGGCGGTGCGCGCCTTCCGCTCGCTGCTGGTGGAAAGCCAGGGGCTGGTGGTGAACGTGTCCTCCATCGGCGGGCTGAACGGGTCCGGCTCCAACCTCGCCTACGCGGCGCTGAAGGCGGCGACGGACAGCATGACCAAGTCGCTGGCCCGCGCCCTGGCGCCGGCGGTGCGCGTGCTGTCCGTGTCCCCCGGCGTGGTGGAGACCGGCTTCGTGCCGGGCCGCGGGCCGGAGGCCAATGCCAAGATCGCGCCCACCATCCCGCTCAAGCGCGTGGCGCTGCCGGAGGACGTGGCGGATGCCATCCTGGCCTGCGCCACGCTGCTGACCTACTCCACCGGCTCGGTGATCCTGGTGGACGGAGGGCGGGCGCTGTGAGCCGAGCCGGTTCCGCGCTGCGCGTCTCCGTGAAGGCACCGGGGCCCGAGGCGCTCGGCCTGTCGCTGGAGGAACGGACGCCCGAGCTGCCGCCGGGCTGGTGCCTGGTGGAGGTCGCGGCGGCGGGGGTGAATCCGTCCGACGTGAAGGCGCTGCTGGGCGCCATGCCCAAGGCGGTGTTTCCCCGCACGCCCGGCCGCGACTTCGCCGGCACGGTGGTGGAAGGGCCGCCGGAGCTGGTGGGGACGGAAGTCTGGGGTTCTGGCGGCGACGTCGGCATTTCTCGCGACGGCAGCCATGCCCGCTATCTGGCGCTGCCGGCAGAGGCGGTGTTCCGCAAGCCAGCCAGGCTGAGCATGCGCGAGGCCGCGGCGGTGGGCGTGCCCTTCGTCACCGCCGAGGTCGGGCTGCGCGAAGCGGGCGGCGTGAAGCCCGGACAGGTCGTGCTGGTGCTGGGCGCCAATGGCCGCGTCGGGCAGGCGGCCTGCCGCATCGCCGCGGCGGCCGGGGCGCGGGTCTTCGCTGCGGTGCGCCGGCCGGAAGCCACCGCTGCGGTGCGCGGGGCGGAAGCGGTGTTCGACAGCAGCGGCACCGACGTGGCGCAGGCCGTGCGCGAGGCCACGGGCGGCCACGGCGCCGACCTCGTGTTCAACTGCGTCGGTTCGCCCTGGTTCAGCACGGGCAACGCCGCCATGGCGCATGGCGCGACGCAGATCTTCATCGCGACGCAGGACCGCGCGGTGCCCTTCGACATCTTCGCCTTCTACCGCGGGCAGCACCGCTACGTCGGCATCGACACGCTGGCGCTGAGCGCGGCGGAGACCGGGGCGGTGCTGGACGGGCTGCGGCCCGGCTTCGAGAGCGGGGCGTTGAGCCCGTACGAGATCGAGCCGGACTACGTGTTTCCGCTGTCGCGCGCGGCGGAAGCCTATCGCATCGTGCTGGGCGGCGCGCCGCAGCGCGTGCTGCTGGAACCCGCGGCATGAACGTCACGCGCCTCGATGCCGCACCGGCCTACGAGGCGCCGGGGCATTTCGACATGCGAATGTTCCGCCTGCAGGGCCGCGAGGCCGGGCCGGCGGAGAGCCTGTGGCTGGGCCTGTCCTGGCTGCTGCCGGGCGGCCACACCACGCTGGACGCCTCGGGGGTGGAGAAGCACTACGTCGTGGTCGAGGGCGAGCTCTGCATCGTCGCCGAACGCGACGGTCGGCGCGAGGAAGCGACCCTCGGCCGGCTGGATTCCTGCCGCATCGCCCCCGGCGAGGCGCGGCAGCTGGAGAACCGCAGCAACCGGCCGGCAGCGGTGCTGCTGGCCATGCCGCTCGCGCCGCCCGGATAGCGGCTGCGCGACGACGTGCAGGGGAGGAGAAGCAAGATGAGACAACACCGCGCCGTCCTGGCCATCGCCGGGCTGCTGCTGCTCGGGCTGCAACCGCAGTCGGGCCACGCGCAGGGGCGCTTCCCCGACCGCCCGATCACCATCATCGTACCCTTCGCGGCCGGCGGTCCCACCGACGTGGTGGCCCGCCAGCTCGGCGAGGCGATGACCCGCGACCTCGGCGTATCCGTGGTGTCGGAGAACGTGACGGGCGCGGGCGGCACGCTGGGGGCGCAGCGCGTGGCGGCCTCGCGTCCCGACGGCAGCAACCTGCTGCTGGGCAATATCGGCGTGGCCACGGCGCCGTCGCTGTTCCGCCGCCCGCCCTATGACCCGCTCACGCAGCTGGACACGGTGGGGCTGATCACGCCGGTGCCGATGATCCTGGTGGGCCGCAGCGACCTGCCGGCCAACACCCTGCCCGAGCTGCTGGCCTGGCTGCGCCGCCCGAATGCCGAGGTGAACATCGCCCATGCCGGGCTCGGCTCGGCCAGCCATCTCTGCGCCACGCTGCTGCGCTCGATCCTGCAAACGCCGATGACGGCCGTGGCCTTTCGCGGCACCGCGCCCGTGATGACGGAGATGATGGCGGGGCGGATCGACATCACCTGCGACCAGACCACCAACGCGCTGCCCTACGTGCAGGACGGCCGGATCAAGGCCTTCGCCGCCACCACGGCGGAGCGGCTGGCGGCGCTGCCCAACGTGTCCACCACCGCCGAGGGCGGGCTGCCGCAGTTGCAGGTGACGATCTGGCACGGCTTCTACGTCGCGCACGGCACGCCGCGCCCGATCATCGACCGGCTGTCGCAGTCGCTGCGCGCAGCACTGGCCGACCCGGCCGTGGTGAACCGCTTCCGCGAACTGGCCACCGCGCCGGAGCCGCCGGAGCGCGCCACGCCGGAAGCGCATCGCGCGCTGCTGGAAAGCGAGATCACGCGCTGGAAGCCGATCCTGACAGCGGCCGGCGAATACGCCGACTGAGCCGAGCCCCGTGTCCGGCGCGCTCGCCGCGCCGGACGCGGGCAGGGGAGGGCCAGCCTCCTCCACCCAGGCGACCCAGCGCAGCGGTTCGATGCCCCCGACCGGCGCGACCCAGCAGAACGGGGCGTGAGGAAGCCGTTTCGCATGTCATCGCCCTCGTCGCGTCGCGCCCTGCTGGCCGGCGCTTCCCTGGCTGCCGCCTTGCCGGCGCTGGCCCAGGCGCCCGGCCAGGTCCCGCCAAGTCCGGCGCAGGCCGCCGGCGGCGTGCGGCCGACGCCGCGCGTGCCGGACAGTTTAGACCCGCGCCGTCCGCTGCTGATCCGCGGCGCCACCGTGGTCACCATGGACCCGGCCGTGCCCGACCTGCCGCGCGGCGACGTGCTGGTGCGCGACGGCGCCATCGCCGCGGTGGGCCGCGACCTCGCGGCGCCCGAGGGGACGCAGGTGATCGACGGCACCGGCCGCATCGCCATTCCGGGGCTGGTGAACGCCCATATCCATCTCGGCCAGGCGCTGCAGCGCGGCATGTCGGCGGACCAGACGCTGGCGCAGTACTTCGCCACGGTGGTGGGCAAGCTGTCCTCGCGTCTGTCGGCGGAGGATCTGCGGGCGGCGGATTATGCCGGCTCGCTGGAATTGCTGGATGCCGGCGTCACCACCGTGCTGGACTGGAGCCGGGAAACCACCAGCCCCGACCATGCCGACGCGGCGCTGGACGCCTTCGAGGCCGCGGGCATCCGCGCGATCTTCGCCTACGGCCTCGCGGGGTCGGGGGCGGGCAGCACGCAGAGCGCCAACAGCCCGCAGGCGGTGTCGGCCGATATCCGGCGCTTGCGTGCGGGGCGGATGGCTTCGCCCGGGCGGGTGCGGCTGGCGCTGGCGATCCGCGGGCCCGACTTCTCCACCCTGGAGGAAACCGCCGGCGACATCCGGCTGGCGCGGGAGTTCGAGCTGCTGGTGCAGTTCCATGCCGGCGCGCCGGTCTACGCCGGCCGAACCCGGCGCGGCATCGCCATGATGCGGGAGCGCGGGCTGCTGACGCCGCTGGTGTCGCTGGCCCATGCCAACGACCTGGACGAGGACGAGTACCGCATGGTGGCCGATGCCGGCGGCAGCACCGTGTCCACCCCGGAGGTGGAGATGCAGATGGGGCACGGCTTCCCCGCCGCGCCGCGCATGCTGCGGGCCGGTGGCATCGCCGCGGTGGGCAGCGACATCTCGGCCGGCGTCGGCGGCGACGTGCTGGTGCAGGCGCGCATCGCCCTGGCCGCGGCGCGCGGCCTGGCCAATGCCGCGGCCTTCCGGGATGGCGCCCCCGCCACGGCGGTGGCGGTGACCACGCGACAGGCGCTGGAATGGGCGACGCTGGGCGGGGCGCGGGCTGCGGGGCTGGGCGACGTGGCCGGCAGCCTGACGCCGGGCAAGCGCGCCGACATCGTGCTGCTGCGCGCCGACACGGTGGGCACCGCGCCGCTGCACGACCCGGTGGCCGCGGTGTTGATGCAGTGCGGCGTCCAGTCGGTGGACACGGTGATGGTGGACGGCCGGGTGGTGAAGCGCGACGGCAAGCTGCTGCACACCGATGCGACGCAGGCGGCGAGCGCGGTGCGCGAGCGTGCCGCGGCGCTGGAGGCCCGCAGCGCGGGATAGGCGCCGCCCGGCCTTTTCCGGCCGGGTGAAAGCAGGGAGCCGGGGGGAGGTATCCCCCCGGCTCCCTTCTATTTTCGGGAGTTTCTGGCACTTCCTCGGTCAGCAGCGCTGAAAAAAGGAGGGGGCCGGGGGAGTTCATTCCCCCGGCCTTTCCTGCCTCCTCACGTCAGCACATCGCCGCGCTGGCATGGGACGCGAGCGCTCGGTCAGCGCGCCGCCAGGGCGGAGAAGGGCCCGGCGGCGTGCACGACGTGGCCGCCCACCAGGGTCAGCAGGCTCTCGATACGGCCGATCTCCTCCACCGGCACTGTGGCGTAGTCCGCCGTCAGCACGGCGAGGTCGGCGTATTTGCCCGGTTCCAGCGAGCCACGGCTGTTCTCGGCCCGGGCCAGCCAAACGGCATTGATCGTGTAGAGGCGCAGCGCCTGCTCGCGGGAGATGCGCTCCGCCTCGCCCAGCACGCTGCGGCCGTCCATGGTCTTGCCGTCCAGGTACCAGCGCAGCGCGACGAAGGGGTTGTAGGAGGAGACGCGGTGCGCGTCGGTGCCGCCGGCGACGTGCAGGCCGATCTCCAGCGCGGTGCGGATGGGCGGGGAACGCGCCGCCACCTCCGCCCCGCGGGCCGCCGTGTAGCGGCCGCCCGAGAAGTAGAGGGAGTCCTGCACGCTCCAGGCGACGCCCAGGCGCTGCATGCGGCGCAGGTTCTCGGTGGAGGCGTCATGCAGGTGGTTGATCCACCAGCGCAGCCCGCCGATCGGCGTTTCGCGGTTCACCGCTTCCATCATGTCCAGCAGCGCGCCGACGCTGCGATTGGGATTCCAGTGGATCTGCAGTCCCTGGCGTTCCCGCGCCGCCCAGCGCAGCACCGCCTCCAGCTCCGCCATCGCCTCGGGCGTCGGATCATTGTCGGTCCAGGCGCGCCAGGTGACGATCTCGCCGATGCCGCCGAAGCGCAGCATGTCATCGCCGAAGCCGGCCGGCAGCAGCTGGGTGAGGTTGCGGTAGTCGTCCAGCTCCTTGCCCGGCGGCTGCTGCGAGGACAGGTAGTAGGTGACGCGCATGGTCAGCTCGCGGTCCTGCCACAGGCGCATCACCGGGCGGTAGCTGGCGGGCGGCACGCTGACGCCGGCCGGGTCGATCACCCCGGTGACGCCCAGGCGGTTCATCTCCGCGAAGAACTGCCGCGTGCCCTCGACCTCCTGCGCGAAGGAGGGGCGGGGCAGCTTGTTGAACAGTGCGCCCATCAGCAGGGCATCGCCGGTGATCTCCCCGGTCGGGCGGCCGTCGGGGCCGAGCACCAGCTTGCCGGGGCGCGGCAGGTCGGCCTCCGCGGCGATGCCGAGCTTTTCCATGGCGGAGGGGGAGAGCAGCAGCCATTCGTAGAGCTGCTGGATATAGACGGGGTGGTCGGGAACCGCGGCGACGATCTCCGCCTGGGTCGGCTTGCGGTTTTCGGCGAACTGGATCTCCATCCAGCCACCGGCGACGATGATCCAGGCGCCGGGCGGGGCGTGCTCGGCCGCTTCGCGCAGCCGGTCCAACGCCTGTTGCAGGGTGGGGATGCCGGTCCAGTTGGCTTCCACGGCGAAGGTCTGCGCCGCGCGCACGGCGTGGATGTGGCTGTCGTTGAGCCCGGGGATCACCGTGCGCCCGCCGAGGTCCACCACGCGCGTGCCGTCACCGCCCAGGGCGCGCATGGCTTCGGTGGTGCCGGTGGCCAGCACGCGGCCGTCGCGGATGGCCAGGGCCTCGCGGGTGGAGAAGTCCTGGTCCACCGTGAGGATCTTGCCGTTCAGCAGCAGCGTGTCGGCGGGCTGGGCCCGCGGGCTACCCGGCAGGGTGGCGAGCAGGGCGGCGAGCAGCGCGGCCCCGCCGGACCGCACGGTTTCTCGGAACATCGGCTTCCCCCATGCGCCGCGTCGGGGGCGGCGCTTGCGGGAAAGGCTGGCACGCCGGGCGCGCGCCTGTCGAGCGCGTTGCGCCCGGCGCGGCGAGGTTCAGGGCGGATAGATCAGGGAGTTCGGCACCATCTCGGAATCGAACACCACGATGCGTTCGCGGAAGCGCAGCCGTCCCTCGTCGTGCACGACGAGGTCGTGCGACACGCCGCAGAGCACGATCTCGGACTGCTTGTCGATCAGGGTCTGCACCATCAGTACGTTCTGCCGCACGCGCGTGCCCTCGGGGCCGTGCGACTTGATGCGCAGGCCCGACAGAAAGCGGCGGTAGTAGCGCGGCGCGTAGACCTGCGTTCGCACCAGCCCGGTCACGCGGTCCTGCAGCATGCCGCGGCTTTCGGCCTGCATGGTGCAGAGCGTGAAGCCGCGCTCGAAGTTCTCGCGCGGGATAACGCGGTACAGGCAGTCGCGCGTGAAGAACTCCGGCCACTCGTCCAGCCGCAACTCGTCCAGCGCTTCCACGTAGTCGTCGTAGAAGTCGCGCAGCGCCTCGCGGGTGGGCGGCGGCGCGAGGCCGAGGGCGGCGCTCACAGCCCCATCATCCCGCGCCAGTAGCGGTACATGCCGCGGATCGCGGTTTCCGTGACCATGTGCTCGGTGTTGGCGATGTCGCGCCCGCCCATGGTGACCAGTGCAGCCTCCTCGGGTGCGGAGGTGAAGCCTTGCTGCGAGAACTCAATCACCTCGCCATCGTCGGCAGACACGAAGCCGGACGGGCCGAAGAGGTTGGCCTGGCGGGTGCGGCGCAGGCGCATCTCCGGCGTGTCGTCGGCGTAGCACCAGTGCGTCCAGTGGAAGTCGAAGCCGTCCGGGCCGGTGGGCACGATCTGGCGGGTGGTCAGGCTGTTGACCTGCTGCTGCAGGATCACGCTGGGGAACACGGTGATCATGCCCACCGTTTCCTCGCCGGGGAACTCCTGCACCACGTCCAGGATGCGCGGGTCGGCCAGCTTCAGGTCGCCCTGGAAGTTCTTCATGTCGGAGGTGACGTCGTTCACCACCTGCTCGCCCTTGCGGGAGATCAGGATGCCGTGGCGGCCGTGCTCGTCCATCTCCACCGCGCTCTTCTGGTCGGCGCGGAACAGGCCGAAAGTGACGAAGAACACGTGCAGCAGCCCGGCGTGGTAGGGGTCCTTGATGTTCTCCTGCATCAGCTTCCAGTTGCCGGGGATGTGCTGGCGGTTGTAGCCGAGCACTTCGAGCTTCCGGCCGTCATAGACGCGCGTGTAGTGCTTCCAGAAGCGTTCCCCGAGGTATTCGCGGAAGGGCGGCGTGTCCTCGCTGAAGGTGGCCCAGACCACGCCGTTCACCGCTTCCACCCGCAGGCGGCGCAGGCCGTTCTGCTTGGGGTCGAAGTCGGCGGGCATGCCGCCCTGGCGGCGCACGCCGCGGCGGAAGGGCACGCCGATCAGGTTGCCCTTCAGGTCGTAGTTCCACTGGTGATAGGGGCAGAGCAGTTCCTTGGCCTGGCCGAAGCGGCTCTGGCAGAATTTCAGGCCGCGATGGGCGCAGCGGTTCTCCACGACGGAAATCTCGTCGGGGGCGCTGCGCAGCATCACCACCGGCTTCTCGCCCAGGGTGGTGGTCTTGTAGTCGCCGACTTCCGGGACCTCCGCCTCCAGCCCGGCATAGAGCCAGTGCGGGCCGTACCAGAGGCGTTCCAGCTCGGCCTTGTAGACCTCGGGGTCGCTGTAGACCCAGTAGGGCACCTTGCCGTCGGCATCCTCCGGCCAGCGATGGCGGATCGGGTCCATGCACCGTTTCTCCCGGGTTTCTGTTCCGGGATGTGGCATGAGGGACAACGCGTTGTCCAATGGGAAACGCTGGCGTGGGTGGCGGGGAAGTGCTGCCCGGGCTGGACAATAAGGGCCCAGCTTTGGCGGGCAGACGGGTTAGCTCCGGGGGGAGGAGCGCCGTGCCCCTGCGCGCCGCCGTGGCGGGCGGTCGGCCTCAGCCGACGCTTGCCTGGCCGATGCCTCCGGGCGCCGCGGGTCGAGCCCGCCGATGGCGGCGGTGACCTCGGCGCAGGCGGCATGCAGGGCGGCCGTCGCGGCCGGGTCACCGGAGGGATCGAAGGCCGGGGTGGCCAGGGCGGTGGCCACCAGCGACAAGCGCCCCTGCAGGTCGAAGACCGGGGCGGCGACGGCGCGCAGGCCGGGGATCAAGGTGCTGTCGATGGTGGCGGAACCCGCGGCCCACACGGCGTCGCGCAGGGCCTGCGCGGAAGCGGGCAGGCTGGCGCGGTCGCGGCGGGCTTCGCGCTCGGCCTGGGCGTCAGTGGCGGCACGGTCGCCGAAGGCCAGGAAGACCCGGCCGGTGGCGGAGCGCAGCAGCGGCAGCACGGAGCCGATGGCCAGCGAGGTGATCACCGGCGGATTGCCCGGAAACCAGCGCACCACCGTGGCCCCGGCATCACCCCACACCGCGAGGAGGCAGGTGCGGCCGGTGTTTTGCGCGAAGCCGGCAAAGGCGGTGTCGGCGCGGGCGAAAACGTCCAGCCGCGCCAGGGCCGCCAGCCCGAGGCGGATGGCCCCGGCATCGAGGTCGTAGAGGCCGGTGCCGGGCTCCTGCTTGGCCATGCCGGCGGCCATGAGGCTGCTGAGGTAACGATGGGTCTGGCTGGCCGAAAGGCCGGCGCGCCCGGCCAGGGTGGAAAGGGTGACCGCGCCGCCGCAACCGGCCAGGGCCGCCAGCACCCGCAGCCCCGTTTCCACCGACTGGATGCCGCGCCGCGGCGCCCCCACGCTGCCGTCCATGCAAACCCGCGGCGCTCCCTTGCCGCGGGAGTGATACGCCGCGGGCCGGGGCCACGACCAGCCCGCGGTTGGCCGGCCAGCCTATTCCGCGGGAGCGGTGGCGAGCGGCGCCCGCGCCGGCGCCAGGGAACGGCCGCAAGCGACGAGGAAGCCCGCCACCAGCGCGTAGGCCAGCGTCACGCCGAGGGAGTGGCCGATCCCCACGGCCTCGCCGTGCATGAAGCCGAAGAAGCTCAGCACGGCGCCGGCGCCGGCAAAGGCGGCGGCCTTGTCGTACTGCTTCTCGATCACGCAGACGGCGATGGCGCCCAGCACCAGCCCGGCCAGGATGGCGCCACCCCCCAGCACGGTCAGCCCGGGATACAGCACGCCCAGCCCGGCGAGCTTGTCCATGCCCACCGCCGCGGCGCTGGTGCCGGCCGCCGCGAGGGCGCCGTCCACCTGGTTCTTGCCCCAGGCCGCGAGATGCGGCGCGAAGGCCAGCACCACCGCCGGCGCGTGCGAGCGCGGCACCTCCTGGAAGGCCTGCGCGCCGATCAGCATGGCGATGTAGAGCAGGATGGGCGAGATCGCGACGGTGGGGATCAGGTCCAGCAGCACGGAGGCGATGCCGAGCCAGGTGAGCACCAGCACGGCGAGGCCGGTGACCAGGGAATAGCCGATCCGCCCGCCCATCGCCTTCCAGCCGGGGTGGCCGATGTAGACCGCGTTGATGAAGGGGTTGCCCATCAGGCAGCCGATCAGGCTGACCACGCCGTCCGCGGTCAGCACCCGCGTCGTGGGATAGTGGTCCCCCGCGGCTTCCGCGCTCTCCACGTTGTCCATGGCTTCCACGAGGTCGTAGATGCCGAAGGGGATCGCGGTGACCAGGATGATGCCGAGATACTCGAAGCCGCCGAAGACGTGGCCGACCGCGGGCAGCGGCACGGAGAAGCCGATACTGCCCAGCGCCGCCAGCAGCCGGCCTCCGTCCACCCCGCCCACTGGCAGGCCGATCGCGGCGCCGCCCCAGGCCACCACGATGCCGACGGCGATGGCGACCAGCCCGGCGGGGATGCCGCGGGGATAGCGCAGCCCGCCGAACCAAGCGGCCAGGATCACGCCGAAGCAGACCAACCCGATCACCGGCGTCATGAACACTTCCAGCGCCGGCCGCATGGCGATAAAGGTGACCGACACGCCGGCCAGCGTGCCCAGCAGCGCGGCACGCGGCGTAACACGGCGGATGAAGGGGGCGATGAAGCCGCCGATCATCAGGATGAAGCTCTGCACGAAGACCCAGGCCAGCCCGGCTTCCCAGCCGCGGATGGGATCGTTGGTCTGCGACGCGATCGGCAGCATGATCACCAGGGTCACGATGAACATGTGCGGCACGCTGATGCCGGAGGGCAGGGCGCAAACGTCGCTTCGCCCGGTCTGCCGCGCCAGGCGGTAGGCGAGCCAGGCGTAATAGGCGGTGGACAGGAACAGCATCAGCCCTACGGCCGGCAGGATGCGGCCGAAGGTGATGCTGTCGGGCATCTTGAGCACGAAGCGCAGCAGCACGCTCAGCGTCAGGATGTTGACCAGGATGTTGGTGCCGAAGCCGAACAGCGCGTTCCAGTCGCCCGGCGTCCAGAGTTTCGGCCGGAAACCCATCGTCGTCGCGGACATGCAGACCCCCTCCTATGCGCCGAGCGCCGCGACCGCGGCCGCCGAATGCGAGACCCAGCCGAAGATGCCGCCCTGGGCCTTGATCATGGCCAGGCCCGCAGCGTGGAATTCCGGGAAGTAGGAGGCGCAGCAATCCGCCAGCACGACGCAGCGAAAGCCGCGGTCGTTGGCCTCGCGCACGGTGGTGTGGACGCAGACCTCGGTGGTGACGCCGGCCACCAGCAGCGTGTCGACCCCGCGGTTGCGCAGCATCAGGTCGAGGTCGGTCTGGTAGAAGGCACCCTTGCCGGGCTTGTCGATCACCGGCTCGCCCGGCAGCGGCGCGAGGGCGGGGATTATGTCGTGCCCGGCTTCGCCGCGGATCAGGATGCGCCCCATCGGGCCCGGCGCGCCGATGCGGGCGGCGGGCTCGCCGCGCTCTAGCTTGGCGGGAGGCGCGTCGGACAGGTCGGGGCGGTGGCCCTCGCGCGTGTGCAGCACCAGCAGCCCGGCGGCGCGGGCGGCGTCTAGCACGGCGCGGCAGGGGCCGACCGCGGCGGCGAGGCGGGACACGTCGTTGCCCAGGCTCTCGCCGAAGCCGCCGGGCTCCAGGAAGTCGCGCTGCATGTCGATGATGAGGAAGGCGGTGCGAGCCGGGTCCAGGCCCAGCGGCGCCGGCTCCGCCTCGATCAGCCGCTGCATGGGGTATGCCCGATCCGTTGCCGGGGCGAACCGTTGCAAGCGCGATGCCAGTGCGGGGTTGCGGCGAGCGGCAGGGAACCGGGGCGCGCCCTGGAGGCGGCCGGGCACCGGATGCCGAGAAAGAAGGCAGGTCGCCGGGCTGGTGCGCTGGCGGGACGTGCCTGTGCAGGGAACTTCCCCTGGGACCCTTGATCCTACGGGCTTCGAGACGTGTCACTGGCCACGGGCACAACCGCAGACTCTCGGAAAGATAAGGGCATCGTGGGGATACGTCCGCCCGGCGGGACGCCTCTACCCGCCCGGAACGAGAGCCCGGTGGATCACACCAGCCGCAGCGCCAGGAAGCCCAGCACGATCCCCGCCGCGGTCAGCCCGGCGATCAGGTTCAGCCGCCCCTCGATGAAGCTGCGGGCGGCAGGGCCGTAGCGGCGCAGCAGCCAGGCGAGCAGGAAGAACCGCGCCCCGCGCGTCAGCACGGAGCAGGCGAAGAACACCGGCAGGGAGAAATGCGCCGCCCCCGCCGCGATGGTGACGATCTTGTAGGGAATGGGCGTCAGGCCCTTGATCAGGATCACCGCGGCGCCCCATCGCTCGAACCAGCCCGAGAAGGTTTGCAGCGCGTCGGCATGGCCGTAGGCAGCGAGCACGGGCAGCGCCACCGCCTCGAACAGGAAGGCACCGATGGCGTAGCCCAGCAGCCCGCCCAGCACGGAGGCCACGGTGCACCACAGCGCGTAGTGGTAGGCGCGCTCCGGCCGCGCCAGGCACATCGGGATCAGCAGAGCGTCGGGCGGGATGGGAAAGACGCTGCTTTCCGCGAAGGACACGGCGGCCAGCGCCGCCCCCGCGCGGGGATGGCCGGACAGGGCGAGGGTGCGGTCGTACAGGGCGCGCAGCATGGTCGCGGCGCTTCCCACGCCGGGCGGCCCGGCACAAGCCTGAACCGTCCAGGCGGCCGGCCCTGTGGGGCGGCTTGGCAAGCGGGCGCGCGGGGATGATGCTCCGCCCGCGCGTGCCGGGCTTCGCCGCGGCGCGCCACCTCCGGGGCCGCGGTCCCGGCAATCCCGAGCCGCCGCGCCGAGCCGCGGCGGCGAAGCGCGTGGAGGGAATGGAAGCGATGAGCGGCAACCGCGGCGTGGTGTATCTCGGCCCCAACCAGGTCGAGGTGCAGAACATCGACGACCCGAAGATGCAGGCCCCGGACGGCCGCAAAATCACCCACGGCGTGATCCTGCGCGTGGTGTCCACCAATATCTGCGGCTCCGACCAGCACATGGTGCGCGGGCGCACCACCGCGCCGGCCGGGCTGGTGCTGGGCCACGAGATCACCGGCGAGGTGATCGAGGCCGGCGAGGACGTGGAGATGCTGCGGAAGGGCGATCTCGTTTCCGTGCCCTTCAACGTCGCCTGCGGCCGCTGCCGCACCTGCCACGAGGGGCACACCGGCGTCTGCCTGCACGTCAACCCGTCGCGCGCCGGCGGCGCCTACGGCTACGTGGACATGGGCGGCTGGATCGGCGGGCAGTCGAAATACGTCATGGTGCCCTATGCCGACTTCAACCTGCTGAAGTTCCCCGACAAGGACCGCGCCATGGCGCGCATCCGCGACCTGACCATGCTGAGCGACATCCTGCCCACCGGCTTCCACGGCGCGGTCTCGGCCAAGGTGGGCGTCGGCTCCACCGTCTACGTCGCGGGGGCCGGGCCGGTGGGCATGGCGGCCGCGGCCTCGGCCCGCATCCTGGGTGCGGCGGTGGTGATGGTGGGCGACTTCAACGCCGAGCGCCTGGCCCATGCCAAGGCGATGGGCTTCGAGCCGATCGACCTCGGCAAGCACGACCGCCTGGGCGAGATGGTGGCCGAGGTGGTGGGCGTGCCGGAGGTGGACAGCGCCGTGGACGCGGTGGGCTTCGAGGCGCGCGGCCATGGCGGCGGCGAGCAGCCGGCGGTGGTGCTGAACCAGATGATGGAGATCACCCGCGCCGCCGGTTCCATCGGCATTCCCGGCCTTTACGTCACCGAGGATCCGGGCGCGGCCGAGCAGGCGGCGAAGCAGGGCAACCTCAGCCTGCGC
The DNA here is from genome assembly GCF_047690175.1 of Roseomonas sp. BN140053. NCBI lineage: Bacteria > Pseudomonadati > Pseudomonadota > Alphaproteobacteria > Acetobacterales > Roseomonadaceae > Roseomonas > Roseomonas sp. BN140053. The sequence goes on along the minus strand of NZ_JBLLEB010000002.1, from coordinate 126,856 downwards.
TTCGGGCTGGGCTGGGCGAAGTCGCACTCCTTCCACACCGGGCAGACGCCCGTGCTACGCTACAACCGGCAGCTGATGCAGGCGATCCTGCACGGCCGGCTCAACATCGCCGAGATCGTCAACGCCACGGTGATCTCGCTGGAACAGGCGGCCGAGGGCTACGGGGAGTTCGACAAGGGCGCGGCCAAGAAGTTCGTGCTCGACCCGCACGGCGACCTGGCCAAGGCGGCCTGATCGGTCTGCGGCCCAGGTTCCGGCAGGTCCGCCCGACCGAAGCTGGGCGTCGTTCCGGCCCGGTGTGCGTCACGCGGAAGGGCGAACGGCCGCACCGGGGGCGCTAGGCCCTGGCGCCGGGCGGCCGGGCTCTGGCACGCTGCGCGCCGATGTTGCCGGATGATCCTGCCGACCCGCCCTCGCTCATGGCCCGGGAGGCCACGGAGGCGGGCGATGCCGTGCGCCGCTTCGGCGCGCGGAGCGCCGCCGCCCTGGCGGAGCTGGGCGCGAGGCTGCGCGCCGCCCCGCCGCCGGTGGTGGTGACGGGCGCGCGGGGCAGTTCGGACCACGCCTGCACCTTCGGCAAGCACCTGATCGAGACGGAGCTGGGTTGCCCGGTGGCCTCGGTGGGACCGTCCGTCGCTTCCGTCTACGGGCGGCCGCTGCTGCTGCGCGGGGCGCTGTTCGTGGCGGTGTCGCAGTCCGGCCGCAGTCCGGACCTGCTGGAACTGACGCGGGCGGCGCGCCGCGGCGGGGCGCTGGTGCTGGGCATGGTGAACGACCTCGACTCGCCGCTGCCGGAACTCTGCGACGCCGTGCTCCCGCTGGCCGCCGGGCCGGAGCGGAGCGTGGCAGCTACCAAGTCCTGCCTCGCCGCCATGGCGGCCTTCCTGCAGCTGGTGGCGCATTGGCGCGGCGATGCGGAACTGCGGCGGGCCGCGGACCAATTGCCGGACGCGCTGGATGCCGCACGCGGGATGGACTGGTTCCCGGCGCTGCGGGAACTGCGCGACGCCCGTGGCCTCTTTGTCATCGGGCGCGGTGCCGCGCTGGGCGTGGCGGCGGAGATGGCGCTCAAGTGGAAGGAAACCTGCCGCGTGCAGGCGGAAGCCTTCAGCAGCGCGGAACTGATGCACGGGCCGCTGGAACTGGTGCGCGACGGCTTCCCGGTGCTCGCCCTCTCGCAGCCCGACGCGGCGCTGGCGGGCGCCCGGCCGGTGCTGGAGCGGGTGTTGTCGCTGGGCGCCCGGCTGTTCACCGCCGGGGAGGAACTGCCGGGCGCCGTGGCGCTGCCCGTGCTGGCGGGACTGCCTGCCGTCCTGGCGCCGCTGGCTGCGCTGCAGAGCTTCTACCTCGCCGTGGCGCGGCTGGCGCGCGACCGGGGGCTGAACCCCGACGCGCCGGCCAACCTGCGCAAGGTGACGCGCACGGTGTGAACACCGCGCCGCCGGTTGCGCGGCGCCTAGAGCCCCGACTGGATGTTGCGGCTGCGGATGACCTCGGCCCACATCGCCGTTTCCGTGCGGATGCGCCGGCCGAATTCGTCCAGCCCCTCGTCGGTGATCGTCAACCCCTGGGCCGTCAGCGCGGCGCTGGTGGCGGGCGCGTGCAGCACGCGGCGCATCTCGGCATGGATGGCCTCCAGCACCGGGGCGGGCGTGGCGCGCGGCGCCAGCAGCCCGTACCAGGAGGTGATGTCGAAGCCGGGCACGCCGAGCTCCTCCAGCGTCGGGATTTCCGGCGCGATGGGGGAACGGGCGGCGGTGGTCAGGGCCATGGCGCGCACCTGGCCGCCGCGGATCGCCGTCAGCACCGCCGGCAGGTTGGTGAACAGCAGCTGCACCTGCCCGGAGATCACGTCCGTCACCGCTTGGCTGGAGCCGCGATAGGGCACGTGCAGCATGCCGATGCCGGCTTTCTGCGCCAGCAGCTCGCCGGCGAGGTGCAGCTGGCTGCCGACACCGGGGGAGGCGTAGGTCACGCCCTCCGGCCGACTCTTGGCGTAGCTCACCAGCCCGGGCAGGTCGCGCACCGGCAGGGCGGGGTCGCAGACGATCACGTTGGGCGCGGTGGCCAGCAGGCTGACCGGGGCGAGGTCGCGCTCCACGTCGAAGGGCAGGTTGCTCATCAGCGTGGGGTTGATGGTCAGGTTGCCGGCCGGCACCAGCAGCAGCGTGTGGCCGTCCGGCGCCGCGCGGCGCACCGCCTCGATGCCGATGTTGCCCTGGGCGCCGGTGCGGTTGTCCACCGTGGCGGGCTGGCCGGAGGCGGCCTGCACGCCCTGCGCCACCACCCGCGCCAGCACGTCCACCGGGCCACCGGGGGTGAAGGGCGCGATCACCGTGACCGGGCGGGTCGGCCAGGCATCCGCGGCAAAGGCAACTCCGGCGGAGCCGACCAGGCCAGCGGCCATCGGAAGGGCAGGGGCGGCGAAGCGGGCGAGAGCCGGGGCGGGGAACCCGCCCAGGGCGCGGAGCACGGCGCGGCGGGGAAACCGGGTGGCGGACATGGGAACTCCTCTCGGGTGGGGCGTGGACGTGGCGGGTCGGTCAGGGCGCGCCGCCCGGCCGGGGCGGGGCGGCGGGCGGCGCGACCCCGAGGGCGCGGGACAGGGTGGCGGCGGTGGCGGCCACTTCCGCGGACAGGGAACCGTGCAGCTCCTCGGGCGTGGTGAGCAGCGCGGCGGCGGAAATGTTCACCGCCGCCACCACCCGGCCGGACACGTCGCGCACCGGGGCGGCGACGCTGGCCACCCCGGGCTCGTAGCCGCCGTCATGCGCCACCACGCCGCCGGCCCGGTCGCCGCGTCGCTGTTCCAGCAGCGCGTCCAGGGTCATGCCCGCGGGCAGGGCGCCGGCGTAGAGGCGGCGCAGCTCCGCTTCCGGCAGGGCGGCCAGCAGCACCCGGCCCATGGTGGTGGCGTGGGCCGGCAGGCGGGTGCCGACATGCACCACGCTGGCCAGGCTGCGCCGGGTGGGCACGCGCGCGAGGTAGACCACCTCCGTTCCTTCCAGCACGCCGAGATGCGCCGACCAGCCGGTGCGGTCGCGCAAGCCTTCCAGCAAGGGCTGCGCCACCTCCACCAGGTCGCGCGAAGCGAGGTAACCGTAGCCGAGCCGCAGCACCTGCGGGCCCAGCGCGTAGGTCCGCGTGTTCGGGTCGTGCACGAGGAAGCCGAGCTGGTCGAGCGTATAGGCCAGCCGGAACACGGCGGAGCGGGTCACGCCCACGGCCGCGGCCAGTTCGCCCAGCGTCATCCGGCGGCGATCGGGCGTGAAGGCCTGCAGCGCCTGCAGGCCGCGCACGAGGCCAGGGACGAGGTAGCGGTCCTCCGCCGCCGTGCCGGGCGGGAGCGTTTCTCCCGATGCCGGTGGGGAGGCCGAAGCAGGGGGAGGCTCCGCCCGGCCGCGCCGCGTCACTTGTTTGCCCATAAAACAATGTATGGCAGGTGAAACGTAGGAATGCTAGACGCTCCGTACGCGACAGCGCCAGGAGTTCCGCCCGTGAACGTCATCACCCCCACCGTCGCCGAGGCAGCGCCGGCCTCACTGCAGCAGCAGATGCAGGCCCATATCGGCCGGCACGCCCAGAAGTCCTTCGACTGGGACGCTTTCCCGTCCAACCGCGGCTATCCCGAACTGGCGCGGGCACAGATGCGCTACATCGGCGCCGGCGGCTCGCCCAAGGTTGGCGACACCGCCACCATGAAGCCGGACCATTTCACGCTGAGCCTGATCCACAAGCCGGTGGGCAACTACGCCGCCTGCCACGCGCATGAGATCGAGGAATCCTTCCTGATCCTGGACGGCGTGCTGACCGTGGGTTGGGAACAGGAAGGCCAAGTGATCGAGGTGAAGCTCGGTCCCAAGGACATGATCCTGAACGCCCGCGACGTGCCGCACGGCTTCCGCAACGACGGCGTGGTGCCTGTCCTGATGAGCATCAGCGTGGATGTCGGCGCGCCGCTGCCGCCGCGCTACGTTTATCACCCCAAGAACACCGAGGCCGCGCTGGCCCGCGCCTTCGGCGCCCAGCCCGGCAAGACCGAGGCGCTGTCCGCCGCCGGCACGCACCCGCTGCAGCAGCTGATGGCGCACCACGTGATCCGCTTCAGCGAGCAGCCGATCGAGTGGCACCCGGCCGGCTTCTCCCGCAAGGTCTATGTCGGCGAGGGCGGGGTGCAGTCCACCACCGCGCACAAGGACATGATCGGCATCCCCCGCGGCGTGGGCGTGAAGCCCTACGCCCGCCCGGTGGAGGACGCCTTCCTGGTGATCGAGGGCGTGGTCACCGTGGGCTGGGAGGGTGACGATGGCGAGGTGGTGGAAGCCAAGCTCGGCCCGCTCGACGTGGTGAAGACCCCCGCCGGCCGCCGCCACTGGTTCCGCAACGACGACATGTCCGACGCCCAGATGTTCATGGTGGTGGGCGAGCCCGGTGCCGAGACGGTGCAGTTCGAGGCCGCGTGAAGCGTCGCCGGGACGGGTGGTTCCCCGTCCCGGCACTTCCGGCCGGCGATCGGCCCCGAGATTCGGCGATGGTCCCGCCGCTTCGATGGCGGCACAGGTCACGCCTTAACGCTGATCCGCGGCGGCCTGTCGCGGGCGGTGCGGACCGGCTCAGGCCCCCGCGTCGGCGGCCCGGGCGTAGAACTCGCCGCGCGAACCGGCCATCGCGTACTGGAAATAATCCGTGCCGACCGTGGGATACAGCGTCACGGAAGCACCGCCGCCGGCGCGGCCGGTGAAGTATTCGCCTGACACCGCATCGCGGCCGGAAAAGAACACGTCGCCGTCCAGCCGCAGTTCCACCGTGCTGCCATCCTCCAGCACGATGCCCGCCGGCTCCGAGCGCACCCGCAGCCCCGAGGCGAGGTCGTGAAAGCCATCGGGCGAGGCTTCCACGGCGAAGCTCTCGCCTGTGCCCAGCGCGTGCACGGTGGCCGGGCAACGGCCGGTGCGGCGGCGATGCGCCTCGACCGCGATGATGCGCCGGAGGTCGGGGTGCATGGTGACGCCTTCCTGCGAGGTCCAGGGGGAGAAAAGGGACATGCCTGCGTTCAGGCTGCGCCGGCGCCCAGCACCGCGACCGCGTCCACTTCCACCAGCAGGTCCGGTGCAGCCAGGGCGTTGACGCCCACCAGCGTGGAACAGGGCAGGGGATCGCGGAAGAACTCGCGGCGTGCGGCGCTGACCTCGGCCTTGCGGTCCATGTCCGCCAGGTAGACCGTCAGCTTGACGATGTCGGCGGCCGAGCCACCGGCGGCTTCCACCAGCGCCACCAGCTTGCGCAGCGCTTGCCGGGTCTGGTCCAGCACGCTGCCATCGCCCAGCAGACCGCCGCCGGGCGCGCCGGCGTGCTGGCCGGAAAGATACACCGTGCTGCCCACCACCAGGGCGTTGGAGAACAGCCCCGGCGGTGGCTCCGGCACCGCCGGGGCCGTCACCTGGCGCGCCGCGGACGGGGTGGCTCGCGATGGCGCCGTGGCGGGAAGGCTCACGCCTTGCCCGCCGCCTTCAGCTCCGTCAGCTGCTTGCGCGCCACCTGCGCGAGGTGCCGGCGCAGGCGGATCAGCCCGGCATCGTGCTGGTACAGCATCTCGTACTTTTCCAGGCCGGGCTTGCAGCCTTGCAGCATCTCGCGATCCTGTTCCAGCACCGCCCAGTGCCGCGGCTCCATGCGGGTGCGGTACAGGAAGCGCCAGGTGTCGCGCTGCCAGCCCTGCACCTTGCGGCAGCGGAAGAAGAAGCTGGCCGTGTTGTTGGCGTCGATCGGCGTGGCGAAGGCGATGATGCTGAAATTGCCGCCCGGGCCGCCGGAGGGCGGGTAGGGGATTTCCAGCCGCACGTAGAGCGCGCCATCATCCACCAGCTCCGACCAGTCGAAGTTCACGTCGCGCTGGCCTTCCTTCTCGAAGAAGAAGCCGGTGGGCGTGTCGCGGGTGACGAAATGGGCGGTGGTGTCGCCCTGGTACATCGTGTGCGAGTTGGCGTGCAGGAAGGTCCCGTGCATCGGGTCCATGGCGTTGTCCAGCGAGTAGCGCCAGAACATCTCCCAGTCCGCGTAGCAGGGAAAACGCTCCCATTCCGGGGAGGCCAGCTGCGGCGGGGGGACGAATTCCGGCGCTTCCTCGTGCAGGGCGTCGCCGAACCACACGAAGACGGCGCCGGCGACCTCCACCGAGGGATAGGTCTTGACCGCCTTCTTGCCTTCCAGCGGGCAGCCCGGCTGTCCCGGCACGCTGAGCACGGTGCCGTCGGGGCCGACCTCGACGCCGTGATAGTTGCAGCGCAGCCGGTCACCCTCGTTGACCCCGCGCGACAGCGGCACGGCGCGGTGCGGGCAGCGGTCGGTCTGGACGTGCAGCGCGCCGGCGCGGTCGCGCCACAGCACGATGGGCTCGCCCAGCCGGGTGATCCCCACCGGCTTGCCGCCGGCATGGACGTAGCGGGAGGGGAGAACCGGCCACCAGCGGTTGCGCACGCCGAGGGTCAGGTACTCGCGGATCTCCGCCTCGGTGACGGTGGCGCGGGCGGGGGCTGTCGCTGTCGCGGCGGCGGGGCGCTGCAGGGTGGTGGCGCTCATGCGGTCAGGCTCCCAGCTCGTGGATGGTGCTCTGGTAGTTCTCGGCGGTCCAGGCGCCGCCGCCGGGCGGGCGGACGCGCGAGCGGTTCAGGGCGGCCACGAGGTCGTCCAGCTCCCAGTTGCCCTTGGCGAAGGCCGCCTCGATGGCGTCGGCCAGGTCGTTCTCCCAGTCGGTGGGCAGGCGGCTGATGCTCTGGCGCACCTCGAGGGAGGGAAACCGATAGGTGTCGTTCACGCCGTCTTCTCCTCGCGATGGGAACGCCATTCCCGCGCCAGGCGCTCGCGCACGGGAACGAAATCGTAGGTGGGAAAGAACTCCGTGGAGAAAACACCCCAGGCGGAGCGCTCGATCTCGATATTGACCTTGTTCAGCAGCGCCGGCGGCAGGCGCAGCGTCACGATCTGCCCCAGCCCCATGGCCACCGTCCAGCTCACCACCTCGCAGCCCTCGGGCGGGAAGCGTTCCCACCAGGCGCGCTCGGCCAGCTTGCCCTGGATCTGGTCGATGTTCTGCGACTGGTCGTGCTTCAGGAAGATGGTCAGCAGGATCTTGGGTTCGTCGCTCATCTCTGCCTCACAGGTCCAGCACGAGCCGCGCGCCCTTGGCGCGGGACACGCAGCACATCATGGTCTGGTTGGCGGCCCGCTCGGCGGAAGAGAGGATGCTGTCGCGGTGGTCCACCTCGCCTTCCAGCACCGTCACCTCGCAGGTGCCGCAGATGCCTTGCTCGCAGGAACAGGGCACCTCGATGCCATGTTCGTTCAGCATCTCCAGGATGGAGCGGTCCGGCGGCACGGAAATGGTCATGCCGGACTGCGCGCATTCCACCTCGAAGCTGTCGGACACCTCGCCTTCCGGGCGGGCGCGCGGCGTGAACCATTCGAAGCGCACCGTGTCCGGCTGCCAATGGCCGGTGGCCGCTTCCACCGCGCTCATCAGCGCGTCGGGGCCGCAGCAATAGAGCAGCGTGCCGGCGGGCGCCTCGCGCAGCCGTTCCGCCACGTCCAGGCGGGTGCCTTCCTCGCTGGCATGCACCGTCACCTCGCCGCCGAGGGTGCGGGCTTCGGCCAGGAAGGGCGCCTGAGCCTCGCGCTTGGTGCAGAAGAGCAGGGTCCAGGGCGTGCCGGCGGCGCTGGCGGCGCGCATCATCGGCAGCAGCGGGGTGATGCCGATACCGCCGGCCACGAAGAGGTAGCGCGAGGCAGGATCGAAGCGGAAATTGTTGCGCGGCAGGCCGAGTGTCACGGTGACGCCCGGGCGCAGCTCGCCGCGATGCACGAAGCGGGATGCGCGGCCACCCTTCACGTCGCGCACGGCGATGCGGTAGGAGCGCCGCTCCGCCGGGTCGCCGCAGAGCGAGTATTGCCGCACCTGTCCGTCGGGCAGGGTCAGGTCGATATGCGAGCCGGGCTCGAAGGGTGGCAGCTCGCGCCCGTCCTCCGCCTCGAAGTCCAGGGACAGCACGCCCGGAGCTTCCCAGGTCATGCGGCGCAGCAGGGCGGTGAAGCTTTGCGCGCCGGCCTGTCCGGCTGCGGCGGTCACGGAGCCGGTATCCTGCATGTGGTCCATCAGATGGCGACCTTTCGCACGCGGTTCAGCACTTCGCGCGCCACGCTGTAGCCGGCGGTGAGGGAGGTCTTGGGGTTGCTCGGGGAAGGGCGGCCTTCGAGCTGGATGGTGAAGTTGGCAGCGGCGGAGCGGACGGAAACCTCGTGCAGGTTCCGCTGCGCCCCAGGGTCGGCCACCAGCCGCACGCGGGTGCTGTCCAGACCGGCGCCGGCCAGGGCCACGGCCGCCGCGACATTGGCGTTCTGCGGAAACTGGGTGGCGGCCTCGCGGGCGGTGCCCTCGAAAAAGATGGTCGCCTCCGTCAGCGCCGCGAGGTCCAGCAGCCGCTCCGCCGCCGTGCCGCGCCAGGCGAGCGGCGGCTTGCGACCGGTATAGGTGACCTCCTCCAGCCCGGACAGCTTGGCAGCGCCGAGCGCGTCGAGGCCGCCCACGGCGCCGGCGGGCAGCACCAGCCGGACACCGCCTGCCGCGGCGGCCGCTTCCAGCCGGGCAAGGGTGGCGTCATCCGCCAGGGCGCCCACGGAAATCACGATCAGGTCGATGCCCGCGGCCAGCACGGCATCGCCGTGCTCGCGCACTGCGCCGTGGCCGGCGCATTCCGCCACTGCCTCCGGCGCGTCGGCCAGGAAGGTCGCGCGATCGGTCCGGACGCTGCGAGAGGCGGCGAGGGCGGCGCCGAAGCGCGCCAGCAGCGCCTCTCCCTTGTCGGCGCTGCCCGGCGGCACCAGCACGGAGACGGCCTCCAGCGGCGCCGGCAGCGCCTCGGCCAGGGCCGAGAACACCGTTTCCGCCATGCCGCCCGCGCCGATCACGCCCAGGCGGCGCATCTCAGCGGACGCTCCCAGCCGCCCCGGCCGGCGGGCCGGCGAAGCTCTCGGCGAAGGGGCCGATGGCGGTCATGTCCACCTCCAGCACGCAAGGGCCTTCCGTTGCCAGGGCGCGATCCAGGGCGGCGCCGAACTCCGCCACGTCGGAAACCTTCTCATGCGGCAAGCGGATGGAGGCGCAGAGCAGGGAGAAGTCGGGGGTCAGCAGGTCGGCGTAGTGGCGCCGGCCGCCATACTGCGCGTCCTGGATGTTGCGGATCACGCCGTAGCCGCCGTCGTTCATCAGCACGAAAACCACGTTGGCACCCATGTCGGCGGCGCAGGCGAGTTCGCCGATCATCAGCATGGCGCCGCCGTCCCCCACCAGCGCCACGGTTTTCGCCGGCACGCCCGCCATGGACGCGCCGATGGCCATGGCGATGCCCTGGCCGATGCCGCCGCCCAGCGCGTGCACGCCCAGATGGGGAGCGGCGACCTGGACGTAGCGGTTGCCGAAGGTGCTGTTGCTCAGCGTCACGTCGCGCACGAAGGGATGGCCGCCGGGACCGACGCGGGCCAGCAGCTTGTCCGCCACCACCTGGTAGGGGCCGAGGCTGGAGCGCAGCGCGCCTTCCGAGGTGGCGCGGGCGATGGCGATGTCGTGCAGGAAGGCGGCATCGGTGGCGAGGCCCACGGGCAGGCGGGCCAGCAGCCCTTCCAGTACCAGCTTGCTGTCGCCGGCGATGAACATGTCCACGGGGTAGTTGCGCCCGGCCTGGGTGGCGTCGGCATCCACCTGCACCAGCGGCTGCGGCAGCGGCATGGCGTTGTTGCGCGTCTCGTTGCCGCGCAGGCGGGAACCCACCACGATCATCAGATCGGAACGGTCGTAGATACCCTGGGCCGCGGGCGTCATGTTGAAGGCACCCAGCGAGCGCGGGTGGGATTCAGGCACCACGGCGCGGCCCTGGGTGGTGGTGACGATGCCGAAGCCACGATCGGCCAGCGCCGTCGCCGCTTGCGCCGCGTGGCGGGCGCCGCCGCCGAGCCAGAGCATCGGGCGCTGGGCGCGCAGCACCATCTCCGCCAGCGCGTCCAGCTGCGCCGGGTCGGGCACGGCAGGGGCGATGTGGCAGCTCGCCGGCAGCAGGCGGCCGCGCACCTTCACGCGCTGCACGTCCACCGGGATTTCCAGCGTCACCGGCCCGGCCGGCGCGGTCTGCGCCGCGCGGGCGGCGGCCAGCAGCGCGTCCACCGCACCGGCCGCTTCCCACACCCGGATGTAGGATTTGGAGATCGCCTTCAGCATGTCCGGCTGCCGCGGCACGTCGTGGATGGCCGCGCGGTCGCGGTCCATGAAGGCGCGGTCCACCTGGGTTGTGATGTGCAGCACCGGCGAGCCGGCGGTCAGCGCCTCGACCTGGGAGCCGGCGGCGTTGCCCGCGCCGGTGCCGGTGGAGGTGATCGCCACGCCCAGCGAGCGGGAAACACGCGCGAAGGCATCGGCCATGTTCATGGCCCCGGCCTCGCCGCGCGCCGGCACGAAGCGGATGCGGCCCTGGCGCGCGATGGCGTCCAGGATCGGCAGGTTGTGGATGGAGATCACCCCGAACACAGTGGTGACGCCCAGGTCGGCCAGGGCGCGGGCGAGCAGGTCGCCCACCGGCTCCTCGGTGGCCAGGCGGGTCGCGGCGAGAGGGGCGTGGTCCATGGGATGGTCCGTCAGATGTGCCGCGACACGCCGCCCGAAACTTCGAGGCTGGCGCCGGTGACATAGCTCGCCGCGGGCGAGCCGAGGAATAGGATGGCGCGGGCGGGCTCCTCGGGGTCGCCGAGGCGGCCGAGCGGGATGCCCTTTTTCCGCGCGAGATCGCCGAACCAGCTGTCGCGGCTCTGCGCCTGGTCGGGACGCGCCTCGAAGCGGCGCTGCCACTGGCCGGAGTCCACCAGGCCCAGCAGGATCGAGTTTACCCGGATATGCGGGGCGAACTCGGTGGCCAGCGACTTCAGCAGGCTCTGCACGCCGGCGCGTGCCGCGGAGGTGCAGACCATGTGCGCTTCCGGCTGCACCGCTAGCAGCGAGTTGACGCCGACGATGGCCGGCGCGGCGGCGCGGTCCAGCAGCGGCTTGAAGGCGCGCAGCGGCAGGACCTGGGAGAAGAACTTTAGTTCCAGCTCCTCGTACCACGCCGCGTCGGTGGTCTCGGCGAAGGTGGACACGCGGCCCTGGCCAGCATTGTTGACCAGCAGGTCCAGCGCGCCGCCCCCCCACTCCGCCACGGCGGCGGCGAAAGCCTCGACCTCCTCGCGCCGCAGCACGTCGCACCGATGGGCGAACAGCTGGTCGCCGCCGCCCAGCGTGTCACGGGCGCGTTCCAGCCGCCCGGCGTCGCGGCCGCAGATCGCGACTCGCGCCCCCTCGGCCAGCAGCAGCCGCGCCGTGGCGAGGCCGATGCCCGAGGTGCCGCCGGTGACGACGGCGGTGCGTCCGGAATAGCCGAGGTCCATCGCCGTCAGGCCGCCGTTTGCCAGCCGGCATCGGGGCGGCCGGCCATCACCGTGCGCATGGCCGGCGTCGGCGGGCCGGCGGTCATCCAGGTGTCCATCTTCTCCGGCACGTCGCGCGGCCAGACTTCCGGCTGGTGCGTGGCTTCCTCGACCTTGTGCACCTCGGAGGTGAACTCGATCACGAAGCCGGAGGGCGAGACGAAATAGGCGAAGGGGTTGTTGCCCGGCCCGTGGCGCCCGGGACCCCAGGCCGGCGCCTGGCCGGCCTGCTTCATGCGGCCGATGCCGCGCATGAAGCTGTCGATCGAGGGCATCTCGAAGGCGACGTGGTTGGCGGAAGGGTACTGCGCCCGGTTCAGCGCGATGGAGTGGTGGTCGCTGAACTCGGCGTCGGTGGCGCAGCGCAGGAACACCATCATGTCCGCGGAATAGTCGGTGATGCGGAAGCCGAGATGCCGCTGGTACCAGTCGCTGGTGCTCTCCATCGCCGGGGTGTTCAGCACCACGTGCGACACCTTGCGCGGCATGGCGCGGCTATCGTCGGTGTCGGCGTGCTGCGCCACGTCGGCAGCGAAGCGCAGCCGGCGGCCCTCCGGGTCCAGCGCGGTGAAGCCGTAGCCGCCGCCGGGGGTGGAGAGCTCGGCGGGGGCGCCGCTCACCGCCACGCCGTCCGCGACGAGCTGGCGGTGCAGCGCGTCCACGCGGTCGCGCGTCAGCATGCCGAAGTTGATGTAGTCGATGCCGAAATCCTTGTCCTCGCGCAGCGCGTAGATCCACTGCTCCGGGCCGGTGCCGCGCAGGTAAAAGGTGCCGTCATTGCCCTGAGCCACCGTGCGCAGACCCCAGCTCTGCTCGTAGAAGCTGCGGGTCGCCGTCACGCCGGGGGCGCGCATCGCGATGCCGCGCATGAAGTCCACGGAAATCTTCTCGCTCATGCCACCACCTCGAGGTTCGTCGTGTTGCGCGGGCGGGCGGGGCCGGCCCAGCCCAGCCGGCGGGAAATCTCGTCCGCCGCATCGGCCACCGCGCGGCCGATGCGCTCGCGCCGCGCGGGGCCGTCGAAGATGGCGGTCTGACCGCTGACGTTCAACGCCGCCACCGGGGCGCCGGCCGCGTCGAACACCGCCGCGGCGACGGAGGTGATGCCGGCTTCGTAGAAGCCGTCGCTCCAGGCCAGGCCCGCGGCGCGGTCCGCGTCCAGCCGCTCGCGCAGCTGCTCCGGCGTCACCGGCGTGTGCGCCGTGCTGGCGGGCATGGCGGTTCCGGCGAAGAGCTGCCGCACGCGCTCCGGCGGCAGATGCGCCAGGATGACGCGGCCCATCACCGCGGCATGGGCGGGCAGGCGACTGCCGACGCGAATGTTGCTGACGAAGCGGCCGTGCTCGGGCGTGCGGCGGACGACATAGACCACCTCCACCCCGTCCAGCACGCCGAGGTGTGCCGAAAGGCCCACGGCATCCGCCAGCCGCGCCACCACGGGCACGGCGGTCTGCACGAGGTCCTCGGAAAAGAAAGCCTGCGCAGCCATGCCGATCAGCCCGAGCCCAACCTTCCAGCCACGGCCCTCGCCGCGGGATTCGATGAACCTCTCGGCTTCCAGGGTGCGGAGGAGGCGCAGCAGCGTGGTGCGATTGATGTCCAGGGCGCGCGCCGTGCGGGCCATGTTGATCACCGGGTCGCCCTCGGCGATGTGGCGCAGCAGCCGCGCCGCCCGCTGCACGGGGGGCGACAGGTAGGCGTCCTCTATCGCCTCGGGGGCGGTGTCCGGGGCGTCAGCCAAGCAGCGTTTCCCCCAGGATGGCGGCCAGGGCCTGCGGCATTTCCTGCGGCATGGCGTGGCCGGCATTGGGCAGTTCCGCGAGCCGGATGCCGTTGGGCAGGGCGTCGAAGAGCCGGCGGGCGTTGTCGGGCGGGGTCACCACGTCCTCCAGCCCTGTGGCCACCAGCACCGGCATGGTCAGGCGCGGCGCATCGGCCAGGAGGTCCCCGGCGCCCAGGGCGCGCACGGCCTGAGCATAGCCGGCCGGGTTCACCGCGGCCATCGAGCGGCGCACCCCGGCCAGGACCTCGGGCCGTTGGTCCGGCTGGAACACGAGGCGGGCGGCGCGCTTCGCCGCGAAGTCCTCCGGCCCGAGCTGGTCCAGGTCGTCGATGCGCGCCTGCACGACCGGCGGCAGCGGCGCCCCGGCCGGCACGCCGTAGCCCAGCGCGGGGGAACAGAGCGCCAGACGCGCCACGCGGTTCGGCCGGCTGGCGGCGAAGCGCGCGGCGAAGAGGCAGCCCAGCGAGTGCCCGACCAGCAGCACCGTCTGATGCCCCAGCGCGTCCAGCACCGCTTCCAGCGCAGCGGCGTAGTCGTTGGGGGCGGGCGAGGGCGCCGGTACCGGGCGGGAGTCGCCGTAGCCCGGCGCGTCCCAGGCCAGGGCTTCCACCGCCGGGTCCAGCACGCGCAGCAGCGGCGACCAGCTCTCGCTGTTGCTGCCGATGCCGTGCAGTAGCACCAGCGGCAACTCGGTGCCGGTTCCCGGGCGATGCAGCAGCGACACGCCGGCGACCTGCTCGCGCGGCAGGGGCGACACGGCGGGGAGGGGGAGGTCGCTCACGTGAACACGAAGCCCGCGTTGACGGGGATCACCTGCCCGGTCACCGCCAGGGCGCCCGGCGTGAGTAGGAAGGTCACGGTGCCCGTGATGTCCTCCGGCGCCTGCGGCCCGGGCACGGCGCGGCCGGTCTCGTAGAGCCGGTGGCGCTCGGCGGGGACATAGTCCGTGGCCTCGTTGCGCATGATGCCGGGCGCGATGGCCGTGATGCCGATGCCGCGCGGGCCGAGTTCGCGCGACAGGGAACGAGTCATGGACATCACGGCGCCCTTGCTGGCGGTATAGGCCAGCAGCCGCGGTGCGCCCCAGAGCGCGGTGTCGGAAGCGAGGTTGACGATGCGGCCGCCCTCCGGCCCCTCGGCCATGTGCGGCACCAGGGCGCGGGTCACCAGCCAGGTGCCGCGGACGTTGACCCGCATCACCCGGTCCCAGGTGTCGATGTCGATCTCGTCGAAGGTGATGCCGCCGATGCCGGTGGCGATGGCGGCGTTGTTGACCAGTCCATGCACCGTGCCCTCCTGGGCCGCGATGTCGCGGGCGAAGGCCGCGATGCTCTCGGGCTCGCCGAGGTCCAGCGGCAGGGCGCGCACCTGCGCCCCGGTCTCGGCCAGGGCAGCGGCGGTATCCTGCACCATCTCGGCCAGGATGTCGGCCAGCACCAGCCGGGCGCCGGCGGCGGCGCAGGCCTCGGCGATGGCGCGGCCGACGCCGCGGGCGGCGCCGGTCACCACCACGGTGCGGCCGGCCAGGATCTGCGGCATCGTGGCCATGCTCGCCGCATTTGCGCTCACCGGGCCCACCCTCACTGTGCCTTGGGCAGGTAGTGGAGGATGCGCGCCTCGGCGGCGGCGACGGCCCAGTAGAGCACGATGCCGATGGCCGTCAGCAGCAGGATGGCGTTGAACACCATGGCCGTGTTGGCCTGGCTCTCGCCGTAGGTGATGAGGTAGCCGAGCCCGATCTGCCCACCCACCAGCTCGCCCACCGTAACGCCGATCACCGCCAGGGTGGCGCCGATGCGCAGGCCGGCCAGCAGGTTGGGCATGGAGGTCGGGAACAGCACCTTCCAGAAGATCTGCGACCGGCTCATGGAATAAGCGCGGGCGAGGTTCACGAGGTCGCGGTCCGCGGTCTTCACCGACTGCAACACGTTCACCAGGATGGGAAAGAACACCACCAGCACGGTGACGATCAGCTTCGGCCAGGCATTGTAGCCGAACCACATGATGAACAGCGGCGCGAAGGCCACCTTGGGCGCGATCTGCAGCGCCAGGATGTAGGGGGAGAGCACCTTCTCCCAAAGCCGCGACAGGCCCAGCGCGTAGCCGCACACGGCGCCCAGCAGGCCGCCCGCCAGGAAGCCCAGCGTCGCCATGGTGGCGGTGGAGACGAGGTGGGTCAGCAGCCCTTCCTGCGTCCACATGCGGCCCATCTCCGCCACCATGTCGGTGACGGAGGGGATGATGTATTTCGGCACGCCCAGCGCCGCCGGCAGGAACTGCCAGGTCACCAGCACGGCCGCCGCCACCGCGAGGGTCGCGGCCGGCAGCAGCAGGCTGCCCGCCCAGTCGCGCCACACCGGGCGCAGCGCCTCCGTGCCGACGGGTGCCACCGCCGGCACGGCGTCGGGACGGGCCAGGGCCTCAGACGAAGGCATTGCTGTACAGGTCCTCGACCGGGGCGGCGGTCTGGATCACGCCGTTGTCCACGTAGAACTTCTGCACCACCCGCAGCCGCTCCGCGTCGAAGCGGCCGAGGTCCTCGGGTTTGGCGGTGGGGTACACGGTGGTGACGTAGCGGCGCAGGATGCGCTCGATCTCGGCTTCCTTGCCGGCCTGCTGCGGCACGGCTTTGCAGAAGTCGGCGGCCGCGGCGGCAGGGTCCTGCATGCAGGCGGACACGCCGCGCAGGATGCCGCGCACCACGCCGCGCACCGCCGCCGGCCGTTCCTGCGTCATCTTGTCGGAGGTCAGCACGGCCTGGGCGAGGGCGGGAAACACCCGGTCCAGGGCGTGGTAGTCCAGCGCGGTGCCGGCGGTCTCGATGTTGTCGGCCCAGTCTGGTGTGGCGGTGATGCCGTCCAGGTCGCCCGAGAGCATCAGCTGCACCATGCCGGCGGCGCCCACCGCCTGGATCTGCACGTCGTTCTTGCGGATGCCGCTGCCGGCCAAGGCGCCCAGCAGGGCGTAGTAGCCGGTGTCGCCGAAGGCGATCACGCCGATCTTCTTGCCGCGCAGGTCGGCCAGGGAGCGGATGTTGCGGTCCTTGCGGGTGGCGATCTGGTACAGCGAGCCGCCGCCCAGCAGCGCCACGCCGCGCACCGGCAACCCGTTGGCGCGCACGATCATGGCGGTGTCGCCGCTGCCGCCGCCGATCTCGGCATTGCCCAGCGCCACCTGCTTGGCCACGTCGGCGCCGCCGCGGCCGAGCTGGAAGGTGACCTCCACGCCCTCGGCGGTGAAGTAGCCGCGCGACTGGGCGAGGTGGTGCGGCACGAAGGCCGGCAGGAAGGAGGGGGCGGGGAACAGGTAGTTCACCTTCTCCGCCGCGACGGCGCGTCGGGAACCCGCGGCCAGCAGGCCGGTCGCCAGCGCCGCCTTGCCCAGGCCACGTCTCGTCAGTGACAGCATCGCCCTGTTCTCCTCGGATCGGCCGGCATCGTGCGGCATGGTTCTCAGGCCTCGCGCTCGGCGAGGTGCAGCGACTGGAAGAGATGCGCGATGATCTCGCGCGCCCGCGGCGTGCCCTGCCGCGCGATCGGGTCGTCGCGGTACGGCAGGTCCACCGCGATCTCCTCGACGATGCGGCCGGGCCGCTCGCTCATCACCAGGATGCGGTCGGACATCGCGGTGGCTTCCGCCAGGTCGTGGGTGATCAGCAGGGTCGTCACGCCGGAAGCGTGGATGGTTTGGGCGAAGGAGCGCTGCAGCAGCAACTTGGTCTGAGCGTCCAGCGCCGAGAAGGGCTCGTCCAGCAGCACCACGTCGGGCTGGATCGCCAGCGTCCGGGCCAGCGCCGCGCGCTGCCGCATGCCGCCCGAGAGCTGGAACGGGTAGTGGTTGGCGAAATCCGCCAGCCGGCAGCGGTCCAGCTCGCGCAGCGCCCGCTGCCGGCGCTCCTCGCGGCCGATCGGGCGGGCTTCCAGGCCGAACTCGACGTTGCGCAGGATGGTGCGCCAGGGCAGCAGCAGATCCTTCTGCAGCATGAAGCCGACCTGCATGTTGGGACCGGCCACTTCCGCGCCGCTGAGGCGGATCGCGCCCTCGCTGGGGCGGTCCAGCCCGGCCACCAGGTTCAGCACCGTGCTCTTGCCGCAGCCGGACGGGCCGACGATGGACACGAACTCGCCGGCCCGCACGTCGAAGGAGAGTTGGCTGACGGCGGTGAAGGGCGTCGTGCCGCGTCGCGCGCCGCCGAAGCGCTTGGTGACGCCGGCGAATTCCAGCACCGTGGCAGCGGAGGAGGCGGGCGCTGCAGGCCGCGGGGCCGTGGCCAGATCAGCGGTCATGGTCTGGACTTCCAAGGCAGCACCCCGTTCATATGTGAAACAGGTGTTCAGGACGTGGCAATGTGGCGTCCTCACGCCCTCGATGTCAAAGGCGTTTTCACGCGATCTTCAGGAAATTGCGCTATCCCTGCCCAGCAACCCCACAAGTGCTCTCCAAAGTGGCAGCGGCTTCGGTCGTGTGCAGAAAGCACGATTCAATTTCGTATTATGTCGGGGTCGGCCCGTTGTTCACCCGTTGGCGGATGCGACAATACTGACGCCGACGCATCGGCAGGCTATCGTGCCGCGACGCCCCCTTCCTGTTCCGGATTCGCCACGATGATCAACCGCCGCGACCTCCTCCTGTCCGCCTCCGCCCTGGCGGGGGCCGGGGCGCTGCCGCGCGCGGCCTGGTCGCAGGACGCGCCGCGGCGCGGCGGCGTGCTGACGGTACATATGCTGAGCGAGCAGCGCATCCTGAACCCGGCGCTGCGGGCTTCCACCGGCGTCTACGTCATCACCAGCAAGATGATCGAGGGGCTGGTGGACCTGGACGCGGCGGGCAAGCCCGCCCCGGTGCTGGCCACGGCCTGGGACGCGGCGCCGGACGGCAAGACGATTACCTTCCGGCTGCGCCAGGGCGTCACCTGGCACGACGGCAAGCCCTTCACGGCGGCCGACGTGCAGTACAGCGCCATGGAGCTGTGGAAGACTCAGCTGAACTACAGCACGCAGCTGCAGCAGTACCTGACGGCGGTGGAGACGCCGGACGAGCACACGGCGGTGTTCCGCTATTCGCAGCCCATGCCGCTGGACCTGCTGCTGCGCGCCCTCTGCGACCTCGGCTACGTCGTGCCCAAGCACGTCTTCGCCGGCACCAACGTGCTGGAGAACCCGGCCAACACCGCCCCGGTCGGCACCGGCCCCTTCAAGTTCGTGCAGTACGAGCGCGGTCAGTACGTCACCGCCGAGCGCAATCCGAACTACTGGCAGCCCGGCGAGCCGCTGCTGGACCGCGTGGTCTGGCGGTTCATCACCGACCCGGCCGCGGCCGCGGCGGCGCTGGAAACCGGGCAGGCGCAGGTGTCCTCCTACAACGCGCTGTCGCTGGCGGACCTCGACCGGCTGAAGGACGACCGGCGCTTCACCGTGTCGACACGCGGGCTGGAAGCCAACGCCTTCAACAACACGCTGGAGTTCAACCACCGCCGCAAGGAGCTGGCCGACGTGCGGGTGCGGCGCGCCATCGCCCACAGCATCGACGTGCCCTTCTTCCTGGAGAACTTCCTCTACGGCCAGGGCAAGCCGGCCACCGGGCCGATCCCCTCCTCCTCCCCGGCCTTCTACCCGGAAGGGGCGCGGCAGCCCTATCCCTTCGACAAGGCCCGCGCCGAGGCTCTGCTGGACGAGGCCGGCTACCGTCGCGGCGCCGGCGGCATCCGCTTCAGCCTGCGCCTCGTGCCGCTGATGAACGGCGAGGACGTGCCGCTGCTGGCCACCTTCATCCAGCAATCCTTGCAGAATGTCGGCATCCGTGTGGAGATCGTGAACCTCGACATCGCCGGGGCGCTGTCCACCATCTACCGCGACTGGAACTTCGACATCGCCACCGGCTGGCACCAGTACCGCGGCGACCCCGCGGTTTCCACCACCGTGTGGTACCGCTCCGGCTCGCCCAAGGGCGCGCCCTGGACCAACCAGTGGGGCTGGCAGTCCGACCGTGTCGACCAGCTGACCGACCGTGCCGCGGCGGAGCTGGACCCGGCCAAGCGCAAGGCACTCTACGCGGAATGGACGGCGGCGGTGAACGAGGAATTCCCGATCTGGATGATCACGGAGCGCCAGTTCTATTCCGCCACCAGCAAGCGCCTGCGCAACGACCACAACACGCCGCGCTGGCCCTCTGCCTCCTGGCACGACACCTGGCTGGCGCCCGCCTGAGCCGGGGGTATGCGCGTCCTCGGTCTCGCCCTGCGGCGGCTGCTGTCCAGCCTGCCGACGCTGCTGATCATCCTGGTCGGGCTGTTCCTGCTGCTGCAGCTGGCGCCCGGCGACACGGTGGACGCCCTGGTGGCGCAGATCGGCGGCGGCGACCCCGGGCAGATCGCGGCGCTGCGCCAGTTCTACGGGCTGGACGTGAGCGTACCGGTGCAGCTCGGGCGCTACCTGTGGCGGCTGGTGCAGCTCGACCTCGGCCAGTCCGCCATCTACGGCAAGCCGGTGGCGGAGGTGATCGCGGAGCGGTTGCCGGTGACGCTGCTGCTGATGGGCTCCTCGCTCAGCTTCGCCTTTGCCGGCGGGCTGGCGCTGGGGGTGGTCGCGGCGCGCCGGGCCAATCGTTGGCCGGACACGCTGATCTCCACGGTGGGGCTGATCTTCTACGCCACGCCGTCCTTCTGGTTCGGGCTGATGGGGATCGTGCTCTTCGCGGTGAACCTGGGCTGGTTGCCGGCCGGCGGCTTCGAGGAGATCGGCGCCGGGCTGACGGGCTGGCGCCGAGCGGGCGACATCGCGCTGCACCTGGCGCTGCCCACGGTGACGCTGGCGCTGATCTTCCTGGCGACCTACCTTCGCATCATGCGCGCCTCCATGCTGGAGGTGATGACGCAGGACTTCATCCGCACCGCCCGCGCCAAGGGTCTGGGCGAGATGGGCGTCACCGTGCGTCACGCCCTGCGCAACGCGCTGCTGCCGGCGGTGACGCTGGTGGGGCTGCAGGCCGGCACCATGCTGGGCGGCTCGGTGGTGGTGGAGAGCGTCTTCGCCCTGCCAGGGCTGGGGCGGCTGGCCTATGAATCCGTGGTGCAGCGGGACCTGAACACGCTGCTGGGGATCACCTTCGTGTCGGCGCTGCTGGTGATCGCGGTGAATTTCTGCGTCGACCTGCTCTATGCCCGGCTGGATCCGCGCATCCTCAGGAGCCGCTGAGATGGCGGCGGGCGAGGGCGCGGCGGCCGCACCGGGAACGGAGCTCGCCGCGGACGGCGGAGCTGCCGGAACCGGCGGATCACCCGGCACGGCTGGGACGGTGCGGGCAGGGGTGCGGCGCCCTGGCTTCTGGCGCCGCTATCTCCGCAGTCCCGTGGCGGTGATCGGGCTGTTCCTGCTGGTGCTGGTGATCGCGGCCGCGCTGGCGGCGCCGCTGCTGTTTCCCAGCGACCCGCTCGGCCTGGCCGGGCGGCCGCTGCAATGGCCCAACGCCAATCCGCGCTTCCCGCTGGGCACCGACCCGCGCGGCCGCGACATTGCCGCGCAGATCTTTCACGGAGCGCGGGTGACGCTGCTGATCGGGCTGGTGGCCACGGGCGTTTCCGTGCTGATCGGCATCTGCGTCGGTGCCCTGGCCGGCTACTACGGCGGCTGGGTGGACGACGTGCTGATGCGCGTCACGGAGGCGTTCCAGACCCTGCCCAGCTTCCTGCTGCTGCTGGTGCTGGTGGCCGTGTTCGGCTCCGACATCCGCACGGTCACCCTGGCGATCGGGCTGGTGTCCTGGCCGGCCACGGCGCGGCTGTGCCGGGCGGAGTTCCTGACCCTGCGCGAGCGGGAGTTCGTACAGGCCTGCCGCACCCTGGGCATGGGGGATGCGCGGATCATCTTCCGGGAGATCCTGCCCAACGCCCTGCCGCCGGTGATCGTGTACAGCAGCGTGGTGATGGCCACCGCCATCCTGCTGGAAAGCGCCCTGGCCTTTCTCAGCCTCTCGGACCCCAACATCGCCTCCTGGGGCAACCTGATCGGCTCGGGCCGCACGGTTCTGCGGGTGCAGTGGTACGTGTCGGCTATCCCGGGCCTCGCCATCCTGCTGACCGTGCTGGCGGTGTCGCTGGTGGGGCAAGGGCTGAACGACGCGCTGAACCCGCGCCTGAAGGCCCCGGCATGAGCGCGCTGCTGGAAGTGCGCGACCTGTCGGTGCGCCTGCCGCCCGGGGCCGACCGCGACTTCGCGCTGCGCGGCGTGTCCCTGTCCCTGACCGCCGGCGAGGTGCTCTGCGTCGTGGGCGAGAGCGGCTCGGGCAAGTCGATGCTGGCCAGTACGCTGATGCGCCTGCTGCCGCCGGAGGTGCAGGTGGCCGGGGGCGAGGCACGGCTGGCGGGCGAGGACCTGCTGGGCGCCACGGAAGCCGCGATGCGGCGCATCCGCGGCGCGCGCATCGGCATGATCTTCCAGGAGCCGATGACGGCGCTGAACCCGCTGCACCGCATCGGCGACCAGGTCGGCGAGGTGTTCCGCATCCACACCGACCTGCCGCGGGCCGAGATCCGCCGGCGCAGCCTGGCGCTGCTGGAGGAAGTGCGCCTGCCCGACCCGCCCGCGGTGCTGCGCGCCTTTCCGCACCAGCTGTCCGGCGGCCAGCGGCAGCGGGCGGTGATCGCCATGGCGCTGGCGCTGGAACCGCAGCTGCTGATCGCGGACGAGCCGACCACGGCGCTGGACGTGACCACGCAGGCGCAGATCCTGGCGCTGATCCGCGACCTGCAGCGGCGCCGTGGCACGGGGGTGCTGTTCATCACCCACGATTTCGGCGTGGTGGCGGAGATCGCCGACCGCATCGCGGTGATGCAGGGCGGCGTGCTGGTGGAACAGGGCGCGGCGGAGGCGGTGCTGAACCGCCCGCAGCACCTCTATACCCGCGCCCTGATCGCCGCCGTGCCGCCCTTATCGGTGGCCGTGGCGGCGAAACCGGCGGCGCCGCGGGATGCGCGCGCCGCGGTGGGGCGGGACGCGACCACCCCGGGGGCGCCGGAGGCAGGGACCGCACCGCCGATCCTGGTGGTGGAGGGCGTTTCCAAGACCTTCGGCCGGCGCGGGCTGCTCGGGCGCGGCCGCGTGGTGCGGGCGGTGTCCGAGGTCAGCCTGAGCCTGCCGCGCGGCAGCACCCTGGGCATCGTGGGCGAGAGCGGCTCGGGCAAGTCCACACTGGCGCGCTGCATCATCCGCCTACTCGACCCCGAGGCGGGCAGCATCCGGCTGGGCGAGGTCGACCTGGCGAAGCTGTCGCGCCGCGCCATGCGGCGGGAAACCGGCCGCGTGCAGATGGTGTTCCAGGACCCCTACGCCTCGCTGAACCCGCGCCGCCGGGCGGGGGAGCTGGTGGCGCAGGGGCCGATGGTGCACGGCGTGCCGCGGGCGGAGGCGATGGCCCGGGCGCGGGAGCTGTTCGAGCTGGTGGGGCTGCGGCCGGAATCCGCCGACCGCTTCCCGCACGAATTCTCCGGCGGGCAGCGGCAGCGCATCGGCCTGGCCCGCGCCCTGGCGCTGCGGCCGGAACTGCTGGTGGCCGATGAGGCGGTGTCCGCCCTGGACGTGTCGGTGCAGGCCCAGGTGCTGCGGCTGCTGGCGGAGCTGCGCGGCCGGCTCGGCCTGTCCATGCTGTTCATCACCCACGACCTGCGGGTGGCGGCGCAGATCTGCGACCGCATCGCCGTGATGCGCGAGGGCGCCGTGGTGGAACAGGGCACGGCGGCCGAGGTCTTCGGCGCCCCGCGGCACGAATACACCCGGGCGCTGCTGGCCTCCGTGCCGGGGCGGGGCTGGACGCCACCGGCCGGGCTGGTGCCGGGGGCGGGGGCGTGACGCGGCGTCCGGGCATGGTGGCAGGCGGCGGCCGCGCCCCGGTGATCGCGCCGGGCACCGGGGAGGGCGCGGCCGCGGCGCCGGATCGCGGCGGCCGGGCAGCGATCGCGGGGGTGGGCTGATGGACATCGCGGCCCCGACCGGGCTGGACGCGCTGCGGGCGGAGATCCGTCGCGACCTGGAACGGCTGAACCACCCGCCGCCGAACTGGCCGCTGGGCGCCGCGGGACCGGACGGCCGCCCGGCGCTGGAGGTGCTGGTGGTGGGCGGCGGCATGTTCGGCCAGACCGCCGCCTTCGCGCTGCAGCGCGACGGGGTGCGGAACCTGCGCGTGGTGGACCGCGCCGCGCGGGGCGAGGAGGGCCCCTGGGGCACCTATGCTCGCATGCCGACGCTGCGTTCGCCCAAGCAGCTGAACGGGCCCGACCTCGGCATTCCCTCCCTGACTTTTCGCGCCTTCTTCGAGGCGCAGCACGGCGCCGCTGGCTGGGACGCACTGTACAAGATCGACCGGCTGGACTGGCGCGACTACCTGCTGTTCCTGCGCGACGTGCTCGGCATCCCCGTGGAGAACGGCGTGACCCTGGTGGCGCTGGAACCCGCCGGCGACCTGATCCGCGCCACCCTGCAAGGGCCGCGGGGCGAGGAGGCGGTGTTCGCGCGGCAGGTGGTCCTGGCCTCGGGGCGGGAAGGCAGCGGCGGCCGCAACATGCCGGTGTTTCCCTCCCTGCCGAACCGCGAGGCCGGGGGCGACCGGGTGTTCCACTCCGCCGAGGTGATCCCCTTCGAGCGCTTCCGTGGCGGCCGCATCGCCGTGCTGGGCGCCAATGCCTCGGCCTTCGACAATGCCGCCACGGCGCTGGAAGCCGGGGTGGCAGAGGTGGTCATGTCCGCCCGGCGCCCCTTCCTGCCGCAGGTCAACAAGACCCGCGGCATGAGCGCGGCCTTTCAGCGCGGCTTCGCCGGGCTGGACGACCGGACCCGCTGGCAGATGCTGACCCTGCTGGCCGGGGTGTCCTCGCCGCCGCCGCATGAATCCGTGCTGCGCTGCCTGCGCCATCCCGGCTTTTCCCTGCGCTTCAGCGACGCCTGGACGGACCTGGTGCCGGGGCCGGAGGGGGTGACGGTGGTGACCGCGACGGAGCGCCGGCCGGCGGATGCCGCCATCCTGGCCACGGGCTTCGCCGTGGACCTGGGTCGCCGCCCGGAACTGGCGGCCTTCGCGCCGCACGCCCTGTTGTGGCGCGACCGCGTCGACCCGGAGGAAGCCGCCCGCTTTCCCGAACTGGCGCGCTATCCCTATCTCGGCCCGGGCTACGAGCTGGTGGAGCGCGAGCCCGGCGCCTGCCCGGCGCTGGCACGGCTGCGGCTGTTCAACGGCAGCGGCGCGATCAGCCACGGCGTGCTGACGCCGGACATTCCCGGCCTGGCCAGCGGCGCGCTGCGGGTGTCGCAATCGGTCAGCCAGGCGATCCTGCAGGAGGAGCTGGACCGCCACCGCGAGGCGCTGCTGGCCTTCGAGGAGCCGGAACTCCTGCCCACCCCCTTCTTCGTGCCGCCGGACCAGCGGCGCCGCTGAGGACGCATCCGCGCATGACCCAGCCCCTGCCGATCATCGAGCGCCGCCGCATCGAGGCCGAGCTGCTCAGGGAGGTCTACGAGACGCTGCGCGCCGCGCACGGCACCGCCGAAGCGCGGCGGGTGATCGCGGAATCCGTCCGCCGTTCCGCGATCGCCCAGGCGGCGCGCTTCGCGGCGGAAGCGCCCGGCGGCACCAGCCTGCAGAGCTTCGTGGACATCCAGTCGCACTGGACCGCGGAGGACGCGCTGGAGATCGAGGTGGTCGGCCGCGACGAGACGCATTTCGACTTCAACGTGACGCGCTGCCGCTACGCCGAGATGTACCGCGAGATGGGGCTGGCGGAGATCGGCCCGCTGCTGTCCTGCCAGCGCGACGGCGCCTTCTGCGAGGGCTACGACCCGCGCCTGCACATGCGCCGCACGCAGACCATCATGGGCGGCGCCAGCCACTGCGACTTCCGCTACCGCTACGCGGCGGCCGAGGACGGCAGCGCCGCGGCGACACCGGTGCCGCCGCCCGGCCCGGCGCCGGACAACGAGCCCGGGGCGCCCTGACGCGGCGAGGCCGCCCGGTTGACGCGGGCCGGGCGCCGGGCGAGGAGGGATGCATGAGCCGAGATGCCGGGATCGAGGATGATGGCCCCGCCGAGGCGGCCGACAGCCGCTCCGTCCGCTCGATCGTGGCGGGCTTCGGGCTGATCCGCGCCCTGGAAGCGCATCCCGGGCCGATGCCGCTGAAGGACCTGGCCGCCGCGGCCGGCATGGCGCCGAGCCGGGCGCACGCGCATCTCGTGTCCTTTCGCGCCGTCGGGCTGGTGATGCAGGAGGCCGGGGGCGAGCGCTACGCCCTGGGTCCCTACGCGCTGAAGCTCGGCCTCGCCGCGCTGGGCCGGCTGGACGTGCGCGAAGCGGCGCGCGAGCCGATGCGGCTGTTCCGCGAAAGCACGGGCGAGGCGATCCACCTGTCCGTCTGGTCCGGCAGCGCGCCGGTGATCGTGGCGCGGGTGGATGGCAGCCATCCCGTGCCGCTGACCATCAAGCTGGGCTTCGCGTTGCCGCTCGGCTCCTCCGCCAGCGGGCGCATCTTCCTGGCCTTCCTGCCGGGCTCGGAGAAGCAGCTGCCGTCGCGCGGCCTGTCGGCCGAGCTGCGCGGGGTGGTGGAGGACACGCGCCGGCAGCGCCTCGCGCGCACGGACAGCCTGGTCTATGCCGGCACCGTGGCGGTGTCGGCGCCGATCTTCGACCACGAAGGCGTGCTGGCGGCGGCGCTGACCGCCCTGGGTTCGGCCGGCGTGCTGGACACCGGGCCGGAGGGCGAGGTGGCGCAGGCCCTGGCCGGGGCGGCCGCGGCGGCTTCCGCCGCCATGGGCTACGGCCAGGAGGCCGCGGCGCCGGCGGGCCCTGCGGTTCCGAAGCGCGGCAGCCGCCGGGCCGGCTGAGCGCCGGTCGCCAGCGGGCGGTTCGCCTTACTTCCTTACTTCCTTACCATCTTACTTCCTTACCGGACGTCCCGATCCGGCCCGTTTCTCCGGATAATAATCCTATCAATCCAGCGGCTTGCCCGTCAAGCGCAGCGTGCGATGTGGCAGAAACGCGCGAATCTGACACGCCGCGTCGGGCCCGCCCGCCGCCGCCCCAGGCAGGCAGCGTGGCCTTGGGTCGCAGGGCCTTGTCCCGCGGGGGGCTGCGCGCCGGGCAGGGGCCATGGCGGCGGCCTCAGCCCATCTCGACGCCGTACTGCGCGCAGATCGCGATGATCTCCGGCGGCGTCAGGCCACCGGGTGCCGCCCGTCCGGCCCGGTCGAAGTGGCGGAACATCTCCGCCGTTTGCAGCCCCGGCCGGGCCATCACCAGGAAGCGCACGGCCGCTGCCGTGTCGTTGCGGAAGCCGTGGCGCGAGCCGCCGGGCAGCTGCACCGTGTCCCCCGGCCCGACGCGCCGCTCGACCGCCGCGCCGAGAAGGGTCAGCTCCCCGTCCAGCACGAAGAACAGCTCGTCATCCCCGGCATGGACGTGCGGCGGCACGGCGTAGCCGGGCGGGACGACGTGCTCGCCCAGGAACAGCCCGTGCCGGGTGGGGTCCGCCTTGACCACCATGCTCCCGCCGAACACGTCCAGCACCTCGCCACTCCCTGCCTCGGTGACGCCGGCCTCGATCGGGCCGGCCTCCGGCACCCTGGCCTTTCCTTCGGTCGCGTGCGGCATTCCCCGCTCCTTCCACCGTGATGGGGCCCGTTGCCCCGCCCCGCCATCTTCCCGATTTGCCCGCGCCGGGGCAGGCGGTGTTCGTGGACAGGATGTTCGCCGGGGCGAACATTGCGCCCCATGCGACCCTTTCTCGGCATCGAGGCCTTCGTCCGGGTGGTGGAAACCGGCAGCATCACCGCCGCCGCCGGGCGCCTGCAGACCGCCAAATCCTCCGTCAGCGAGACCGTGCGTGCCCTGGAGGAGCGCCTGGGCGTGCGGCTGCTGGACCGTTCCGCGCGCAAGGTCCGGCCCACCGAGGCCGGGCAGGCCTTCTATCTCCGCTGCTGCCGCCTGCTGGCGGAGGAAGCGGCGGCGCGGCTGGAAGCCCAGGCCTGGCAGGCCGCCCCGGCCGGGCGGCTGCGGATCGCCTCGCCGGAATGCTTCACCGCCCGCCACCTGATGCCCGGGCTGCCCGCCTTTCTCGCCGCGCACCCGGCGATCGAGGTGGAGTTCGTCGAGGCCTCCGGCTCCGCCCGGCTGGTCGAGGACGGCTTCGACCTCGCCATCCGCGTCGCCGAGGCACCGGCGCCCGGCCTGGTCGTGCGGCGGCTGGCCACCTCCCGCGTGGTGCTCGCCGCCTCGCCCGGCTACCTCGCGGAGCGCGGCGTGCCGGGGGAGCCGGCGGAGGTGGCGGCGCATCGCTGCATCGGCTTCTCGCCGCTGCCCTGGCGGGACACCTGGCGGATCGGGGAGGCGGTGGTGCCGGTCCGCCCGGTGCTGCTGACCGACAACGCGGAATCGCTGCGCGCCGCGGCGCTGGCCGGCGTCGGCCTGGTCGCCATCCCGGATTGGGCGGTGTCCGACGCCCTGGCCGCCGGCAGCCTGCGGCGCGTGCTGCCCGGCCACGAGTTGCCGGCGAGCGGCATCTTCGCCGTCTACCCGACCAATCGGCTGATGGCCCCCAAGGTGCGGGCCTTCGTGGACCATGTCGCGGCCATGCTGCGGGACCGCGGCCTGCCGGCCTGAGCCGCCGTTCCGCTCCCCGCCGCCGTTCCGCCGCCCGCCCAGGCCTCCGCTGCGCGGGCGGATGGCGGGGCGCCGCGCGCGGCATCCGCGCGCGGTGGACGGGCTACGCTGCACCGCAACCCTCGGCGGCCCGGACGGTTCTTCGCTCGCTGGCACCGTGTTCCCCGGCGCGGCCTGCCTCCCTCCGAATAGGTCCCCATGCCCATGTCCGATGCCAAGCCGTCCATCGGTCGCGCCAGTCTCGCGACCGCCGCCGTCAACCGCGAGCTCCGCATCCGGGAAGGCCGGCCGCACCCGCTGGGGGCGACCTGGGACGGGCTGGGGGTGAACTTCGCGCTGTTCTCCGCCAACGCCACCAAGGTCGAGCTGTGCCTGTTCGACAGCAAGGGCGAGACGGAGCTGGAGCGGATCTCGCTGCCGGAATACACGGACGAGGTTTGGCACGGCTACCTGCCCGATGCGCGTCCCGGCACGGTCTACGGCTACCGCGTGCACGGGCCCTACGACCCCGCCAACGGGCATCGCTTCAACCCCAACAAGCTGCTGCTGGACCCCTACGCCAAGGGACTGGTAGGCGAGCTGCGCTGGGACCCCTCGCATTTCGGCTACCAGATGGAGAGCGGTGAGGACGGCACCTATGACGAGCGCGACAGCGCGCCCTTCATGCCCAAGAGCCGCGTGGTGGACCCCGCCTTCACCTGGGGCCAGGACCGCTCGCCCTCCGTGCCCTGGAGCGAGACGATCTTCTACGAGACCCACGTTAAAGGCTTCACCCGCCTGCACCCGGCCGTGCCGGAAGCGCTGCGCGGCACCTATGCCGGGCTCGGGCAGAAGGAGGTAGTGGACTACATCAAGGCGCTCGGCGTCACCTCGGTGGAGCTGCTGCCGGTGCACGGCTTCGTGCAGGACCAGCACCTGACGGACAAGGGGCTGGCCAACTACTGGGGCTACAACACGATCTCCTTCTTTGCACCGGAGCTGCGCTATTCCGCGACCGGCAGCCTGAGCGAGTTCAAGGAGATGGTGGCGCGGCTGCACGATGCCGGGCTCGAGGTCATCCTGGACGTGGTGTACAACCACACCGCCGAAGGCAACGAGAAGGGGCCGACGCTGTCCTTCAAGGGCATCGACAATGCCAGCTACTACCGGCTGATCCCCGACGACAAGCGGTACTACATCAACGAGACCGGCACCGGGAACACGGTGAACCTGTCGCACCCGCGCGTGCTGCAGATGGTCACGGATAGCCTGCGCTACTGGGTGCAGGAGATGCACGTGGACGGGTTCCGCTTCGACCTCGCCACCATCCTGGGCCGCGAGCCCTACGGCTTCGACGAGGGTGGCGGCTTCCTGGACAGCTGCCGGCAGGACCCGATCCTGAGCTCGGTGAAGCTGATCGCCGAACCCTGGGACATCGGCCCCGGCGGCTACCAGGTCGGCGGCTTCCCGCCGGGCTGGGCGGAATGGAACGACAAGTTCCGCGACACCGTGCGGGAATACTGGAAGGGCGACGAGGGCAAGCTGCCGGAGCTGGCCACCCGCATGACGGCGTCGGGCGATGCCTTCAACAAGCGCGGCCGGCGGCCCTGGTCCTCGGTGAACTTCGTCACCGCGCATGACGGCTTCTGCCTGCACGACCTCGTCTCCTACAACGAGAAGCACAACGCGGCGAACGGCGAGGACAACCGCGACGGCCATTCCGACAACAAGTCCTGGAACTGCGGCGCCGAGGGGCCGACCGACGACCTCGGGATCAACGCGCTGCGCGAGCGGCAGAAGCGCAACCTGCTCGCCACGCTGATGCTGAGCCAGGGCACGCCGCTGCTGCTGGCGGGCGACGAGCTGGGGCGCACGCAGGGCGGCAACAACAACACCTACTGCCAGGACAACGAGCTGAACTGGATCGATTGGGAGAACCTGTCGGAGGACGGGCAGAACCTGATCGGCTTCACCCGCAAGGTGATCGCGCTGCGCAAGACGCTGCCGATCCTGCGCCGCGGCCGCTTCCTGACGGGGCGGGTGAACGAGGAGCTGGACGTCAAGGACGTCGAGTGGATCTCCCCCAGCGGGCAGCCGATGGAGTCCGGCCACTGGGAGGACCCCAGCGCGCGTTGCCTGGGCATGCTGCTGGACGGCCGGGCGCGGGCCACCGGCATCCATCGCCCGGCGATGGACACCACGGCGCTGCTGATCGTGAACGCGCACCACGACGTGGTCAGCTTCCGCCTGCCGGAGGTGGTGGGCGGCAGCACCTGGCACTGCCTGATGGACACCAACCTGCCCAACGGCCTGGAGGTGGAGCTGTTCGAGAGCGGCGACGAGTACCTCGTCACCGGGCGTTCCGTGCTGCTCTTCGCGCTGGAACTGGACGAGGGCACCTCCATCGCCCTGCGCCGGGCGACGCGGGCGCTGAACCGGCTGAACGAGGCGCCGGCGCCGGTGCCCTCCGCCAGCACCGAGGAAGCCGTGCCGGCCGAGGATGTGCCGGTCGCGGGCCAGGAGGACTGACGGGGCGAGGGGAGGGCGCCACCGCTTCGGCGGTGCCCTTTCCGGCGCGCCCAGCCCTGCGGCATCCTGCCGCGCGGCCGGGTGCGCCCAGCGGCGAGGGCGAGGAGGCCGGTGTATGGGCGTGCTGGTGGACGGCGAGTGGCGGGACCAGTGGTACGACACGAAGGGCAGCGGCGGCCGCTTCGTGCGCTCCGAGAGCCCGTTCCGCAACTGGATCACGCCGGATGGCAGCCCCGGCCCCACCGGCGAGGGCGGCTTCCGCGCGGAGCCCGGGCGCTACCACCTCTACGTCGCCCGCGCCTGTCCTTGGGCGCACCGCACCACGATCCTGCGGGCGCTGAAGGGGCTGGAGGACGCGATCTCCCTGTCCGTCACGCACTGGCTGATGGGGGAACGGGGCTGGACCTTCGACGCTGGCGAGGGCGTGATCCCCGACGCGGTGAACGGCGCCACCGCTGTGTACGAGCTGTACCAGAAGGCCAGGCCGCACCACAGCGGCCGCGCCACCGTGCCGATCCTGTGGGACAAGCAGCGGAACACGATCGTCAGCAATGAATCCGCCGACATCGTGCGGATGCTGAACAGCGCTTTCGACGGCGTCGGCGCGCGGGAGGGCGACTACTACCCCGTCGAGCTGCGGGGCGAGATCGACGCGCTGAACGCCCGCATCTACGACACGGTGAACAACGGCGTGTACAAGGCCGGCTTCGCCACGAGCCAGGAGGCCTACGAGGAAGCGGTGCGGCCGCTCTTCGCTTCGCTGGACTGGCTGGAGGGCATCCTGTCCCGGCGTCGCTACCTGTGCGGCGACCGTATCACCGAGGCCGATTGGCGGCTGTTCACCACGCTGCTGCGCTTCGACCCGGTCTACGCCGGGCACTTCAAGTGCAACCTGCGGCGGGTGGTGGACTACCCGGCGCTGTGGGGCTTCACGCGCGAGCTGTTCCAGTGGCCGGGCCTGCGCGACACCGTGGATTTCGACCACATCAAGCGGCACTACTACATGAGCCACGCCACGGTGAACCCGACGGGCATCGTGCCGCTGGGACCGATGCTGGACTTCGACGCGCCGCACGCCCGCGGCTGAGGGCAAGCAGGCGAGGGCGGCCGGACGGAGCCCGACGAGGAGGGCCGGTCGGGCACGGGCAAAGGCGGCAGCGCGGGCACGGCCGGCGGCGGGCACCGGGGGAGAGGGGGTCGAGGCCGGCAGCCGGGCCTGTTATCCTGCGGCGGTGATGTCGGACACTTCGGGCTTTGCCGTCTGCATTTCCGGCCAGGCGAGGAACTGGGCCGCTTCCGCCCGGCGGCTGCACGGGATGCTCGGGGGGCCGGGCACCCGCTACTTCGTCAGCCTGTGGCGGCGGCGCGGCACCAAGCGTCACGGCACCATGAACCATCACCAGGTCGCCCGGCGCTTCGACGCGGCGGCCGGCTTCCTGCTGCCGCCCAGCTTCCAGGCGGAGTTCCTGCACCTGCGCCTCCCCGCGCTGGGCGCGATGCTGGAGGCCGAGGAAGCCCGCGCCGGCGAGGTGTCCGCGGAGGAGGTCCGCGACC
The DNA here is from genome assembly GCF_047690175.1 of Roseomonas sp. BN140053. NCBI lineage: Bacteria > Pseudomonadati > Pseudomonadota > Alphaproteobacteria > Acetobacterales > Roseomonadaceae > Roseomonas > Roseomonas sp. BN140053. The sequence continues at coordinate 94,873 of NZ_JBLLEB010000002.1, read as the reverse complement.
TGCTGCCGGGGGCGGAGGCGGAGATCGAGGCGGATGCGGTGCTGGCCGACCCGCCGCCCCTGCGCGGGCCGCGGCGCGACGGCGGCTTCACCCGGCACTACGACGGCAACAGCACCCGCATGGTGTGGCGCTGGTGGCACTGCGACCTGCTGCGCCAGCGGGCCGAGATCCGGGCGGGGCGGCCCTTCGCCGCCGTGCTGCGCAGCCGGCCGGACATGGAGTTTGGGCGGCTGGCCCGTCCCGACCCGCTGCCCGCGCGCACGGTGCTGGTGCCCGAGCTGCGCGCCGGGGACGAGGTGGCCGACATGTTCGCCCTGGCCGATGCGGACAGCATGGCCCGCTGGTGCGATGCCCGCGCACTGCTGCTGCCCTATGCCCCCGGCGGGCTGCCCTGGCGCAACATCCACCGCGCGCTGCACGAGCACGCGGCCCGGCAGGGGCTGCAACTGCAACAGGCGGACTGGGCCGGCGACATGGCGGCGGAGGAACGGCTGCCCGTGGGGCTGCTCCGCGCGGCGGCGGAAGCCTCGGTGCCGCTGCTGCCGCCGGAGCTGCGGGGCGAGACGGAAGCGCTGGCGCTGAGCCTGCGGGTGCTGGAGGCGGGGCCGGCGGAGCGGGACGCGCTGTTGCGCCGCGCGGCGGAGGTCGCGCCGGGCTCGGCGGCGCCGGCGCTGCTGCGGCTGCTGCTGGCCCGCGAGCGGGCGGGGGCCGAGGGGGAGGCGGCGGAGGCGCTGCTGCGGGCGGCGCGGTGCTGCGGCCCGGCCCTGCGCCGGCGGCCCGACTTGGTGGCATTGCTGCGTCCCCTGGCCGCGCGCGACGGGCGCGCCGCGGCCCTGTTGGCGGAGGTGGCGTGATGCGCCTGCCCCCCGGCACCGAGGCGGTGGTCTTCGACACGGAAACCACCGGCTGCACGGCCGAGGACCGCGTGGTGTCCCTGGGCGCGGTGCGGCTGGACGAGGCGCTGGACCCGGTGGCGACGCTGCACCTGGTCTTCGCGCCGGGCCGGCGCTGCCATCCCGGCGCCGCCCGGGTGCACGGGATGAGCGACCGGTTCCTGGCGCGGCAGCCCGCCTTCGCGACGCATGCGGCGGAGATCGCCGCCTTCTTCGCCGGGGCGGTGGCCTGCGCCCATAACCTCGCCTTCGACCGCCGCATGCTGGGGGCGGAGTTCGGCCGCGCCGGCCTGCCGCGTCCCTGGACGGCGGAATACTGCACGCTGCGCGCCTGGCGCCGCCACCGGCCCGGCGAGCGGGCGGGGCTGGACGCCGCCACCGCCGCCGTCGGCCTGCGCCGGGCCAGTGCCCTGCACGGTGCGCTGGAGGATGCGGCCCTGGCGGCGCAGCTGCTGCGGGTGCTGCACGGGATGCCCACCGGGCCGATGCGCCTGCACGACCCCACCAACCTGCGCTGAGCGTGCCGGACGCGCGGCGGGGATGCCCGGGCGCCCCTGGCCAAGCCCCGCGACGCGCGCCAGAACGGGCGCATGACGCCGACCCGCCTGTTCCTGATCCGCCACGCCATCGTGGAGCCTTCCGCCCGGCTGACCGTCTACGGCGACATGGACGTGGCGCTGTGCGGCGTGGCCCTGGCGGCCGAGGTCGCGGCCCACACCTGGCTGGCCGAGCGCCTGCCGCGGCCGGCACGCTGGTTCTGCACCCCCCTGGCCCGCACCCGCGCCACGGCGGCCGCCATCTTCGCCGCCGGCTACCCCGAGAGCGAGCCCACCGTGCTGCCCGCGCTGCGGGAACAGAACCTGGGCGAATGGCAGGGGCTGACGCACGAGGCTTTCACGGCGCTGCTGCGCGACCCGCCGCACCCCTTCTGGCCGCATTCCGCCGATGAGCGCCCGCCGGGCGGCGAGAACGTCGCCGACGTGGTGGCGCGGGTCGGGCCGGTGCTGGACGGTTTGGTGCGCGACCATCCCGGCGAGGACCTGGTGATCGTGGCGCATGGCGGGTCGATCCGCGCCTGCCTCGCCCATGCCTGCGCGATGACCGGGCACCAGGCGCTGCAGTTCTCCGTGCGCAACCTGTCGCTCACCCGGCTGGAAAGCCTGGGAGGGCATTGGCGCGTGGGCACGGTGAACGAGGAGCCGCCGGGCCTGACGCCGATGCCCTGACGCGGATGCCCCAACACGGATACCCCGACGCGGCGCTTGGTTCGGGCGCCCGCGCTGGGGTAGAAGCGGGGCGGGGGATGGCCAAAACCGCCCCCGCACAAGGGTTTGGGGGATGATACTCATGCGACGCGCGATGTTGCTGCTGGCGGGTGCTGCGGCCCTTTGCGGCTCCCTCCTGCCGGGACGGGCATGGGCGCAGGCGGAGGAGCAGGCGCTGGTGGACCGCGCCACCCTGACCGTGCAGGAGATGCTCGGCGTCGGCGACCCCAACATCCTGCGCGACGCCCAGGACGCGGCCCGGCGGGCGCGGGCGGCGATGATCTGCCCCCGCGTGTTCCGCGCCGGCTTCCTGATCGGCGGCCAGGGCGGGCCCTGCGTGCTGGTGGCGCGCGACGGCGCCGGGTCCTGGTCCGGCCCGGCCTTCTACGGCATGGGCGCCGGGTCCATCGGGCTGCAGATCGGCATCCAGGACATGCAGATCCTGATGCTGATCATGACCGACCGCGGCCTGCGCGCGATCATGGAGAACCAGTTCAAGCTGGGCGCTGATGCCTCCGTCGCGGTGGCCACGATCGGCGGCGGCATCAACGGGTCGACGACCTCGGCCGTGGGGGCGGATGTTGTGGCCTATGCGCGGTCGCGCGGGCTGTTCCTGGGCATCGCGCTGGAAGGCTCGATCTTCACCCGCGATGCCGAGAGCAACCGGAACTACTACGGCCGCGACGTGGTGGCGCGGCAGATCGTGGTGGAGATGCAGGCCTACAACCCCGGCTCCGACCCGCTGCGCGCCGCGCTGATGCAGCATTCCGCCCGGGCGAACTGAGGCGCCGCGCACAGGGGGGCGGCCTTGCGCGATCCGGCCCCGATGCCGTTAGCTCCCGGCCGGATTCGGCTCGCCATGCGGCGCCGGTAAACGGGGGCGGGGAGGAACAGGGGTGGCGCGGTCCAGGGCCTACGTCATGGGAGCCTATGAGCACCCGCTGCGCCATGCCGGCGACCGCTCGCTGATGCAGCTACATGCGGAGGTCGCGGCGGGCGCCCTGGCCGATGCGGGCCTGAGCAAGGACGACGTGGACGGCTTCTTCTGTGCCGGCGACGTGCCGGGCTGGGAAGCGCCGGGCACCGGGCCCTTTTCCATCGTGGACTATCTCGGGCTGCGGCTGCGGCACCTGGACACCACGGAGTCCTGGGGGTCGGCCTACATCAACCACGTGTCGCACGCGGCGGACGCCATCGCCGCCGGCCGCTGCCGCGTGGCGCTGATCACGCTCGCAGGGCGGCCACGCGCGGACGGGCTGGCCACCGGCACGGCCGTGCGCAGCGGCAGCACGGCGGCGGAAGCGCCGTTCGAGGAACCCTACCGGCCCGTGGTCACCAGCATGTACGCCATGTGCGCGGCCCGGCACATGCACCAGTACGGCACCACCTCCGAGCAGCTCGCCTGGATCAAGGTGGCGGCGTCGCACCACGCGCAGCACAACCCGCACGCCATGCTGCGCGACGTCGTGACGGTGGAGGACGTGCTGAACTCGCCGATGATCGCCGACCCGCTGCACCGGCTGGACTGCTGCGTGATCTCGGACGGCGGCGGGGCGCTGGTGGTGGTGCACCCGGATATCGCCCGCTCGCTGAAGCGGCCGCTGGTGGGCGTGCGCGGCTCCGGCTACGCGATCAAGCACCAGATGGGCGGGGATGTGGACCTGACCTTCTCGGGCGCCGCCTGGTCGGGGCCTGCGGCCTTCGCCGAGGCCGGGGTAACGCCTGATGACATCAAGTACGCCTCCATCTACGACAGCTTCACGGTCACCGTGCTGATCCAGCTGGAAGACCTCGGCTTCTGCGCCAAGGGGGAGGGTGGCCGCTTCGTGGCCGACGGCAACCTGATCTCCGGCGTCGGCAAGCTGCCCTTCAACACGGATGGCGGGGGCTTGTGCAACAACCACCCGGCCAACCGTGGCGGCATGACCAAGGTGATCGAGGCGGTGCGGCAGCTGCGCGGGGAGGCACACCCGGCGGTGCAGGTGCCCAACTGCGACCTCGCCCTGGCGCACGGCACGGGCGGGCAGCTCGGCTCGCGCCACGGCAGCGCCACCCTCGTGCTGGAGCGGGAGTGAACCATGGCAGCCCCCACCGACGAGAAGACCGCCGCCATCGACCCTGAGCTGGCGCCGTATTTCGAGGGCGCCGCGGCCGGCGTGCTGCGCGTGAAGCAGTGCGGCGCGTGCAGTCGCTTCTTCACCTATCCGCGCAAGTTCTGCCCCTTCTGCTTCAGCGACGACACGCATTGGCGCGACGCCTCGGGGCGCGGGACGATCTATTCCTGCAGCGTGCTGCGGCGCACGCGCGAGCCCTACTGCATCGCCTACGTGACGCTGGAAGAAGGGCCGACGATGCTGAGCAACATCGTGGACTGCGACCTGGACGCGCTGCGCATCGGCCAGCCCGTGCGGGCCGTGTTCCGCCCCGCGGGGGACGGCAAGGTGGTGCCCTTCTTCACCGCCGCCCCCGGGGATGCCGCGCCCGGCTGAGGCGGGGCTGCCGGACGAGCGCGCGGACGGATCACGGCGCGGCGGCGGCGCGCTGCTCGGAGCGCGGCGGGGCGACGTTGCCGGGCGTGTCGTTGTTGCCGGCCAGGTTCGGCATGGTGCCGCGGCCGTCCCAGCGGCGGATGCGCTCTAGCTCCAGCGCGTTGGGGTTGGTCGAGGTCAGGGCCGGGGAGCCGGCCACGGAGGCCGCCCGCGCCTTGCCCAGCTCGCGTTCCGCCACGACCTGCCGGTAGCTGTCGCCCGGCTCCAGCCCGGTGACGGCGAAGGACACCACCTCCACCCGGAGCAGCGCGCGGGCGCGGTTCTTCAGCTCCTCCGTCAGGGCGGCCTGGAGCTCGGCGTTGCGGTGGATGATGTCGTCCATGGCGTAGCGGCCCAGCACGGCCTGCACGGAACTCGCCATCAGCGCCTGCATCACCTCGGTCTGGCTGCGGATATGGGCGAAGCGCCAGCGCAGGTCGGCCTCGTTGCCCTCGTGCCAGAAAGCGACGCCGAGCAGCGTCAGCGGATGCCCCTCGGCGCTCAGCCCGGGCATGGCGCGGCTGGCGGCGGAGCGGTCGGAGGCGAGCAGCGCCGTGTCGTAGGCGGTTCGGGTGTGGGTCCAGGGGTTGATGAAGCCGACCTGGCCGGGGCCGAAGATGCCCGTCACCTCACCGCCGCGGCTGACCACCACCATCTGCGCCGTGCCCGGCCGCACCACGACGGCGCGTTCCACCGCCATCCAGGCCAGCGCCGCCACCACCAGCCCCACCAGGGCGATCGCCACCCGGGAGCGCCGGGGCGAGATCTTCCGTTCCGTGTCGGAGGCCTGCGGGGCGGGAGTGTCGTCGCTGCTCATTCCGGGTTCCGGTCATTGTGGCGCGGCAGGATGCCTCACATTGGCGGCATTTCGAAGGCGTGCGGGTGAGGGAGCCAGCCGCGCGTGGCGGGCCGAGCGGCATCCATCACGGTTCCGTGAGTTCCGGCCTGCCGGGGAAATGCGGTGCAGAACCGCACGGACCCGAGAGGTAGGGTGTGGATAAAACCCGCGCCGGGAGGAGCAAACCATGAAACAACTGGTCCCGAGCGGCCACGAGGAATGGCAGGATCGCGCCGTGGCGGCGGTCCACACCGCGAGCTATGCCCTGAACCACCGGTTGAGCCACCTGGCCCTGGCCGGTGCCCGGGAAGCCGCCCGCGCCGCCCTGCTGGCCCTGGCCGCCAAGACCCCGCGGCCTACCGGGTCCGACGTGGCGCGGTTGCAGGAGCTGGCTTCCGCCTCCGCCGACCATCTCGCCGGCCGCCCGGCGGAAAGGGATGCCATGATCCGCGCCAGCCTGTCGGCAGTGACCCGGCTGATCCAGTAGCGCGCCGGGTGGCCTCGGTGCCGCGGTGTTGTTCCGCGGTGCCTTGTTCTCGCGCGGCGATGGGCCGATCTCCGCGGCGCCATCGTCGCGCCGCAGCCGTGCGGGAAGGCGGCACACCGGGCCGGTCCGGCCGCCGCCCGGCACGCCGCGGCGCGATCCAGTTCGGGGACCCTTCGCATGCCTCTCGGCTTCCGCTTCGACAACAGCTACGCGCGCCTGCCGGAGCGGTTCTTCGAGCCCTGCCTGCCGACGCCGGTGGCCGCGCCGCGGCTGGTGCGGGTCAATGCCGCGCTGGCCGACACGCTGGGGCTGGACGCCGCCGCGCTGGCGGGGCCGGAGGGCGTGGCGGTGCTGGCGGGCAACCGCGTGCCGGAAGGCGCCGCGCCGATCGCGCTGGCCTATGCCGGGCACCAGTTCGGGCAGTTCGTGCCGCGGCTGGGCGACGGCCGCGCCGTGCTGCTGGGCGAGGTGGTCGGGCGCGACGGGCTGCGGCGTGACATCCAGTTGAAGGGGTCCGGGCCGACGCCGTTTTCCCGCCGCGGCGACGGCCGCGCCGCGCTGGGGCCGGTGCTGCGCGAATACCTCGTGAGCGAGGCGATGGCGGCGCTGGGGCTGCCCACCACCCGGGCGCTGGCCGCGGTGACCACGGGCGAGGTGGTGCAGCGCGAGGAAGCGCGGCCCGGCGGCGTGCTGACGCGCGTCGCGGCGAGCCACCTGCGCGTCGGCACCTTCCAGTTCTTCGCCGCCCAGGGGGACGTGGAGGGCGTGCGGACCTTGGCCGACTACGCCATCGCCCGCCACTACCCGGAGCTGGCCGGGGCGGAGCACCCGTATCGCGCGCTGCTGGAAGCGGTGGTGGCGCGGCAGGCGGACCTCGTGGCGCGCTGGCTGCTGATCGGCTTCGTGCACGGCGTGATGAACACCGACAACACCGCGATCTCCGGCGAGACCATCGATTTCGGGCCCTGCGCCTTCATGGAGGCCTACGACCCCGGCACGGTGTTCAGCTCCATCGACTATGCCGGGCGCTACAGCTACGGCAACCAGCCGCGCGTGGCGCAGTGGAACCTGGCGCGGCTGGCGGAAACCCTGCTGCCGCTGCTGGCTGCGGAGGAGGAGCCGGCGGTCGCGATGGCGCAGGAGGTGCTGGCCGGTTTCGGCCCGCGCTTCGAGGCCGCCTATGGCGGCGGGCTGGCGCGCAAGATCGGCCTGGGCACGGCCCGCGAGGGCGACGGGCCGCTGGTGCAGGACCTGCTGCGGCGCATGGCGGAGAACGGGGCCGATTTCACGCTGCTGTTCCGCAGCCTGGGCGATGCCGCGATGGAGCCGGAGGCCGCCGGGGCGCGGGCGCTGTTCGCGGATCCCGCCGCCTTCGACGGCTGGGCGGAAGGCTGGCGCCGCCGCCTGGCGGAGGAACCCGGGGGGGCGGAAGCGAGCCGCGCGGCCATGCTGCGGGTGAACCCCGCGGTGATCCCGCGCAACCACTTGGTGGAGGCGGCGATCGACGCGGCGGTGGAGCGGCAGGATTTCACGTCCTTCGAGGCGCTGCTGGACGCGCTGTCGCGGCCTTTCGACCACCGCCCGGGCCTGGAGCGCTTCACCCTGCCGGCGAAGCCCGAGGAGCGGGTTCTGCAAACCTTCTGCGGCACCTGAAGGACGGGCCGGACGGCGCCGCCATCCGTCACGTATCCGACAGGAATGCCGGGCCGCCCACCGCGCGGCAGCGCATCGCGGGGGCGGGTGGCCCGGGCGGTCCCAACCAAACCGCTGCCCAGCAGTTCTTCTGCCACGGCGCGAGGGGTTCAACCGCCCGCGCACCAGCAGGAGGCACGCGATGAGCCACGAAACGGGAGCCTCGCCTCCCTCACGCGATCCGCTCGGTCAGGTCCGCGACGACGCCCAGGCCATTGCCGCCGCGGTCCGGACCCGCACCAGCGAGGCCGTGGACGGCATCCAGGGCAAGGTGGCCGGGGCGACGGAGGAGGTGAAGGCGCAGGGCGCCGAGATCCTCGGCACGGCGCGCGAACGCGCTGAGGGGATCGTGGAGGACGGCAAGGCGGCCGGGGCCGAGCAGGCCTCGGGCTTCGCCAGGGCGATCCGCCATGCCGCCGACGACCTGGAGGGTTCCTCGCCGGAAGTGGCGCGGCACGTCCGGGCGGCGGCGGATTCCGTGCAGGGCATCTCCGCGGCGCTGCGCGACCGCACGGCCGGGCAGTTGTTCCAGGACGTGGCGGATTTCGCGCGGCGGCAGCCGGCGGCCTTTTTCGGTGCCGCGGCCCTGGCGGGCTTCGCCCTGGCGCGCTTCGCCAAGAGCTCGACCGACGGCGTCGCGGGCGGGTCGGGCCACGCGTCCGGCCCGGGCAGCGCGGCGATCAACCCCAATGCCGCGCCCGGCTGGGTGCCGGACAGTCGCGGCCACACGGCGCGGCCGGCCACCACCGCGGCGGCGAGCCTCGGCGGCGCCGTGGCGCACCGCGCGGGCGACGCGGCGCCGGGCAGCATGCCCACGGCATCGACGGACGTGACGCCGCCGGCCGGCACGGCGACGCCGCCCGCTTCCGGCGGCCATCAGTCCAGCCCGGTGCCGAACGAGCGCACGGGAACGCCGCTGTGAGCGGCGACGCCAACCGGTCCATCCCGGACCTGCTTGGGGATCTGGTGGACCAGACCTCGACGCTGGTACGCAAGGAGGTCCAGCTGGCCCGGGCCGAGCTGGGCGAGAAGGTGTCGCATGTCGGCGCCGCCGGGACGTCGCTGGGGCTGGGCGGGGCGCTGTTGCTGGGATCGCTGATCCTGCTGCTGTTCGCGGCCGCCGCCTTCCTGGTGCAGTTCCTGACGCTGTCCTGGGGCGTGTCCTACCTGATCGTGGCCGTGGTCGCGGGCGTGATCGGGTATTCCGTGCTGCGCGGCGGCGTGAGCCAGCTGAAGGCTTCCAACCTTTCACCCGACCGGACGATCGCGCAGCTGTCGCGCGACGCCGAGGTCGCCAAGGAGCAGGTGCGATGAGCGGGACCAGCATGGATCCGGGCGAGAAATCCGCCGCGCAGATCGAGGGCGAGGTCGAGCAGACCCGAGCCAACGTGTCCGGCACGCTGGACGCCCTGCGGGCCAAGCTGGCGCCCAGCCAGATGATGGACCAGGTGGTGGAACAGATCAGCGACTACGCGCGGGGTTCGGGCGGCACCGAGTTCATGCGCAACCTCGGCACCTCCGTGCGGGAGAACCCGCTGCCGGTGGCGCTGATCGGCGCGGGGATCGCCTGGCTGCTGCTGTCCAAGGGTGGCTCCGCCGGCGGCACGGCTTCGGTGGGGACCAGCACGGGCCACCGGCTGCAGCCGACGCCGCAGATCGGCTCCACCCGGCCGGGGCTGGCCGACACCGCCGCGGAGATGGCGGGGTCGGCGCGGGTGCGCATTTCCGGTGCGATGGACGCCACGCAAGAGCGGGTGGGCCAGGCGGCCGGCGCGGTCAGCGGCGCGGCCTCGCAGGCCGCGGCCGCGGTGGGCGACGTGGCCTCGCAGGTGGCGCAGGCGGGGTCGGACCTCGCCGGGCGCGCGTCCGAGGCGGCGGGCAGCCTGGTGCAGAGCGTGGCCGCGCTGGGCCACGACGCGCGTGACGCGGCGCAGGGCGGTGCGGTGGCGGTGCGCGACCGCGTGTCTTCCGCCGCGCAGGGCACCGGCATGCTGGACGGGCTGGCCCAGGCGCAGCCGCTGCTGTTCGGGGCGCTGGGCCTCGCGCTAGGCGCGGCGCTGGGCGCGGCGCTGCCGCGCACCCGGGCCGAGGACGAGCTGATGGGCGAGGCCCGCGACGAGCTGGCGGAGCGCGTCGGCGCGGCGGCCCGCGACGGCTACGAGGGCGTCCGCTCGGCGGCAGGCGAGCAGCTGCAGCGCGCCAAGGAAGCCGTGGCCAACACTTACGCCGAAGCCAAGGACAAGCTGGACCAGGGTGGCCTGTCCAGCCTGGGCGACACGCTGGGCAAGGCGGCGGGCGACGTGTCCCGGGCTGCGGGCGAAGCGTTGCAGGGCGTGGCGGAAGGCGCCAAGCGCGGCATCGCCGAGGCCGGGCAGCCGCCGGAGCGTCCTGCCGGCCGGTAGCAGCACCGCCGGGTCCGGCTTCGCGCCGGGCCCGCAGGGGAAAGCGCGGCGGCCGGAACCGGGGTGAAAGCACCCGGTTCCGGCCGTTGCCGTTCCGGTCCCCGGCCGGCCCGGGAATCAGGGCCGGGTGGCGCGGCGGACGGCGCGCGTGGTCAGTGCGCCGGGGCCGCCGCGACGGCCTGGGCCGAGGCGCTTCGCGCCATCGCTGCGTGGCCGGTCGCGGTGGCGGCGAGCTGGCGGAGGTCGTCGGGCAGGTGCTGGCCGCGCCACACCACGTGCATGTCCGGGCGCAGCAGGATCAGATCGTGGCCGTAGATGTCCCGCGCTGCCTCGTCCCGCACTTCCAGCGCGGCGAAGGGGGCGCCGAGGGCGGAGAATTCCCGCGCCAGGCCGGTGCCATCCTGCGCCACGCCGCCCAGGCGCAGCAGCGTGTAGCCCGTGCCGATCAGGTCCTGCATCGCCGTGCCGTCCGCCAGCCAGGCATGCGGCAGGCGGGCGCCCGGATAGGTGCTGGGGGTGTAGCGGCGGTAGTCGTGTTCCGGCGGCTCGCTGTCCTCGCGGATGAGGATGGGGGATTCGATGTAGCGGTAGCCCAGCTCGGCGCCGATCATCTCGTTGGTCTTGCGCTGTTCCACGTCGGCGACGCGGGCGAGGTTGGCGCGGACCTCCGCGCCCTCCGGCGTGTCGTCGCGCAGGTTCGGCTTCCACATGGAACGCCAGGCCCGCCGCCCGCGCGAGGCGTAGCGCGAGGCGGCGACGTTGTGCTCGCCGACCTGCCGGCGCTCGATGGCGTAGGAGCGCAGCAGCTCCGGCCCGCCCCAGCCCTGCAGCGTGCCGGCCAGCTTCCAGCTGAGGTCGATGGCGTCGCCGACGCCGGTGTTCATGCCCAGGCCGCCGGTGGGGATCACGAGGTGGCAGGCATCGCCGGCCAGGAACACGCGGCCGTCGCCGTAGCGGTCGGCCAGCAGCAGGTGCTGCGTCCACTGGCCGACATGCAGCATCTCGTACTGCACGGGCATGGCCACCGTCTTCTCGAACATGGTGCGCATGTCGTCGTCGGTGTCGACCACGGAGTGCAGGGTGAAGTGGCGCGTGTCGTCCTGCACGATCAGGAAGGTCGCCTGCCCGTCGGCCACGTGGTAGTGCCGGCCCTTGCCGATGGGGATGCGGGCGAAGAGCTCGGGGCAGTGGTACAGCGCCTGCCGCAGCTTGAGCAGGTTGCCGTCGCCGTTCAGCGCGATGCCCAGCGACTTGCGCACGATGCTGGAGCCGCCGTCGCAGCCGGCCATGAAGGCGGCGCGGATGGTGTCGGTGCTGCCGTCGGCGCGGCGGATCTCGGCACTGACGCCGCCGGCATCCTGGGTGAAGCCCACCAGTTCGTGGCCGAAGCGGACATCCACGGTGGGCAGCTTGTCCGCCACCGACTTCAGCAGCGGTTCCAGCGTGTACTGCGAGATCAGCTGATAGGCTTCCAGCGGCAGCGTGCCGTCATTGCTGGAGGCGATCTCCGCCTGCGCCTCGGCCACCGAAGGGTAGGGCAGGTGCAGCAGCGGCGGCTCCACCACGGAGGTGACGATGAACACGTCCATCGGCACGTCGCGCGGGAAGCCGGCGGCGCGGATGCGCTCCGACAGGCCGAGGCGGCGGTAGATCTCCATGGTGCGGGCGTTGCACCGCTCCATCTTCGGCCAACGGGCCGGGGCGGGCTTCTGCTCGATCAGCGTGCAGCGGATGCCGCGCAGGCCCAGGTCGATGGCCAGGGTCAGGCCGGTGGGGCCGGCGCCGACGATGAGAACCTGCGTGTCCATGCTGCGAAACGTCCCTGCCCGGAAAGGGCCCGCGAAGGAGTGGGGCGGCGGGCCGGGCACTCGATCCCATCCCGGCAGGGCTGCTGTCAATGCAAAATGCCGTAAAATCCTGCATGGTGGGATTTTACCGGTGTAGGCGCGACCCGACAGGCGGGAAAAGCTGCGCATGCAGGGCATGGTGCCCGGGGGCGGCACGCCGGAAGCGTTTCGCGAACAGATGTCGCGCGACATGCGCTACGGAGCCGGGGTGATCCGCGAAGCAAGATCACCGCCGATGGAGCCGGCCCGGGCGCTCACTCCGGGGCTACGGCGATCCCGGCGCGGCGGCACCAGTAATCCCAGGCGCGGCCGTAGCCCTCGCCGGGCTTGCCGTGGCTGAGGCGCTCGTTGATCTGCGCGATCTCGCCAGGGGACAGGAAGGTGACCTCGCCCATGCGGCTGGCCTGCATCTGCAGGTTGGCGTTCACCTCCAGGTAAACGGCCGTATAGACCGCTTCCTTGATGGAACGGCCGGCGACGGTGGAGCCGTGGCCGCGCATCAGGGCGGCGTTGCCGTCGGCCAGGGTGCAGGCGAGGTCGCGGCCCATGGCCATGTTCGACACCAGCAGGGTGGTGTCGCCGAAAACGCGGCGTGCGTCCCAGACCGGCACCTCGGCGCCGATGGTGGCGCAGGAGTGCATGATCGGGCGGATGCGCTGGCCCACCACGCTGAAAGGCACCACGGAGCGGCTGTGGCTGTGCACCACGGACTGCACCTCGGGGCGCTTCTCGTAGATGGCGCCGTGGATGAAGCGCTCCAGGTAGGGCTTGGCGCCGTGCGGGTCGACGGGCGTGCCGTCCAGCTCAAACTCCAGGATGTCCGCGGCCTCGATCAGTTCCGGCGAGCGGGCGCGGGACAGGAGGTAGCGGCCGGGGTTGTCGGGGTGGCGGACGCTGACATGGCCGAAGGCGTCCACCACGCCCTCGGCGGCCAGGATGCGGTTCGCTGCCACCAGCTCGGCCACGAGGGCCTCCGGAAGGGCCATGGTGCTTCCTCCTTTGCCCGGCATGGCGGCCGGAACGCTGTTGCCGCGACCCGGCCCGGACGGGTGGGGAGCGCCGGCCGGTACGGGCCGCGCTGGGTGTTGCGCGGGGGAATGTCCGGCGTCAAGTCCCAGGATGTGGGACGGGGCTAGTCTTAGCCCGCCAGCGTCTTGTTCACGATCCCGGCGCAGAAGGTCACGCGCTCGGCGATGCGGGCGGTTTCGTCCGGCGAAAGGCCGGTGCGGCCCAGCGTCACGCTGAGGCTGCCCAGCACCTCGCCGCGGCTGTCGGACAGGGCGGCGGCGATGCCGGTGACGCCGGGGGTGACCTGGCCTTCCGTGACGTCCCAGCCGCGCTGGCGGATGGCGCGCAGGGCGGCCCGCAGGGGTTGCAGGGCGGTGGGGAGTCCGGACTCCGCCAGGGCCTCGGCCTGGCTGGTCTGCAGGCGGGCGATCGCCGGGCCGGGCAGGTGCGCCAGGATCACCCGCGAGGCGGCGCCGCGAAACAGCGGCCGCGCCAGGCCGCGTTCGTAGGTGCTGCGAAAGGCGTTGGTGCCGCGCTCCTGGTGGACGCAGAGCACGCGGTCGCCGTAGCGGCGGCACAGCAGGGCGATGCCCGCGGTGGCCTGGGCCAGTTCCGCCATCACCGGGCGGCTGGCGGTGATCAGCGGGTCGTGCTGCCGCATGCGATAGTCGAGTTCGGTGATGCGCGGGCCGATGCTGAAGCCGGCTTCCGGGCTGGAGGCCACCAGCCCCGCATCGGTCAGGATCTTGAGGTAGCGGTACAGGGTGGAGCGGGTGAAGCCGAGCCGGCCGTGCAGCGCGTCGAAGCCCAGCGGGGCGCTGTTCTCGCCCAGCACGTCGAGGATGCGGAGCATCTTGCGGGGGCTGGTTTCCGTTTCCGTCACGGCGAAGCCACCCGCCGGGCCGAGGCTGGCGTGGGATCACGAACGGCCTGGACCCCGGCTTCTAGTCGCACCATACTGGATTTCGCCCCATCTGCCTTCCGTCGCCGTGCCTGGCCCACCGGTCGCCTTCCTAGCAGGACCGGTTTCCGGACGGCACCCGGCCGGGGGGACGGGAAAGAAGGCCCGGCAGTCCCGCCGCTGCGGGAACCGGGCGCAGGAGGAAAACACCGCCATGCCGCATCGCCGGAGCCTGCTCGGGGCCGCCGCGCTTCCCTTCCTCGCGCCGCTGGTGCGTCCGGCCGCGGCGCAGGCGCCCTGGCGTCCGGACGGGCCGGTGAGCTTCATCGTCCCCTACACGCCCGGCACGGCGCAGGACGTGATGGCGCGGCTGCTGTCGCCGGCGCTGGGCGAGAGCCTGGGACAGGCGGTGGTGGTGGACAACCGCGCCGGTGCTAGCGGGCTGATCGGCACGCAGTTCGTGTCGCGCGCGGCCCCGGACGGGCGGACGCTGATGATCCAGGGCGTACCCTTCGCCATGAGCCCGCCGCTGATGCCGAGCCTGCCCTACGACCCCGCCAGGAGCTTCACCCCGATCATCCGGCTGGCCGAGGGCCACGTGGTGCTGGCGGTGCGGCCGGACCTGCCGGCCCGCGACCTCGGGGCCTTCGTGGCGCTGGCAAAGGCCAAGCCGGGGGATCTGGACTACGCCTCGCCCGGCAACGGCACGGCGCAGCACATGACCATGGCGCTGTTCAACCTCGCCGCGGGGATCGAGCTGAACCACGTGCCGTATCGCGGCACCGCGCCGGCGGTGCAGGACCTGATCGGGCAGCGGCTGGCGGCGATGATGCTGCCGGTGGCGGTGGCGCTGCCGCTGGCGCGGGCGGGACAGGTGCGGCTGCTGGCGATCGGCAGCGACACCCGATCCGCCGAGCTGCCCGACGTGCCGACCCTGGCCGAGAGCGGCTATCCCCGGGCCAGCGTGACGCTGTGGTACGGCATCTTCGGCCCGGCCGGCCTGCCCGCCCCGGTGGCCGGGCGGCTGAACGAGGTGCTGAACGCCTGGCTGGCGCGGCCGGACACGCGAAACGTGCTGCACGGCCAGGGTCTGATCCCCGGCGGCGGCACGCCGGGCGAGTTCAACACGCTGGTGCAGGGGGAACTGGTGCGCTGGGCCGGCGTGGTGCGCGAGGCCCGCATCACCGCGGACTGAGCGGTGGAGCCCAGTGGGAGCAAGCCGGGGGGAAGTATCCCCCCGGACCCCCTTCTATTTTCGGGAGTTTGAGGGTGCCGCGAAGGGCACCCCTAACTCCCGAAAGAAGGAGGGGGGCTGGGGGAGTTCACTCCCCCGGCCTTTCCCGTCTGCCCAGGTCCGGCCGCCTCAGTGCTGCGAAGGCTGCTTGGCGCGGGCCACGATCTGCGTCGGGCTGACGAAGCGCAGGGCGATCAGCAGCCAGACCAGCGTGGTGATCATGTAGATCACCGCCATCGCGTCCACCGACTGCGTCGCCCGTACCCCGGCCGCGAAGACCGAGTAGTAGAGCGCCACCACCAGAGTCTGGCTGCCCGGGCCCGCGGTGAGGAACGTCAGCTCGAACATCGCGATGGTGCGCACCAGCACCAGCAGCAGCGCCGCCAGCACGCCGGGCAGCAGGATCGGCGTCAGGACGTGCAGGAACAGCTGAAAGGTGTTGGCGCCGAAGACGCGAGCCGCGGCCTCGATGCGCGGGTCCACCTGCTCGATGAAGGGGATCATCACCAGCACCACGAAGGGCACGGTGGGCACGAGGTTGGCCAGCACCACGCCCGCCATCGTGCCGCCCAGGCCGGACTGGTACAGCACGGTGGCCATCGGGATGCCGTAGGTGATGGGCGGCACCAGCAGCGGCAGCAGGAAGAGCAGCATCAGCAGCCGCTTGCCCGGGAAGTCCCGCCGCGCCATGGCGTAGGCCGCCGGGACGCCGAGCAGCCCTGCCAGCAACACCACGGCGAAGACCACCTGGAAGGTGACGGTGAGGACGTCGCCGAGCTGGAACTCCTCCCAGGCGGAGAAGTACCAGCGCGTGGTCCAGCCGGCCGGCAACCAGGTGCCGATCCAGCGGGTGGCGAAGGAGTTGGTCACCACCGATCCGATCAGCCCGAACAGGTTCAGCACGAAGAAGCCGACCAGCAGCCAGAGGGCGGCGGCCCAGAGGCGGGTGGAAACGCTGGGATTGCTGTTCATGGTTGCTCAGCCCTTCGTGCCGCCGACGGGGCCACGGTAGAAGAGTTGCCGTCCCGCGAGCACGGCGGCCACCACCGCCAGCTGCGTCGCGCCCATCACCATCGCGACCGCCGAGGCGAGGGAATAATCGTATTCCTCGAAGGCGGCCTGGTAGGCGGCGATGGAGATCACCCGCGTGGTGCCGGCCGGTTCGCCCACCAGCACGGCGGAGGGGAACACCGAGTAGGCCTGCACGAAGCTGAGGCAGAAGGTGATCGCCAGCCCGGGGGCCAGCAGCGGCAGCATCACGTTGGTGAAGCGCTCGCGCGGGCCGGCGCCCAGCGTCGCCGCCGCCTGTTCCAGCGCCGGGTCCACGCCGGTGACGTAGGACAGTGTGAGGAGGAAGGTGAAGGGGAAGCCGGTGATCAGCAGCGACAGGAAGACGCCGATGTAGTTGTTGGTCAGCTTCACCGGGCCGGACAGGATGCCGAGGGACATCAGCGTGCGGCTGAACCAGCCCTGGGCGCCGAAGTAGAACAGCATGCCTTCCGCCACCAGCACGGTGCCCAGCGTGATCGGCAGGATCAGGATGGTGGTCAGCAGGCGCTGGTGCCGCAGCAGCCGCACCCGGAAGGCGATGGGAATGGCCAGCAGCAGGTTCAGCAGCGTCACCGGCACCGCGAGGCGCATGGTGGTCCAGATGGTGTCGTAGAGGTAGGGGTCGCTGAAGAAGCGAGCGTAGTTGCCCAAGGTGCTGCCGTCCTTGGGACTGAAGGATAGGAAGAAGCCGTACAGGAACGGGTAAAGGAACAGCCCGGCCAGCATGAGGGCGGCGGGCAGCACCAGCAGCGTCACCCCGTCCAGCCCGCGCGCGGCGAGGCGCAGGCCGAGGGAGGGGCGCTCCGCCGCGGGGAGGGGCGTGTGCTCGGCGACGGCGCTCATGCGCGGGCCTCCGGGAACACCAGGGCGCGCCTGGGATCGGCGGCGAGGCGCACGGGGGCACCCACCGCCACCGGCTCCTCGGAGCGGAAGAAGAGTTCCAGCCCGCCCGGGCCGGCGGCGAGGCCGTGGAACTCGCGGCCGCGGTACTCGATGGCCTGCACGGTGGCGGGCACGCCGGGGGCGGCGGCGTCGGCGGTGGCGGACAGGTCGTCCGGGCGCACGGCGATCACCGCGTCGCCGGGCAGCGCGTCGCGCGCCGTGCCGGTGAGCACCGCGCCCTCGCCCATGTCGAGGGTGACGAGGTCGCCTTGGCGGTTTACCACGCGGCCGGGCAGGCGGTTGCGGTAGCCCATGAAGTCCGCGACATCGAGGTGCGCGGGGCGGGCATAGAGCTCCTCCGGCGTGCCGGTCTGGCGGATCTCGCCGTCGCGCATCACCACGATGCGGTCGGCCAGGGACAGCGCCTCTTCCTGGTCGTGGGTGACGTAGATGGTGGTGGCGCCGAGCCGGTCGTGGATGCGGCGGATGTCGGCGCGCATCTCCAGCCGCAGCTTGGCGTCAAGGTTGGAGAGCGGCTCGTCCATCAGGATCAGCGGCGGCTCGATCACGATGGCCCGTGCGATGGCGACGCGCTGCTGCTGCCCGCCCGAGAGCTGGCCGGGCAGCTTCTCCGCCTGCGCCTGGAGGCGCACCATGGTCAGCGCCTCGTCGATGCGGCGCGCCGCCTCGGCGCGGGGGACGTTGCGCATCTTGAGGCCGAAGCCGACGTTGCGGCGGACGCTCATGTGCGGAAACAGCGCGTAGCTCTGGAACACCATGCCGAAGCCGCGCTGTTCCGGGCGCAGCGTGTCGACGCGGCGCTCATCCAGCCAGATGCGGCCGCCGGTGATCGGCAGCAGCCCGGCCAGGCAGTTCAGCGCCGTGGTCTTGCCGCAGCCGGAAGGGCCGAGCAGGGCGATGAACTCGCCCTGCTCGATGCGGAGGTCGATCCCCTTCAGGGCGCTCAGCGTGCCGAAGTCGCGGCGTATTCCTTCCAGGCGCAGTTCCCGGAACGGAGCGGAATGAATGGCCATGGAAGTTCGTCCTGAAAGGGGCGTGCGTTCTTTAGCGGGACCGGCGGGCGCCGATCTCCTCGTCCCAGCGCCGGAAGGCGATGACGAGCTTGTCGGGATCGAGCGGCAGTTCCTGCGGGTTGTCGGCGATCAGGCGGTCGTATTCCGGACGGCCGAACTCGCGGATCGCGTCCTGGCTTTCCTTGGGCGCCATGTCCAGCGTCACGCCCTGCACGGCCGGGCCGGGATAGAAGTAGCCCTCGTCAAAGGTGTAGGCCTGGCTTTCCTTGGTCAGCAGGTGTGAGGTCAGGTCCAGCAGCACCGCGAGGCGTTCGTCGCTGACGCCCTTGGGGATCACGAGGTAATGCGCGTCCGCCACCCAGCGGAAGTTGCGCAGCGTGGTCACCGCCGCTTCCTTGGGCACGATGCCGAGGACGCGCGGGTTGATGTCCCAGCCGGTGGTGGTCACCACGATGTCGCGCGTGCCCTCGCCGAGTTCCTTCATCACCACGGCGGTGCCGCTGGGATAGTTCTCGACGTACTGGCCGATCTCGCGCAGGAAGCTCCAGGTCTTGCTCCAGCCGTTCACCGGGTCCTTCGGGTCGCTGTCACCGAGGATGTAGGGCAGGCCCATCAGGAAGGTGCGGCCGGGGCCGGAATTGGCGGGGCGGGCGTAGGAGAAGCGGTTGGGGTTCTGCTTCGCCCAGGCCAGCAGCTCCTCGGCGCTGGTGGGGGGCGTGCGGACCTTGTTCGGCATGTATTCCAGCAGCGGGCCGGAGGGGTAGTAAGACACCACCACGCCGAAGCCGCGCGCCAGACCCTGCATGCGCCAGGCGGTTTCCTGGTAAATGCCCTGCAGGTTGGGCAGCTTGCTGGCATGCGCCGTGGTCAGCTCGGTCCACAGGTTCTGCTCGAGCCCGGCGGAGAGCGCGTCGGTGCCGACGATCACCATGTCGATGTCGACGCGGCGCGCGTCCTGCTGTGCCTTGATCTTGCCCGGCACTTCCGGCGAGGGCGCCTTGGTGAACACCATGCGGGACACCATTTCCGGCTTGGTGCGGCGGTAGTTGTCGAAGGCGCGTTGCGTCAGCGCGAGGTTGCCGGCGGCGTCGATGATGTTGAGGGTCAGCGGGCTGCGCGGGCGCGGCACCTGGGCGAGGGCCGGCAGGCCGGAGGCTGCCAGGGCGGCGGTGGTGCCCGCCAGCACGCTGCGCCGGGAGAAGCTGTTCATTCGTTCCGTTTCCTCGTTGTGTGTGTTGTCCCGGTGTCGCCGGGCCGATGAGCGGAACCCTTTCGCGAGGCGGCGTCCGCGCCGCCCGCGCCGGTTCCTCGCTAGCGCCCGTTGGCGGCCCGCCAGTTCTGGAAGACCTGCAGGTTGCCCTCGTCGGTCGGGGGATAGAGGCCCAGGATGGACTGGCCGCCGCGCACGCGCTCGGCGACGAAATCCTCGAAGGCCGTCATCTCCACCGCTTCCGCCGCGATCGCGTCGGCGATGTTGGCGGGGATGATGATCACGCCGTCATTGTCGCCCACCACCACGTCGCCGGGAAACACCGGCGCGTCGCCGCAGCCGATCGGCACGTTGATGTCGATGGCCTGGTTCAGCGTCAGGTTGGTGGGGGCGGAGGGGCGCTGGTGAAAGGCGGGGATGTCCAGCGTCGCGATCTCCGCCGCATCACGGAAGCCGCCATCCGTCACCACGCCGGCCACGCCGCGCACCATCAGCCGCGTCACCAGGATAGAGCCGGCGGAGGCGGCGCGGGCGTCCTTGCGGCTGTCCATCACCATCACCGCGCCGGGCGGGCATTGTTCCACGGCGGCGCGCTGCGGGTGGCTGCGGTCGCGGAACACCTCCAGGCCGTTCAGGTCCTCGCGCGCCGGCATGTAGCGCAGGGTGAAGGCCTCCCCGACCATGCTTTCCTTGCGGGGGCTGAGCGGCTGCACGTCCTGGATGAACTGGCTGCGCAGCCCGCGCTTGAACAGCGCAGTGGCCAGCGTCGCCGTGCTGACGGTCTTGAGCTTGTCCCGGGTTTCGGGGCTGAGCGTGGGCATGGTTTCTCGGCGCTCCGGTGCGGTCAGTAGATCACGGGTTCGGACACGGGCGCACCGAAATCCGTGCGCAGGAAATCGAAGTCGCAGCCCTCGTTGGCCTGCTGGATGTGCTGGGTGAAGACCCAGCCGTAGCCGCGCTCGAAGCGCTTTTCGGGCGCCTTCCATTCGGCGCGGCGGCGCGCCAGCTCCTCGTCGGAAACTTCCATGCGGATGGAGCGCGCTTCCACGTCCACGGTCACGATGTCGCCGGTGCGCAGCAGCGCCAGCGGGCCGCCGATGTAGCTTTCGGGGGCCACGTGCAGCACGCAGGCGCCGTAGGAGGTGCCGCTCATGCGCGCGTCGGACATGCGCATCATGTCGCGCAGGCCCATCTTCAGCAGCTTCTTGGGCATCGGCAGCATGCCCCATTCCGGCATACCCGGCCCGCCCTGCGGCCCGGCATTGCGCAACACCATCACCGTGTCGGGGGTGAAGGGGTACTCCTCGTCGTCCACCGCCTTCTTCATGGAGGGGTAGTCGTCGAACACCACGGCCGGGCCGGAATGCTTCAGGAAGCGCTGGTCCATCGCCGCGGGCTTGATGACGCAGCCGTCCGGCGCGAGGTTGCCCTTCAGCACCGCCAGCGAGCCCTGGCCGTAGATCGGGTCGGCGGTGGTGCGGATGACGTCGTCGTTGAAGACCTTCGCACCCTCGATGTTCTCGCCCAGCGTGCGGCCGGTGACGGTGAGGCAGTCCAGGTGCAGGTGCTCGCGGATGCGGTTCATCAGCCCGCGGATGCCACCGGCGTAGAAGAAGTCCTCCATCAGGTAGGTGTTGCCGGAGGGGCGGACGTTGCCGATCACCGGCACGCGGCGGGAAAAGCGCTCGAAGTCTTCCAGCCCGATATCCTGGCCGGCACGCCGTGCCATGGCGATCAGGTGGATGATGGCGTTGGTGGAGCAGCCCATCGCCATGGCCACCGCGATGGCGTTCTCGAAAGCCTCGCGCGTCTGGATCTTCTGCGGCGTCAGGTCTTCCCACACCATGTCCACGATGCGCCGCCCGGACTCCGAGGCGAGGCGGATATGGCCGGCATCGGCCGCGGGGATGGAGGAGCCGCCGGGCAGCACCATGCCCACGGATTCCGCGATGGCGGTCATGGTGGAAGCGGTGCCCATGGTCATGCAGGTGCCGTAGGAGCGCGCGATGCCGCCCTCCACGCCCAGCCAGTCCTGGTCGGTGATCTTGCCGGCGCGCAACTCGTCCCAGTACTTCCAGCTGTCGGAGCCCGAGCCCAGCACCTTGCCCTGCCAGTTGCCGCGCAGCATCGGGCCGGCGGGCAGGAAGATGCAGGGAATGTCCATGCTGGTGGCGCCCAGCAGCAGGCCCGGCGTGGTCTTGTCGCAGCCGCCCATCAGCACCGCCCCGTCCACGGGGTGGGAGCGCAGCAGCTCCTCACACTCCATGGCCAGGAAGTTGCGGTACATCATGGTGGTCGGCTTGACGAAGCTCTCGCTGACCGAAATCGCCGGTAGCTCCACGGGGAAGCCGCCCGCCATCAGGATGCCGCGCTTCACGTCCTCCACGCGCTGCTTGAAGTGCACGTGGCAGGGATTGAGGTCGGACCAGGTGTTGACGATCGCGATGACCGGCTTGCCCGTCCATTCCTCCGGGCTGTAGCCCATCTGCATGGCGCGCGAGCGGTGGCCGAAGGAGCGAAGGTCGGCGGGGCCGAACCAACGCGTCGAGCGCAGCTCGCCCGGTTGCTTACGCTTCGCCAGCGGCTGCGCAGGAATATCGCCGGGTTCCAGGGCGTCGGGGGGAAGGGGATCCTGGGGCATCGGAAGGTCCTGCGAAATCGCGTGTGTCAGACGGCGTCGGGCGGCGCGCGCCCGGCCAGCACGGCGGCGACGTTGTCCAGCGCGCGGAAGCCCATGGCATCGCGCGTCTCGACGGTGGCGCTGGCCACGTGCGGGGTGAGGAAGGTGTTGGGCAGTTCCGCCAGGCGCCGATCGAAGTCGGGCTCGGAGCGGAACACGTCGAGGCCGGCGGCAAAGAGCTGGCCGGATTGCAGCGCCTCGATCAGCGCGTCCTCGTCCACCAGGGAGCCGCGGGCGGCGTTCACGAACACCGCGCCCCGGGGCAGCAGGGCGAAGGTGTCGCGGTTCATCAGCGCGCCGGCTTGCGGGCTGGCCGGCAGGTGCAGCGACAGGATCTCGCTGCGCGGCAGCAGGTCTTCCAGCCGGGCCACGTATTCCGCGCCCGCTTCCAGTTCCGCCGGCAGGCGGTGGCGGTTGTGGTAGAGCACGCGCATGCCGAAGCCGCGTGCCCGCTGCGCCACGGCCTGGCCGATGCGGCCCATGCCAACGATGCCCAGGGTGCGGCCGGACACGCGCTGGCCCAGCAGGTCCGGCATGCCGTAGGGCTTGCGCCAGCCGTCGCGCATGATGGCCGCGTATTCGCTGGCGCGGCGGCAGGCGTTGATGATCAGCATCATCGTCAGGTCCGCCGTGCAATCCGTCAGCACGTCCGGGGCGTTGGTGACGAGGACGCCGCGGTCGCGGCAGGCGGCGACGTCCATGTGGTCGTAGCCGACGCTGGCATTGGCGATGACCCGCAGCCCGGGCGGCAATTCGGCGGCATGGGCGGCCGTCAGCTTCACCTTGGGGCCGGTGAACAGCGCCGGGACGTCCAGTTCGCGCAGCGCCCGCAGGGCTTCCTCCGCGTTCATGTCCTGCTCCACCACCACGGCGCCGAATTCGCGCCGGGCGCGTTCCGCCACCGCCGGCGGCACGCGGCGGGCTACCAGCAGCTGCGGCCGCGCCGCGGAACCGGCGCCGCTCACGGCTGCGACGCCCGGGGGAGGTGGGTGGGGCTGGACGGAACGGACATGCGGGTGCTCCTCGGCCTGTTGCTGCGGTCCGGTGTCAGTCCGTGCCGGGGCACGGTGCGTCCGGACGCGCTCAATCCAGGCTGATGTTGGCTTGCCGCGCCACGGCGCCCCAGCGCTCGGTTTCGCTGGCCACGAAGGCGCGGAAGGTATCGGGCGAATTGCCGACGGGGGTGATGCCGAGATCGGCGAAGCGGCTGGACACGCTGGGCTGGGCCAGGGCAGCCACGGCCTCGCGGTTCAGGCGCTCGATGATCGCGGGCGGGGTGTTGGCGGGGGCGAAAAAGCCGTGCCAGCTCAGGCTCTCGAAGCCCGGCACGCTCTCGGCGACCGTGGGGATGTCGGGCGCGGTGGGCGAGCGCTGCAGCGAGGTGACGCCGAGGATGCGCATCTTGCCTTCCCGCGCGAAGGGCCAGACGGAGGAGAAGTTGTCGAAGGCCATCGGCAGCTCGCCGCCCAGGATCGCCGTGGTGATCTGGGCGCTGCCGCGATAGGGCACGTGCTCGATCTGCGTGCCCGTCAGCTGCGCGAACAGCGTGCCGGCGAGGTGCACGGAGGTGCCGACACCGGAGGAGCCGTAGTTGATCTGCCCTGGCCGCTGCTTCAGCAGCGCTACCAGCTCGGGGATCGTGCGGGCGGGGAAGTTCTCGCCCACCGCCAGCGCGTTGGGCTGGGCGGCCAGCTGGGTGATCGGGGCGAAGTCGCGCAGGTTGTTGTAGGGGATGCGCGGATAGATCGCCGGGTTGATGGCGTGCGAGGAGATGGTGCCGAGGCAGATCGTGTAGCCGTCCGGCGTCGCCCGCGCGCAGGCTTCCGAGCCGAGGTTGCCGCCGGCCCCGGGGCGGTTCTCCACCACGAAGGGCTGGCCCATCGCCTTGCTCATCTCCTGGCTGACCAGGCGGGCGACGGTGTCGGAGGTGCCGGCGGAAAAGGGCACGATCACCCGGACCGGCTGCGTCGGATAGGCGCGGTTCTGGGCCAGGGCCGGCAGTGCTGCGGGCGCGAGGGCCAGGGACAGCAGGGCGGCGGCGACGCTGCGCTTGGTGAGATCCGGCATCCTCGGTTCCTCCTCAACCGGTGTTCGGCACCGGACGTTGATCGAAGGCTACCATCTGCTATAGCAGTCCGCAATGACCCAGTCCGCGGCCCCTCCGATCGAGCAGTTCGCCGCCGAGGAGCTGCTGTCCCTGGCCGAGCGGGCTTATCGGCGGCTGCGCGACGCCATCATGCGCGGTTCCCTGCCAGGGGGCAGCCGGATTTCGGAGCGCTCGCTGGGGCAGAGCCTGGGGATTTCCGCGCAGCCCGTGCGCGAGGCCCTGTGGCGCCTGGAGGCCGAGGGGATGGTGATCACCTCGCCCCGCCGCGGCACGGTGGTGGTGGAGTTCGATGCCAACAAGCTAGCGGAGATGAGCCAGATCCGCGCCGCGCTGGAAGGCAGCGTCGCGGCGCTGGCGGCCCGCAAGGCGACGGAGGCGGATGTTGCGGCGCTGCGCGCCCAACTGGTCGCCATGCGCGACGCCACGGGGGGCGGCGACATCGCCGCGGTGGCAGCTGCCAACGAACGCTTCCACGGCCTATTGCGGGAGGTGGCGGGCAACGTGTTCCTGACGCGCTCGCTGGAAACGCTGCGGGCCTATGACCACGTCGCGCGGCGGCGGACCCTGGCCAGCTCGCCGCGCGAGCCCGCCCAGGCACTGCGGGAACATGCCGCCCTGCTGGCGGCGCTGCGCCGCCGCGACCCCGAGCTCGCCGAGAACCGCATGCGGGCCCACGTGGACCGTTCCCTGCGGGCGGGCGGCGTGGCCGAGACTTCCCACCGTGAGAGGAAACAAACCCAATGAGCACCACGCGGCCGACCCTGCGGGAGAGCCTCAACGGCATCTCCGGCATCCTGGTGACGCCCTTCGACGCCGCCGACCGCCCGGTGCCGGCGCGGCTGGCGCCGATCGTGGACCGCGCCGTGCGCGCCGGCGTCCACGTGCTGGTGGCCAACGGCAACACCGGCGAGTTCTACGGCCTGACCACGGCCGAGGCGGAAGCCATGGTGCACGGTGCCGCCGAGCAGATCGCCGGCCGGGTGCCGCTGCTGGCGGGCGTGGGCCGCTCGATCGGCGATGCCTGCGCCCTGGCGCGCGCCTCGCACGCCGCGGGGGCCAGCGCGCTGATGGTGCACCAGCCGCCCGACCCCTTCGTGGCGCCGCGCGGGGTGGTGAGCTACGTGCAGCGCGTCGCGGAAGCGGGGCAGGGGCTGCCGGTGGTGCTGTACCTGCGCGACGATGGCATCGGCTTCGAGGCGATCGAGGCGCTGTGCAACCTGCCCGAGGTGGTTGGGGTGAAGTGGGCCAGCCCGACCCCGATGAAGCTGGCCGAGTCGATCCGCCGCACCGAGGGGCGCGACATCGCCTGGGTCGGCGGCCTGGCGGAAACCTGGGCGCCGCCCTTCTACGCCGTGGGCTCGCGCGGCTTCACCTCCGGCCTGATCAACGTGTGGCCGGAGCATTCGGTGGCGATCCACGCCGCGCTGGAAGCGGGCGACTATGCCAAGGCGGCGTCGCTGATCCGCACCATGGCGCCCTTCGAGGAACTGCGCGCCGAGGAGCGCAACGGCACCAACGTCACGGTGGTGAAGACCGCGCTGCAGCTGATGGGCGAGGATTGCGGCCCGACGCGGCCGCCCTCCGCCTGGCCGCTGGTGCCGCGCGCGGCGGAGGAGCTGCGGCGTTGCCTGGGCGAATGGGGCGTGACCCGCCCGGCCGCGGCGGAATAGCCGCCCCGCGCTGCGGCGCGTCAGACCGCCACGCGGCTGATCAGGGCGACGAGATCGGCCTGCCGCCGGCAGCCGGTCTTGCGCCGGATGCTGGCCAGGTGGGTGCGCGCGGTTTCCACCGACAGGCGCCGGGCAGTGGCGTAGCTGGCCAGGGTTTCGCCGCGGGTCAGGGCGACGGCCAGCGCCGCCTCGGCCGGGGTGAGGTCCAGCAGGTGACGCAGCAGCGCCGGGGAGGGCGTCGCGCGGTTGCCGGCATCGCTGACCAGCAGCATGGCCCCCGAGAAGCCGGCCAGGGCGCCGTGCTCGCCGCGGCGCAGCGGCAGGACCTGCACGATCCAGGGCGCGGCCTCGGACGGGCGGGAAATCGCGAGGCTGCCGTTCTCGTGCAGGAAGCGCAGCTGGCCGCGGGCGGCGGCCAGGGCGGCCGTGATCGCGTGCCGCAGGGCGCGGCGGGCGCGGGCAACGGGGCAGTACAACCCGTTGCGGTCCAGCACGAAGCCGTCGGCCTGGGCGGCCATGTCCCGCAGGGCGGCGTTGCTGAACAGCAGGCGCCCTTCTTCGGACAGCACCGCCACGCCCTGCCGCAGCGCGTCCAGCCCCGCCGTCGCCGCGGTGCCCTGCCCGGCGCCGGCGAAGAGCCGGGCCCGGGCGGCCAGGGCCCGGCGGAGATGCGGGTAGATGCCCTGCAGCAGCGCTTCCTCCCGCGGGCCGAAGGGTTCCCGGTCGCGGGAGCGATAGGCGGAGAAGCAGGAAGCGATGTCCCCGGGCACCTCGATCTTGGCGGTGAGGCAGTGGAAGGAGCCGACGCGCTTGCGGGTGAACTCGTTCCAGATCGGCGTACGGGCATAGTCGGGCGGCGGCAGCACGCGGGCAAGGTTCAGCACCCCCGGCCTGTGCTGCACGATCTGCCGCATGCGCACGTCCAGCTGCCACCAGTGCGCCTGGTATTCCGGGATCATGCCGCGGTCGACGTTCAGGCTGGCGAGCTCGTCGCCGTAGATCACGCCGCAGCCGTCGAAGCCGACGGTGTAGGTGATCTGCTGTTCCCCCCCGAGCAGGCGCGTGAGGTTCTCCAGCGGCTTCTCGGGGCTGCCATCGTCCAGCACCGCGGCGTAGAGCTCCAGCGCCAGGGCGTCGGGCGTCATGTCGGATGCGGCGGCACTCATTACGCGACTGTTATCGCGCGTCGCCGGTGGGGCCAAGCATCACCTTCGGCCGCTCGGGATCAAAGCGACCGATGCGCAGCCTCGCGTGGCCGTCATGCCGCAGTTGCCTTCTCAGGCGGTCCTGGCGAGGGCCGCCGCGCCGGGGGCAGGGTCAGGGGCGCCCGGGGCAGGGGCTGCTGCGGCCGGGCCCTATGGTGGCCCGGCCGTGGTGGAGCGGGGAAGCGCTAGCGGCCCAGCCCGTCCCAGAACTCCTTCACCTTGGCGAAGAAGCCGTCGCTTTCCGGGCTGCCCTGGCCTTCCGCCTCGGCCTCGAACTGTTCCAGCAGCTCGCGCTGCCGGGGCGAGAGGGACTGCGGCGTTTCCACGCTGACCTGGACATACATGTCGCCCCGCGCCGCCGAGCGCAGCACGGAGAAGCCCTTGCCGCGCAGGCGGAACTGGTCGCCGGCCTGCGTGCCCTGGGGAATGGACACGCGGGCGCGGCCGCCGTCGATGCTGGGCACCTCGATGTTGCCGCCCAGCGCCGCCTGCGTCATGCGCAGCGGCACGCGGACGAAGATGTTGTTGCCGTCGCGCTGGAAGATCGGGTGCGGCTTCACGCCCACATCGACGTAGAGGTCGCCCGCCGGGGCGCCGCGCAGCCCGGCCTCGCCCTCACCGCTGAGGCGGATGCGGTTGCCGTCCTCGACGCCGGCGGGGATGGACACGTTGAGGTTGCGGTCGCGCTGCACGCGGCCGGCGCCCTGGCAGACCTTGCAGGGGTTCTTCACCGTCTGGCCCTGGCCGCCGCAGGTCGGGCAGGTGCGCTCGATCAGGAAGAAGCCCTGCTGCGCCCGGACCTTGCCGGCGCCCTTGCAGGTGGCGCAGTTCTGGGTCTGGGCCTTGCCGCCTTCGGCGCCGGAGCCCTCGCAGGCCTCGCAGGTCACGGAGCTCGGTACGCGCAGGGTCTTCTTGACCCCGCTGAAGGCTTCCTCCAGCTCGATCTCGACGGTCATGCGCAGGTCGGCGCCGCGACCGGCGGCCGCACCGCCGCCACGCCCGCCGCGGCCGCCGAAATTGCCGCCGAACATCTGCTCGAAGATGTCCTCGAAGGGCGAGCCGCCGCTGCCGAAGCCGCCGCCGAACCCGCCGGGGCCGCCACCGCCGCCGCCCTCGAAGGCGGCATGGCCGTAGCGGTCATAGGCGGCGCGCTTCTCGCCGTCCTTGAGGACCTCGTAGGCCTCGTTGATTTCCTTGAACCGGACCTCGGCGGTCGCGTCGCCCTGGTTGCGGTCCGGGTGATACTTCATGGCGAGCTTGCGATAGGCCTTCTTCAGGTCCTCGTCGCTCGCATCCCGGCTGGTGCCCAGCACCTCGTAGTAGTCGCGCTTGGCCATCTCTGGTCCCGTCGGGTGTGTCCCTGTGCCCCGGAGCAGGGCGCGGGGACACCCCTCGCGCGCGCCTGCCGGCCTTCACCAGTGCAACGAAGGGCGCGCCCACGGCCCCCACAGCGAAGCGCCCGGCCCGGGGGTGAACCCCGGAACCGGGCGCCAGCGCCGGTGCGAGCCGCGGAGCGCCCTTTGCGCCCCGGTCAGCCCTTCTTCTTCTCGTCCACGTCCTCGAACTCGGCGTCGACCACCTTGCCGCCAGGACCGGCGCCGGGGCCGCCCTGGTTCGCCTCGGGGCCGCCCTGCGAGGACGGGCCGCTGGCACCCTGGGCTGCCGCGGCCTCCTGCTGGGCCTTGTACATCGCCTCGCCGATCTTCATCGACGCGGCACCCAGCTGCTCGGTCGCCTGCTTCATGGCGTCCACGTCGCCGCCGTCGCGGGCGGACTTCGCGGTGTTCAGCGCGGCCTCGACCTCGCCCTTTTCCGCCGCGCCGATCTTGTCGCCGTTCTCGCTCAGCGACTTCTCGGTCTGGTGGATCAGCGCTTCCAGGCTGTTGCGGGTCTCGACACCCTCACGCCGCTTCTTGTCGGCCTCGGCATTCGCCTCGGCGTCCTTGACCATGCGCTCGATGTCGGATTCCGACAGGCCGGAGCGGGCCTGGATCTTGATGTTCTGCTCCTTGCCCGTGGCCTTGTCCTTGGCGGACACCGACACGATGCCGTTGGCGTCGATGTCGAAGGCCACCTCGATCTGCGGCATGCCGCGCGGCGCCGGCGGGATGCCCTGCAGGTCGAAGTTGCCCAGCAGCTTGTTGTCGGCCGCCATCTCCCGCTCGCCCTGGAAGACCTTGATGGTCACCGCCGTCTGGTTGTCGTCGGCGGTGGAGAAGGTCTGGGACTTCTTGGTCGGGATGGTGGTGTTGCGGTCGATCAGGCGCGTGAACACGCCGCCCAGCGTCTCGATGCCGAGGCTCAGCGGGGTCACGTCCAGCAGCAGGACGTCCTTGACCTCACCCTTCAGCACCGCGCCCTGGATGGCGGCGCCGATGGCGACCACCTCGTCGGGGTTGACGTTGCGGGCAGGCTCCTTGCCGAAGAACTGCTTCACCGTCTCGATGATCTTGGGCATGCGGGTCATGCCGCCGACCAGGATCACCTCGTCGACTTCGTTGGCCTGCAGGCCGGCGTCCTTGAGCGCGTTGCGGCAAGGCTCCAGCGTGCGCGTCACCAGGTCGTCCACCAGGGACTCCAGCTTCGCGCGGCTGAGCTGCATCACCAGGTGCTTCGGCCCGGTGGCGTCGGCGGTGATGAAGGGCAGGTTGATCTCGGTCTGCTTGGCGCTCGACAGCTCGATCTTGGCCTTCTCGCCGGCCTCCTTCAGCCGCTGCAGGGCGAGCTTGTCGCCGCGCAGGTCGATGCCGTTCTCCTTCTTGAACTCGTCCGCGAGGTAGTCGATCACCCGCTGGTCGAAGTCCTCGCCGCCCAGGAAGGTGTCGCCGTTGGTGGACTTCACCTCGAAGACGCCGTCGCCGATCTCCAGGATCGACACGTCGAAGGTGCCGCCGCCGAGGTCGTAGACCGCGATGGTGCCGGTGTTCTTCTTGTCGAGGCCGTAGGCGAGCGCCGCGGCCGTCGGCTCGTTGATGATGCGCAGCACGTCGAGGCCGGCGATGCGGCCGGCTTCCTTGGTGGCCTGGCGCTGGGCGTCGTTGAAGTAGGCCGGCACGGTGACCACGGCCTGGGTGACGGTCTCGCCGAGATAGGCCTCGGCGGTTTCCTTCATCTTGCCCAGGACATAGGCGCTGATCTGCTGCGGCGCCTGCTTCTCGCCGCGCGCTTCCACCCAGGCGTCGCCGTTGTCGGCGCGCACGATGTGGAAGGGGGCGAGGCCCTTCTCCTTCTGCACCATCGGGTCGTCGAAGCGACGGCCGATCAGGCGCTTCACGGCGTAGAGCGTGTCGGTCGGGTTGGTCACCGCCTGACGCTTGGCGGCCTGGCCGACCAGCCGCTCGCCGGACTTGGAAAAGGCGACCATGGAGGGCGTGGTGCGCGCGCCCTCGGCGTTTTCGAGCACCTTGGCGTCGCCGCCCTCGAGGATCGCCACGCAGGAATTCGTGGTGCCGAGGTCGATGCCGATGACTTTGCTCATCCGTGGCTCCTGTTTGGCGGACCGGGGCAGCCCTGTTCGAGGCGCTGCGCCGGCCCCCGTGTGTTGATCGGATGGGGGTTGGTGGGATCGGACCCTCAAGGGGCCGTGGCGGGGATGTATTCAGCGGAGCGCGCCGCAACAAGAGGGGAACGACGCGAGCCGTGCCCGGCGGGGTCGGTTCCGTTATGCGAAACCGGCAAGCAGCGCGGCCAGCTCCTCCGGCGCGTCCAGCATCACGTCGTGGCCGGAGGCGATCCGGAAGCACTGCCAGCCCGGCTTCGCCGCGCAGGCGTCGTGGTAGGCGTGGAAGCGCGGATTCGGGTAATTCCCGGCCAGGATATAGGCCCTGGCCGGCACGCGGTCCCGTGCCCCGGTCAGGCGCACCGGTTCCGTGAGGGTGCCGGGGGGATGCGGCGTGCAACTCGCGTCGACCCAGTCGCGGTCGCGCTCGTTGACCCCGAAATGCGCGGCGGGAAAGGCCGGCACGCCGGTGCCGGTGCGGATGGCCTCCTCGACCTTCAGCCGCAGCGGCTCGGGCGCGTAGCCGATCTGCGCCTGGCCATCCTCGGGCACGAAGGCGTCCAGGAAAACGATGGCGCGGGTGAGCTCCTCCAGCGCTTCCACGGCCTGGGACACCACCATGCCGCCGTAGGAATGGCCCACCAGCACCACCCCGCCGGCCGCGGTGCCGTCCGACACGGCGTCGCGCACGGCTTCCACCACGTCGGCCACGTGGGTGGACAGGTTCACCGCCGGGGACAGGAGGTGCGCCCGCTCCGCCAGCCCGGTCAGGGTGGGGGCGACCACGGGAAAGCCGCGGTCGCGCAGCAGCCCGGCCACCCGGTCCCAGCACCAGGCGCCGTGCCAGGCCCCGTGCACCAGCACCATGGCCGGTTTGGGGGAGCCGCTTCCCGCATGCCCCGTCTGTTCCGTCATTCCACTCGCCCTTCTGCCAGGGTGCAGCATACCGCCGGGACGGGGGCGGGGTGGAGCGGGCTCAGGCCGGCCGGGCGAGGTAGCGCACCAGCTTGCCGTTGCGGGGGTCGCGCGCGTCCGCCAGGGCGCGGAAGCCCAGGGCAGCGTGCAGCGCCAGGCTGGTGGGGTTGGGCGGGTCCAGGTTGACCTCGCAGCCGACCCAGCCCAGCCCGGCGGCGCGTGCCCCGGCGGCGAGGTCGGCGTGCAGCCGGCGCGCCAGCCCCTGACGCCGGGCCTCGGGCGCCACGGCAATCCGGTCCAGATAGGCGAGGTCCGGCAGCTGGTTCCGGAAAAATGCGTGGTTGGGGCCGCGGCAGGTACCGCGTCCGTCGAAGGCCAGCAGGAAGGCGAGGGGAGCGCCTTCCGAGCCGATCACCCGGGCCCGGAAGGCGCCGCGCCACAGCTCTTCCAGCCCGGCGGGGCCCACGGCGTTCACCGCCGGGGCCTGGGCGTCGTTCAGCGCCGCCACGGCCGGGAGGTCGCCGCGCCGGATGTCCCGGATGGCGAACTCCCCCGCCGCGCTCACGCCGCGGGCTTGCCCGCCACCACCACCATGGCCGGGCGCAGCAGGCGGCCGTTCAGCGTCCAGGCCGGGGTCCAGGCCTGGATCACCGTGCCGGGCTCCACGCCGGGCGGAGCGGGCTGCTCGCTCATCGCCTGGTGCAGGGCGGGGTCGAAGGGCTGGCCGGCCGCTTCCACCCGCTTCACGCCGTGCCGCTCCAGGATACCCAGGAAGGAGCGCTCCACCCCCTCGAAGCCGCCGCGCAGCTTGCCCAGCAGCTCGGACTCGTCCGAGGCCGGGGGCGGCAGGGCTTCCAGGCCGCGGCGGAGGTTGTCGGCCGCCTCGGTAATGTCGGTGGACAGCTTCTGGACGGCGTAGTTGCGCGCATCCTCCAGCTCTTTGCGGTGCCGGTTGCGGGCGTTCTGGGCCTCGGCCTCGGCGCGCAGCCACTTTTCACGCAGCTCCTCGACCTCGGCTTCCAGGGCGGCCAGCCGGTCGGCTTCGGGGGCAGGCTCCGGCCCGGCCTCGCTGGCGGGCTGGGGGGCGTCGTGGAGGGAGGCGCCGGCCTCGGTCTGGGGCCAGTGTCGTGCGTCGTCGCTCATGGGAATCCGCGTATGCCGTGTTCGATGGAGGATCCGGGCGAGCCCGGAAAAAGGGTTGCCCACCACCTAGGGGCCGCATGCGCCCGGAACAAGCCGCGCCAGCTGCCCCGACCGGCACAGGTGCCCTGCCGGCAGCGGGGTCCTTGACGGTTCCCGCGCACATGTCATGTCCGGGCCATACCATGAACGCTCCCCCCCCCCGACCCCGTGCCGCGCCCCGCGTCGCGGTGGTGCTGCTCAACCTCGGCGGCCCGGATTCGCCGGAAGCGGTGCGGCCCTTCCTGCGCAACCTGTTCACCGACCCGGCCATCCTGCGGGTGCCGGGCTTCCTGCGCGGCTGGCTGGGGCGCTTCATCGCCGACCGCCGGCACAAGGCGGCCACCGCGAACTACGCCATCCTCGGCGGCAAGTCGCCGCTGCTGGAACTGACGCGGGACCAGGCCGCGGCGCTGGAAGCGGTGCTGGCGCCGGAGATGGACGCGCGCTGCTTCATTGCCATGCGCTACTGGCACCCCTTCGCGGCCGATGTGGCGCGCGAGGTCGCGGCCTGGGCGCCGGACGAGGTGCTGCTGCTGCCGCTCTACCCGCAATTCTCCACCACCACGACGGGGTCGAGCCTGGACGACTGGCACGCCGCCGCCGCGGCTGCCGGGCTGGACCGGCCCACCACGGCGCTGTGCTGCTGGCATTCCGATGATGGCTACGCCGATGCCACCGCCGCCATCGTGCGCCGCGCCTGGGACGCCGCGCGGGCGGAACTGCCGGCGGAAACCCCGCTGCGGCTGCTGCTGTCCGCCCACGGCCTGCCCGAGAGCATTGTCAAGCGCGGCGACCCCTACCAGTGGCAGGTGGAGCGCACTGCCGCGGCGGTGGTGTCGCGGCTGGGGATCGAGGGGTTGGACAGCGTGGTCTGCTTCCAGTCCCGCGCCACGCCGCAGAAATGGATCGGCCCCTCCACCGACGCGGAGATCGCCCGTGCCGGCGCGGAGAAGGTGGGGGTGCTGGTCTGCCCCATCGCCTTCGTGTCGGAACATTCCGAGACGCTGGTGGAGCTGGACGTGGAATACCGCGAGCTGGCCCACGCCAAGGGCGTTCCCGGCTATTTCCGCGTGCCGGCGCAGAATTCCGATCCGGACTTCATCGCCGCTCTGGCCGGGCTGGTGCGGCGCGCCCGCGCCCCGGCCCGCGGCGGCGCGACCCCCGGTCGGGCTGCGTCGCCGGAGGACGAGCGGCTGTGCTCCTGGGCCGGTGGGCGGCAATGCCCGAAGCCCTGGGGCGATTGCCCGCACGTCAAGCGGGCCGCCGAGAAGCGCGCGGCATGAGCCTGCCCTTTCCCGACCCGTCCCTGGCCGTGCTGTTCGATTGCGACGGCGTGCTGGCGGATAGCGAGCACCTCGTGGACATCCTGGTCGCGGAGGAGCTGGGCGCGCGCGGCTGGACGCTGACCCCGGAGGAAGCGGGCCGGATCTTTCTGGGCAAGTCGCTGCCCGACATGGTACCGATCATCGAGGCCCGGCTCGGCCCGTTGCCGGCGGACTGGCCCGCCACCTTCGCGGCGCGCGTGGCCTGGACCATGGAGCGCCAGGTGCCGCCGATCCCCGGCGCGCCCGAGGCGGTGGCGGCGGTGCGCGCCGCCGGGCTGCCGGTGGCGGTGGCCTCCAATTCCGGGCGGGCGGAGCTGATCGTGAAGCTGCGGCGCCTGGGGCTGACGGAGGCTTTCGCGGGGCGGGTCTTCTCCTTCCAGGACGTGCCGCGGCCCAAGCCGCATCCGGACATCTACCTGGCGGCGGCCGCCGCCTGCGGCGTG
The DNA here is from genome assembly GCF_047690175.1 of Roseomonas sp. BN140053. NCBI lineage: Bacteria > Pseudomonadati > Pseudomonadota > Alphaproteobacteria > Acetobacterales > Roseomonadaceae > Roseomonas > Roseomonas sp. BN140053. The sequence continues at coordinate 60,576 of NZ_JBLLEB010000002.1, read as the reverse complement.
GCCCCGGCCCGCTGCGCGGTGATCGAGGACAGCGCCGTGGGCGCCCGCGCCGGGGTGGCCGCCGGCTGCCGCGTGCTGGGCTTCTGCCGCGACACCGATCCGGCCGTGCTGCGCGCCGCCGGCGCCTCGGCCGTGTTCCGCGACATGGCCGAACTGCCGGCCCTGCTGGGGCTGGAAGCCGTGATCCCCGAACGGCCGGTTCAAGGAGCGCCCGCGTGACCCTCGCCGCCCTGTATCCCTGGACCAAGTCGCTGCACCTGATCTCGGTGTTCGCCTGGATGGCCGGGATGTTCTACCTGCCGCGGCTCTACGTGTACCACACCGCCGTGGCGCCGGGTTCCGAGAGCAGCGAAACCTTCAAGGTGATGGAGCGGCGGCTGCTGCGGGCCATCATGAACCCCGCCATGATCGCCGCCTGGATCTTCGGCATCACCCTGGTGCTGACGCCGGGCGTGGTGGACTGGTCCGCCGGCTGGTGGCACGGCAAGATGACGGGCTTCCTGCTGATGTCGGCGCTGCACGGCTACCTCGCCGGGGCGCGCAAGAGCTTCGAGCGCGACGAGCGGCGCCATTCCGGCCGCTTCTGGCGCATCCTCAACGAGGTGCCGACGCTGCTGCTGGTGCTGATCGTGGTGATGGTGATCGTGAAGCCGTTCTAGGCGGCGCGATCCCGCCCGGGGAAGCCGGGCGGGCCGGCGTTCAGCCGCGGCGCTTCGGGGCGCCGCCCATCTTGGCGAAGACCTGCTGGTCCTTGTTCTCCTGCATCAGCATGGAGAAGCTGGGGATCTTCTCGAAGCCCAGGCCCTGCGGCACTTCCGTGTCGGGGTCGGGCTGGATCTTGTTGTAGGCCTCGCCCGAGATCTTCTCCCATTTCCCCGCGGGCTTCTTGACCTCCAGGTTCACCACGGTGGTCTTGAACACCATCCGCACGATGGCTTCCTTGGGGTTGGAGGGCTTGGTGAGGCTCGGGCACCCCGCCATCACCTGCCAGCCGTTCTTCAGGGCCCAGGCGGTCAGTTCGTCCTTGTCCATCGCGGCGGACCCTTTTTCCGGAATACTCGTCCTAGAGCAGGCCCACCCGTCGCGGCAATCTGCCGGCGCCGATTCAGGCGCCGGGGTCACCGGCATTGGGGAAGAACAGCTGCTCTCCGTTGATCCTGTAGCCGGCGATGGCGGCCTGGCCGGCGGGCGAGACCAGCCAGTCGATGAAGCGCTGCCCGTCCGCGGCCTTGACGTGCGGATGGCGCTGCGGGTTCACGAGCATCACGCCGTACTGGTTGAACAGCCGCGCGTCGCCCTCCACCAGGATCCGCAGGTCCTGGCGGTTGCGGAAGGCCAGCCAGGTGCCGCGCTCGGACAGGATATAGGCGCCCTGCGCCGCCGCCATGTTCAGCGCCGGGCCCATGCCCTGGCCGACCTCGCGATACCATTGCCCGCGGCCCCGGGTGGGATCGAGCCCGGCCAGCTGCCACAGCCGCAGCTCGGCCGCGTGCGTGCCGGACCGGTCGCCGCGGCTGATGAAGGGGGCGGCGGTGTCCGCGATGCGGCGCAGCGCCGCGGTGGAGTCGCGCCCGCCCGCGATGCCCGCCGGGTCGGCCGCCGGGCCGGCGATGACGAAGTCGTTGAACATCACGGGGCGGCGCGGGCCGCCGGCGCCCTCGGCCACGAAGGCTTCCTCGGCCGGGCGGTCATGCACGAACAGCACGTCGGCGTCGCCGCGGCGGCCGACATCCAGCGCCTGGCCGGTGCCCAGCGCCACCACGCGCACGGTGATGCCGCTGTCCCGCGTGAACAGGGGCAGCAGGTAGCCGAACAGGCCGGACTGTTCCGTCGAGGTGGTGGAGGCCACGGTGATGAAACGCTCCTGCGCCGCGGCCGGCAGGGCCAGGGGAAGCAGCGCCGCCAGGGCGAGCAGGGAGCGGCGGGGGGTGCGGAACTGCATCGGCAGGCCTCTGCTGGGGTGGATGGGGGGGCGCGTCACCACACCAGCTCGCCGCGCAGGAAGGCGGCGGCCTCGGCGGTGGCGGGCGCGGTGAAGAAGGTGGCGGCGGGGGCCTGTTCCAGCACCCGGCCGCGCTGCAGGAACACCACTTCGCCCGCCAGGCGCCGGGCCTGGCCGAGGTCGTGGGTGGTCATCACGATCTTGGTGCCGGAGGACGCGATGTCGGCGATCACCGCTTCCACCGCCCGGGTGGCGGCCGGGTCCAGGCTGGCGCAGGGCTCGTCCAGGAACAGCACCTCGGGAGCCAGGGCCGAGGCGCGGGCCAGGGCGAGGCGCTGCTGCTCGCCGCCGGACAGGCGCCGCGCCGGACGGTCGGCCAGGGCGGCCAGCCCGACCCGATCCAGGGCGGCGCGGGCGCGGGGCAGGCGCTCGGCCCGCGGCACCCCCGCCAGGGCCAGGGGATAGGCGGCGTTGGCTAGGGTGGAGCGGCGCAGCAGCACCGGGCGCTGGAACACCATCGCCTGATGCCGACGCGCCGCCTGCTCCTCCACCGCCCAGCGCAGCCGGCCGGCGGTGGGGCGCAGCAGGCCGTGCAGGAGGCGCAGCAGCACGCTCTTGCCGGCGCCGTTGGGCCCGATCACCAGCGTGGGCGGCCCGGTCTCGACCCGCAGGGACACGTCGCGCAGGATCTCCACCCCGCCGGCGGCGAAGCCCAGGCCTTCCACCCGCAGCGGCAGCACGCCCCCGCCCGCCTGCATCAACCCGCCCAGCGGGAGGCCGCGTCGCGCACCAGCTGCACGGCGGCGTTGACGCCCAGCACGATGGCCATCAGCACCAGCCCGAGGGCGAGCGCCAGCGGCAGGTCGCCCTTGCTGGTTTCCAGCGCGATGGCGGTGGTCATGACGCGGGTGAAGCCCTCGATGTTGCCGCCCACGATCATCACCGCCCCGACCTCGGCGCTGGCCCGGCCGAAGCCGGCCAGCAGCACGGTCAGCAGGGCGAAGCGCCCGTCCCAGAGCAGGGTGGGCACGGCGCGCCAGGCGCCCACGCCGAAGGAGCGCAGCTGTTCGGCGTATTCCTCCCACAGGCCTTCCAGCACCTGCCGGGTCAGGGCGGCCATGATCGGGGCGATCAGCACCGCCTGCGCCGCCACCATGGCCGCGGGGGTGAACAGCAGCCCCAGCGGGCCCAGCGGCCCGGCGCGCGACAGCAGCAGGTAGATCAGCAGCCCGGCCACCACCGGCGGCAGCCCCATCAGCGCATTCAGCGCTACCACCACCGCGTGCCGTCCGGGAAAGCGCGACACCGCCAGCAGCGCGCCCAACGGCAGCCCCACGATCGCGGCCAGGGCCACGGCCAGCAGGCTGACTCGCAGCGACAGGCCGACGATGCGCAGCACCGCCGGATCGGCGGCGGACACCAGGCCGAGCGCCTGCACCAGGGCGGCGCTGAAATCGTGCATCGGGCCTCCCCCGGGAACCGGCCGGGGCCGGCCGGTGCGCCGCCGCCACGCCCCGGCCGCCGGCCGGGGGGTCAATGCCGTCTTTGCGGGCGCCTGCCAACCGCCTGTGGCCGGGTGCTGCCGGTGGTTCCGCGGCACGTGAAGCCGCGGTGGCGCGGGGCTGGCGGCGCCGCGACGCCGTGCGGGCCGATGGTGGCGCCGGTCCATGGGGCCGGCGAAGCCGCCCCCGCGCCGCTTCGGCCCTTGCGCGCGGCGCGGGCTGCGGCGAGAGATGCCGCCGTGCACGCAGTGATCCTCAGCGCGGGACAGGGCAAGCGCCTCCTCCCGCACACGGCCGAGCGGCCGAAATGCCTCCTGCCCCTGGCCGGGCGGTCCATCCTGGAATGGCAGCTGCGGGCGCTGGCCGCGGCCGGCGTGTCCGGCGCCACCGTGGTCACCGGCTTCGCGGCGGGGCTAGTGGAGGCGGAGGCCGCGACCCTGGCCGGCCCGCTGGGCCTGACGGTCGGGACGCGGTTCAACCCGTTCTTCGCGGTGGCCGACAACCTCGGCAGCTGCTTCATGGCGCGCGACCTGCTGCGCGGCGACGTGCTGCTGCTGAACGGCGACACGGTGTTCGAGCCGGAGGTGCCGCGCCGCGTCCTGGCCGCCCCCGACGCCCCCGTGGCCGTGACCATCGACCGCAAGTCCGCCTATGACGAGGACGACATGAAGGTGTCGCTGTCGGGCGAGCGGGTGACGGCCATCGGCAAGACCCTGTCGGCCACCGCCACCCAGGCGGAATCCATCGGCCTGCTGCGCTTCAACGCCGAGGGCTCGGCGGCCTTCGTGGCCGGCGCCGAGGCCGCGCTGCGCCGGCCGGACGGCCTGCACCGCTGGTACCTGAGCGTGGTGGACGCACTGGCCGGGCAGGGGCTGGTGCGCGCCAACTCCATCGAGGGGCTGGGCTGGAGCGAGGTGGACTTCCCTCAGGACATCCCGCGCGCCACCCGGCTGGCGGAAGGCTGGATCGGCGGCACTACCTGACGTCCGGGCTGCGGGACGCCGCAGCCCGACGGTCCGCCGCTGGAACGCCACCCCCCGACGGCCCGCCGGCATGGCCCGCGGCGCCTACCGGCCGGTGCGGGCGGCGCGCGCGACGTCCGGTGTCAGGCCGCGGCGGGCAGGGGCAGGCCGAGTTCCCGCAGCGCCTCGCCCAGGGCCGCCACCGCGCCGCGCATCTCGGCCGGGGTCACGGCGCCGATGCAGCCGATGCGGAAGGTGGGCCGCGCCGTGGTCCAGAAGTTGCTGATCAGCACCCCCCGCCGCTTCAGCGCGTCCACGAGGTGCTGCAGCTCGAAGCCCGGCCGCTTCGGCTGGTGGAAGGTGGCGATGATCGGCCCTTGGTGCCGCGCTTCCAGGTAGGGGCGCATGCCCAGCGCCGCGGCGCCGTCCAGCAGCACCCGGGCATTCTCCTGATAGCGCCGTAGCCGGGCGGGCTGGCCGCCCTCGGCTTCGTAGAGGTCCAGCGCCACGCCGAAGGCACGCAGCGCCTGCACCGGCGGGGTGAAGCGGAAGGAACCCCAGCCCGAACGTTCCGCGTGGAGCAGCACATCGCCGAGATCCAGGCTCCAGGACCCGGCCTGCCCGGCGCCAGCGCGCACCGGGGCATCCCGGCACACCGCGAAGCCGAGGCCCGGCAGGCCCTCGATGCACTTGTTGGAGGTGAACACCGCGGCGTCGCATTCCGGGTGGTCGGCCATGCGGAAGGGCAGGGCGCCGAAGCCGCTGACGCTGTCCAGGATCATGCGCCGCCCCGCCGCCCGCACCGCCGGCCCGAGCACGGCGGGGTCGTTGACGATGCCGCTGCCGGTTTCGCTGTGCACGGCGACGAGGTGCGTGGCGTCCGGGTGCGCCGCCAGGGCTTCGGCCACCTCGGCCGCGGTCGCCGGGCGGGTGTCGGGCACGGGGATGGGGATGGCGATCCGCCCGGCCTCGCGCGCCAGCCGTTCCACCCGGGCGGCATAGGTGCCGTTCATGGGCACCACGAAGCGGCCGCCGGCAGGGATCAGGGAGCGGATCGCGGCTTCCACGATGAAGTGCCCCGCCCCCTGCAGCGGCAGGGTGACGTGTTCCCCGGGCAGGCCGCCGGCCACCGCCCGCACCCGGTCGCGCAGCCGGGCGTATTCCGGCCGGAAATCCTCGTCCCAGGGCGCGATGTCCACGGCGGCGGCGGCGCGCACGCGCGGGTCGGTCTGCACGGGGCCGGGGGTGAGCAGCAGCATACGCGATCCTTCGGGCGGAGCCCCGCAACCTGCCCCTGGCGCGCGGGGCTGGGAAGCGCCGAAGCCGCGCGTCCGGCCCGCGCCGGTCGCGGCGGGTGGCCCGGCCCGCGCCTGCCGCGGCGCGATGCCCGGCCCGTACCGGTCGCGGCGCAAAACTTGGCCCGTGCCGGTACGGGCACCGATGCCGGTCTGGGCCGGGTCAGACGGCGAGGCTGCCCTGGATTTCCCGCGCCAGCTTGCGGGCGATGGCCTCGGCGAAGTCGTTGTAGTCGGCGCAGGACAGGGCGAAGGCGCCGGGGCCGCCGATCACCTCCGCCTCGTAGTGGGCGAGGAGGTCCGGCTCCTCGTTCAGCACGGCCAGGCCGTTGATGGTGACCCCGGCGCCCACACCCAGGTCGCGCACCGGGCCGGACGGGCGGCCGGTGTTGCCGGCGCCGTCGCCCGACACGTCCAGCACCAGCCGCGACGCCTCGGCCGGGAAGCGCCCGAGGATCGCCAGCCCGGCCACCAGTCCTTCCCCCAGGGCGGTGGCGCCGGGCGGCAGCAGCCGGGGGCAGTTGTCCACCGCCTCCGCCAGGGCATTCGCGGCGGCGGCGCCGTTCACCACCTGCCAGTCCACCCCCACTGCCTGGGCGCCGGGGCCGGACCATTGCAGCAGCGCCACCGCCACCGCGCCGCGCGGGCCGGCAGTGGCGGCGGCCAGGATGCCCGGGTCGCGCCAGGCGGCGGCGAGCCCGCCCATCATCAAGCCGAATTCCCCGAAATCCACGGAAGCGGACACGTCCACCGCGAGGCACAGGGCGAGATCGACGGGCTGCATCGGGTTCCCTCGCGGCTGGCAGGCCGGTGTGGCGCGCTTCAGCGCGTCGCGTCGCGCCCGACCCGCAGACCCGCCTGCCGCATCGCCCGCAGCCGCGCGCGCAGGCGGCCCAGGATGCCCGGCCGCGTGTCCGGCCGTCGCTTCCAGTTCCGGCAATCGGCGCGGGAGCGGGCGCAGCCCCGGCACCACCCGGTGGCCGGGTCGAAGCGGCAATACCCCGTGCAGGGGTTCTCGAGGGTCCGGGGTTCCGCCATGCCCGGCCATATGGGGCGGCCCCTGCCCGGGGAAAGCGTCGCCTCGGCTTGCCCGGCGCGGTCGGGCGTCGTAACCGCGGAACACCCCCGGGGAGCGCGCAAACACCGCATGGCCACCGACCTGGAGATCGCGCGCGCCGCCACCCTGCGCCCCATCGCCGACATTGCCGCCCGGGCGGGCATCCCGGAGGCGGCGGTGGAACCCTTCGGCCGGTTCAAGGCCAAGCTGGACCCGGCCCGCATCCCCGGGCGCGGCAGCGACCCCGGGCGCGGCAGCGACCCCGGGCGCGGCGGGAGCGGCGCGCTGGTGCTGGTCACCGGCATCAGCCCCACCGCCGCCGGCGAGGGCAAGACCACCACCACCATCGGCCTGGGCGACGCGCTGAACGCGGGGGGCACGCGGACGATGATCTGCCTGCGCGAGCCCTCGCTGGGGCCGTGCTTCGGCGTAAAGGGCGGCGCGACGGGAGGCGGGCGGGCGCAGGTCGCGCCGATGGAGGAGATCAACCTCCACTTCACCGGCGACTTCCACGCCATCACCAGCGCCAACAACCTGCTCTCCGCCATGGTGGACAACCATCTGCACTGGGGCAACGCGCTGGGGCTGGACCCGCGCCGGGTGAGCTGGCGCCGCGCGGTGGACATGAACGACCGCGTGCTGCGCGACGTGCTGGTGGGGCTGGGCGGCGTCGGCAACGGCATCCCGCGCGAGGACGGCTTCGACATCACCGTGGCCAGCGAGGTGATGGCGATCCTGTGCCTGGCCGAGGACCTCGCCGACCTGCAGGCGCGGCTGGGGCGGATCATCGTCGGCCATCGCCGCGACGGCACGGCGGTCACCGCCGCCGACCTCAAGGCGCACGGCGCCATGGCGGCGCTGCTGCGCGAGGCGATGCTGCCCAACCTCGTACAGACCCTGGAAGGCAGCCCGGCGCTGGTGCATGGCGGGCCCTTCGCCAACATCGCGCATGGCTGCAACTCGGTCGCCGCGACGCGGCTGGGGCTGCGCCTGGCCGATGTGGTGGTGACGGAGGCCGGCTTCGGCGCCGACCTCGGCGGCGAGAAGTTCTGCGACATCAAGTGCCGCCTGGCCGGGCTGTCGCCCGCCGCCTGCGTGGTGGTGGCCACGGTGCGCGCGCTGAAGATGCATGGCGGCGTGGCGCGCGCCGAGCTGGACCGCGAGGACGTGGCCGCGGTGCGGCGCGGCGTCGTGAACCTGCAGCGCCACGTCGAGAACATGCGCCGCTTCGGCCTGCCGGTGGTGGTGGCGCTGAATCGCTTCACCACCGACACCGAGGCCGAGTTCGCCGCCGTGCGCGAGGCCATGGCGCCGCTGGGCACGGAGGTCGTGCTCTGCACCCATTGGGCCGACGGCGCGGCGGGGGCGGCGGAGCTGGCCCGCGCCGTGACCGGGCTGATCGCCGCGGGGGAGGCGCGGTTCGCGCCGATCTACGGCGACGATCTGTCGCTGGAGGAGAAGATCCGCACCGTGGCGCGCAGGATCTACCGCGCCGCGGAGGTGTCCTTTCCGCCTTCCGTCTCGGCCCGGCTGCGGCGCTTCGAGGAAGCGGGGTTCGGCCACGTCCCCGTCTGCATCGCCAAGACGCAGTATTCCTTTTCCGCCGATCCCGCGCTGCTCGGCGCGCCCAGCGGCCACGTGCTGCCGGTGCGGGAGGTGCGGCTTTCCGCCGGCGCCGGCTTCGTGGTGGCGGTGTGCGGCGAGGTGATGACCATGCCCGGCCTGCCGCGCTCGCCCGCCGCCGAGCGCATCGGGCTGGACGCGGAAGGACGGATCGAGGGGCTGTTCTGATGGCCGACGTCCTGGCGCTGCTGCGCGCCGGGGCGGCGCGGCATGCCGCCGGGGCGCTGGAGGAAGCGGCGGCGCTGTACGACCAGGTGCTGGCGCTGGACCCGGCGCAGCCGGACGCGCTGAACCTGTGCGGCGTGCTGGCGCGCCAGCGCGGCGAGGTGGAGGAAGCGGCGCGGCTGACCGGGCAGGCCCTGGCGCTGCGGCCCGAGGCGGCGGTGTTCCTGGCCTCGCACGGCGCCTCGCTGGCCGAGCTGGGCTGCCCGGCGGAGGCGGCGCCGCTGCTGCGGCGCGCCGTGGCGGCACGACCGGCGGACGCGGTGTCGCAGCGCAATCTCGGGCAGGTGTTCTCCACACTCGGCCGGCCGGACCAAGCCCTGCCGCACCTGCGAGCGGCGCTGGACCTCGCCCCCACGGCGGAAGGCTGGCTAGCGCTGGCGCATGCGCTGCGGCAGCTCGGCCAAGCCGGCGACGCGGTGGCGGCAGCTCGGAGGGCGCTGGACGGGGCGGAACCGGCGGTGGCGGCGCAGGCGCGGTTCCTGCTGGCCTCGCTGGGGGAGGAGGCGGTGCCGGAGCGTGCCCCCGCCGGCTACGTGCGCGACCTGTTCGACCGCTATGCCGGGCATTTCGACACGCATCTGGTGGACGTGCTGGGCTACCGCACCCCGGCGCTGCTGGCGGCGCTGGTGGACCGGGCCGGGGTCGTGCCGGAGGGGTCCCTGGAGGTGCTGGACCTCGGCTGCGGCACCGGCCTGTCCGGCCGCGCGCTGCGGCCCTTTGCCCGGCGGCTGGAAGGGGTGGACCTGTCGCCGCGCATGCTGGCGGAAGCGCGCCGCACCGGGCTCTACGAGGCGCTGCACGAGGCGGACCTGCTGGAGTTCCTGCCCGGCCGTCCCGCGGGTTTCGGGCTGGTGGCGGCGGCGGACGTGCTGAACTACCTCGGCGATCTCGCACCGGCCCTGGCCGGTATCGCTGCGGCCCTGCACCCCGGCGGGGTGGCCGCCTTCAGCCTGGAGGTGGGCGGGGTCGCGCCCTTCGAACTCGGCGGCGGGATGCGCTTCAGGCATCACCCCGAACACGTCGCGGGGCTGGTCGAGGCCGCCGGTCTGGTGTCCCTGGCGCGGGAGGAGGCCGTGCTGCGACGGGAACACGAGGCGGAGGTGCCGGGCCTGCTGCTGGTGCTCCGCAAGCCCGGCTAGACCCGCCGCCGCGGCCGCGCGGTGCCCAGGCGCACCGGCACCGGGCGCTTCACCCCAGTAGGCCGCGGCACAGGGTTTCCACATCCTCCGCCGCCGGGGCGTTGGGGTGGCGGGTCAGCAGCGGGGTTTGCCGGCGGATGGCGTCGCGCACCTTGGCGTCGCGCCGGATCACCCCGGCCAGCGGCACTTCGCGTCCCAGGAAGTTGGTGCAGGCCCGCGCCAGCGTGGCGTGGGTGCGGGCGCCCGCCGCGGGGTCGGCGGCCATGTTCACCACCACCCGCGCGTCGCGACCCGGCGCGTCGCGGCCGTGCAGCTTCAGCACGGCATAGGCGTCGGTCAGGCTGGTGGGCTCGTCCGTGGCCACCACCAGCAGCGTGTCGCAGGCCGCGGCCAGGCCGCGCGCGGCGGGGTCCAGCCCGGCACCGATATCCAGCAGCACGTCGTCCCATTCCGCCGTGGCGCCGCGCAGCAGGGCGGTGAGCCGCTCGCTCCAGGCCAGGGCGGCGTGCGCCATGGCGCCGGAACCGGAACGGCCGGGCAGCACGTGGAAGCCGGCCGGGTGGCGCTGCGCCGCCTGCGCCAGGGTTGCCCGCCCCACCAGCACGGCGTCCAGGTCGCAGCTGGCGCTGAGGCCGATCTGCACGTCCACGTTGGCCAGGCCGAGGTCGCCGTCGGCCAGCAGCACGCGGCGCCCGGTGCGGGCCAGGGCATGCGCCAGCGTCACCGCGAACCAGGTCTTGCCGACGCCGCCCTTGCCGGACGCGATGCCGAGCAGCCGCCCGCGCGGCACCGGGGAATGCGAGAGGGCTGCGCTCATGCGGCGACGTCCTGCGAGACGGGAGGGCAGAGCCGCGCGGCCAGCCAGTCCGGGGTCAGGGGGGTGAGGCCGTCCGCGGCGCCGGGGCCGGTGCCGGCCTCGCTCAGCGCCAGCGGCCCGGCCTCGGCCGCCGCCAGCACGGAGCCGAGGCGGCGGGCGGAGTCGAGGCGGGTCGGGATCATGCAGCGCGCGCCCAGGGCGGCGAAGGCGCGGGCCAGCTCCGCCGCCTCGGCCGCGTCCAGCCCGGCGGGCAGCACCAGCACGGGGGCGGCATCGGCGGCGCGCAGCAGCGCCAGCAGCGCTTCCGCCTGCTTGCCGTCGAAGGGGTCGCAGCCCGCGGTGTCCAGCAGCACGGGCTGCCCGGGCTGCCGCCGGTGCAGCGCCCGCGCCACCTGCGCGGGAGAAGCGGCCACGGCCAGGGTCAGCCCCAGCAGCCGGGTGAAGGCCGCCAGCTGTTCCGCCGCCCCGGCGCGGGCGGCATCGGCGGTGACCACCACGGGGGACTTGCCCGCCAGCACCAGCCGGGTGGCCAACTTGGCGCAGGTCAGCGTCTTGCCGGCCCCGGGCGGGCCCACCAGCGCGATGCCGCGCGCCCCCGCATCGGGCAACGGCGCGAAGGGCAGGGCGGCGGCCAGCGCCGGCGCCAGCGGCCCGCGCAGCCGCCCCGCCAGGGCAGGGGGCAGGTTGTGGCGCGCCAGGGCGGCATCGGGCACCGCGAAGGGTGCGGCGAGCGGCTCGGGCGGGATCAGCAGCGGCTCGTCGCCTTCCAGCGCCGCCGTCACCTCCACGCCGGTGGCGGTGCGGCGGTTGGACAGGATCACGGCGTCCGGGCCCAGCTCGATGCGGACCAGCGCCATGGCCTCGGTCATGCCGGAAGCGTGGAAGATGCGGAGCCGCATGCCCGCGACCCTAAGCCCGCACCGCTTGCCGTCCGGTGAAGATCACAGCACGCCCACCGTGCGGATGCGCACGCGGGGGTGGATTTCCGCCTGCGCCAGCACGCAGGTGGAAGGGCGGAAGCGTTCCACGATGGCGCGCACGTGCGCCCGCACGCCGCCGGAACACACCAGCACCGGCGACTCGCCGGCCGCGGCGGCCTTGTCGAAACTGTCGCGCACCCGCTGCATGAATTCCTGCAGACGCGACGGCATCATGGCGAGCTGCCGTTCCTCGCCCGGGCCGATCAGCGCCTCGGCGAAGGCCTGCTCCCACTCGGCCGAGAGCGCGATCATCGGCACGTACCCGCCGGGGCCGCGCGCGGCATCGCTGATCTGCCGCGACAGCCGCGCCCGCACCACGCCCACCATGCCGGGGATCGAGCGCAGGCCGGAGGCCAAGGCTTCCTGCATGCCTTCCAGGATGGTGGGCAGGTCGCGCACGGAAACCCGCTCCGTGAGCAGCGCCTGGAGGACGCGCTGCACGGTGCCGGTGGTGGCCTGGGCGGGGATCAGGTCGGCCACCAGCTTGCCGTGCTCGCGCGGCAGCTCGTCCAGCAGCTTCTGCGTTTCGGCGTGGCTCAGCAGCTCCGCCACGTTCTCGCGCACCAGCTCAGTCAGGTGGGTGGCCAGCACGCCGGCGGCGTCCACCACCGTGCAGCCCAGGGCCAGGGCGTGCTCGCGGTGCATCTCCTCGATCCACAGGGCGGGCAGGCCGAAGGTGGGTTCCTGGCAGGTCTCGCCGGGGATGTTGGGCGTGTTGCCGGAAGGGTCGATCGCCAGGTGCAGCGGCGGCCGCAGCTGGCCGCGCCCGGCCTCGATCTCCTTGACGCGGATCACGTAGTGGTCGGGCGGCAGTTCCAGGTTGTCCTGCAGCCGCACGGAGGGCAGCACGAAGCCCAGTTCCTGCGCCACGGTGCGGCGGAGGTTGCGGATCTGCTCGGTCAGCCGCGGCGCCTCGCCCGCCGCCAGCGGCAGCAGCCCGTAGCCGAGTTCGAGGCGCAGCTGGTCGATGCGCAGGGTTTCCGCCACCGGCGGCTCCGCTGGGGCGGGCGGCGGCGCGGCGGCGATGGCGGCCTGCTGCACCTGATCCTTGCGGCGGAACCAGGCCAGCGCGCCGGCGCCGCCGGCCAGGGCCAGGAAGGGCAGCATCGGCATCCCCGGCAGCAGCGCCAGGCTGGCCGCGGCGCCGGCCACCAGCGCCAGCGGCTTGGCCCCGCCGCCGAGCTGTCCCACCAGTGCCTTGTCGGCTGTGCCTTCCGTGTTGCCCTTGGTGACCACGATGCCCGCGGCCACCGACACCAGCAGCGCCGGGATCTGGCTGACCAGCCCGTCGCCGACGGTGAGGACGGAAAAGGTCGTCACCGCCTCGCCGAAGGGCAGGCCGTGCCGGCCGACGCCGATGGCGATGCCGCCCAGCAGGTTGATCGCGGTGGTGATCAGCCCGGCGATGGCGTCGCCGCGCACGAACTTCGCGGCACCGTCCATGGCGCCGTAGAAGCCGCTCTCGGCTTCCAGATCCTTGCGGCGGATCTTGGCCTCGTTCTCGTCGATGATGCCGGCGCTGAGGTCGGCGTCGATCGCCATCTGCTTGCCGGGCATGGCGTCGAGCGAGAAGCGCGCCGCGACCTCGGCGATGCGGCCGGACCCCTTGGTGACCACCATGAAGTTCACCACCAGCAGGATTGCGAACACGATCATGCCCACCAGCACGTCGCCGCCCATCAGGAAGGACCCGAAGGCGGACACCACGGCGCCGGCGGCGTGATGCCCCTCATGGCCGTGCGTCAGGATGCCGCGGGTGGTGGCGACGTTGAGCGCGAGCCGCAGCAGCGTGGTCAGCAGCAGCAGCGTCGGGAAGGAGGTGAAGTCCAGCGGGCGCTGCAGGAACAGCGCCGTCATCAGCACCAGCACGGACAGTGTGATGGAGATGGCCAGCCCCGCGTCCAGCAGCACCGGCGGCAGCGGCACCACCATCACCGCGATCAGCGCGACGACGCCCAGGGCCAGCCCGACATCGCTGCCCAGCCGCAGCGAGGCCAGCGGCGCCGGCAGGCGTCCGATCAGCGCGTTCATGCGGGATCCCTCATGCCGGAACCTTCACCCAGGGGCTGCCGCGCCGCGCGTCCCATGCGGGCGCGATCAGTCCGCGAAGGCCGGAAAGGCGGCCAGGGGCTGCTGGTTGGGGGCGAGCGGCACTTCCGCCCCGGCCGCGCGGTATTCGTGCAGCTTGTTGCGCAGCGTGCGGATGGAGATGCCCAGGATCTCCGCCGCGCGGGTGCGGTTGCCCAGGCAGTGGCCCAGGGTTTCCAGGATCAGCGCGCGCTCCACCTCCTCCATGCGGCGTCCCACCAGGGCGGCGACGCCACCGCCGGCGGGGCGGGCGGCGGGCGGCGGGGGCGCGCCGTCAGCGGCGCCGGGGCCCGCGACGGCTTCGGCCGGCGCGAACAGGCTGGGGGCGTCCAGCTCGATCGCCTCGGCGCCGATCTCGTCGCCCGCGGCCAGCAGCACGGCGCGGTGCACGGCGTTCTCCAGCTCCCGTACGTTGCCGGGCCAGGCATGCCCCAGCAGCATCGCGCGGGCCTGGGGCGAGAAGTCGCGGCGGTCGAAGCCGTTGGCGTCGGCGTAGCGGCGGGCGTAGTGCTCGGCGATCGGCAGGATGTCGGCCGGGCGCTCGCGCAGCGCCGGGATGCGCAGCGACACCACGCGCAGGCGGAACAGCAGGTCCTCGCGGAAGCGGCCGGCGCGCACCTCGGCGCCGAGGTCGCGGTTGGTGGCGGCCAGGATGCGCACGTCCACCTTGACCGGCGCGGTGCCGCCCAGGCGGTCCACCTCGCGCTCCTGCAGGACGCGCAGGATCTTGGCCTGCAGGCGCACGTCCATCTCGCCGATCTCGTCCAGCAGCAGCGTGCCGCCCTCGGCCTGCTCGAACTTGCCGCGGCGGGAGGCGACGGCGCCGGAAAAGGCGCCCTTCTCGTGGCCGAACAGCTCGGATTCCAGCAGGGTTTCCGGCAGGGCGGCGCAGTTCAGCGCCACGAAGGGGCCGTTCGCGCGGCGGGAATGAGCGTGGATGTGGCGCGCCAGCACCTCCTTGCCGGTGCCGCTCTCGCCGGTGATCAGCACGCTCGCCTCGGCCCGTGCCACCGCCTCGGCGCGGGCCAGCAGCGCGGCCATGGCGGGGTCGCGGTGCACGGGGCCGTCGCCCTCGCCGGCGGCGGCCTGCAGCATGGCCGCGATCAGGTCGGCCTCCGGCGGCAGCGGCAGGAATTCCTTGGCGCCGGCGCGGATGGCGCGCACCGCGGCGGTGGCGTCGCTGGTGCGGCCGCAGGCAATCACCGGGCAGTGGATGCGCTCGGCGTCCAGCCCCTGCACCAGCCAGCCCACGTCGTGCTGCACGTCGCACAGGATCAGGTCGCAGCCCTCGCTGCGCGCCCGGCCCATGGCGGCGGTGACGCCGTCCGCCTGCGCCAGCCGCGCGCCGCGGGCCGCGGCGATGCGTGCCGCCTGGCCCAGCTCGCCTTCCAGGCTGCCCACGATGAGGAGGCGCGGCACGGCTAGAGCCTGTCCGCCTTGACGATCTCGGTCATGGTCACGCCCAGGCGGTTGTCGTCCACCATCACCACCTCGCCGCGCGCGACGAGGCGGTTGTTGACGTAGATGTCCACCGCCTCACCCAGGCGCCGGTCCAGCTCCACCACCGCGCCGCGGCCGAGCTTGAGCAGCTGGCTGACCTGCATGGTGGCGCGGCCCAGCACGGCGCTGACCTGCACGGGAATGTCGTAGACGGCTTCCAGCCCGGCGGCGCTGCTGCCCGTGCCGCTGCCCGGCTTGTCCGACGCGCCGCCGGGCGTGAGGGGTTCGAAGTTGCCGCTCATGGGGAATTCTCCAAAAGGTCGAGGGAAGCGAGGATGTCGTGGATCGCGGCCCGGCGCTGGGCCAGGTCGAGCGCCAGCGCACCGCCGCGCCAGGCGATGCGCGCGTCACCCGGGGCCAGGGCGGGGTCGGGCTGCACGGGCAGGCCGCTGCCGGCCAGCCGTTCTTGCGCCGCGTCCAGCAGGTCGGGCGGCACCAGCACCGTGGCGCCTTCCGGCGCTTCCAGCACCGGGCCGAGCTGTGCCACCAGCTGGTCCAGCAGCTCCGGCGCGGCCCGAGCGGCGGCGCCGGGCAGGGCGGCGTCCAGCATCCGCAGCAGCAGGCGGCCCAGCGAGAGCGCATTCTGCTCGGCGGCCGCCGCGGCCTCCGCCGCCGCCTCGTCGATGCGGTTCAGCGCCTCGGCCAGGATGTCGTTCAGCAGCGCGGCGCTGGAGGCCAGCGCGGCGGCGCGGCCTTCCGCCTCGCCCAGGGCGCGGCCCTCGGCCAGGGCGGCCTCGCGCGCCACGTCGAGCAGCAGGTCCACCTCCTCCGGCGTGGGACCTTCGGGGCGCGGCGGGGCGGCGGCGGCGTCCAGGTCGGGCAGGGCGAGGCCGGACAGCACGGGCCGGGCCATGGCCGCCGGGCGGGCGGCGCCGAGGGTGAAGGCCTGGAAGGGCAGGGGCGCGGGCTGGGGCATCAGCCGACCATCGCCTCCTGCCCGTCGGCCATCTGGATCTGGCCCTGGGCCGCGAGGTCCTTGGCCAGGGTGACGATGGCGGCCTGCGCCTCGTCCACGTCGCGCAGCCGCACGGGGCCGAGGGCGGCGATGTCGTCCTTGAGCATCTTGGAGGCGCGCTCGGACAGGTTCTTGAAGAACATGGTCTTCACGCCCTCGCTGGCGCCCTTGAGCGAGAGCGCCAGCTTGTCCTTCTCCACCGTGCGCAGCAGCATCTGCACGGACGCGCCGTCCAGCCGCTGCAGGTCCTCGAAGGTGAACATCAGCCCGCGGATCTTCTCGGCGCTGTCGCGGTTGCGCTCTTCCAGCGCGGCCATGATGCGGCCCTCGGCGGTGCGGTCGAGGTTGTTGAAGATGTCGGCCATCATCTCGTGCGCGTCGCGGCGGCTGGCGCGGGCGAGGTTGCTCATGAACTCCGCCTTCAGCGTGCGCTCGACGCCTTCCAGCGCTTCCTTCTGCACGGTTTCCATGCGCAGCATCCGCATCACCACTTCCATGGCGAAGCCCTCGGGCAGTAGCGCCAGCACGCGCGCGGCGTGGTCGGGGCGCACCTTGCTCAGCACCACCGCCACGGTCTGCGGGTATTCGTTCTTCAGGTAGTTCGCGAGCACGGCCTCGCTGACATTGCCCAGCTTGTCCCACATGGTGCGGCCGGCGGGACCGCGGATCTCCTCCATGATCTGCGCGACGCGTTCCTTGGGCAGCGTCTTGAGCAGCATGCGCTCCGTGGTTTCGAAGGAGCCGACGAGGTTGCCGGCGCTGGCCATGTTGGCCACGAACTCGCCGCACAACTCCTCGATGGCGCTGGCCTGCACCGTGCCGAGCTGCGACATCGCCGCCGACACGTCGCGGATCTCGTCCTCGTGCATGCGGGAAAACAGCCGCGACGAGGTTTCCTCGCCGATCGCCAGCATCAGGGCCGCGGCCTTCTGGGCACCGTTCAGGGCCATCGTCACTCCTCCGCCGGGGTCAGCCAGCGACGCAGCACGCCCATGGCTTCCTCGGGGTGCTTCTCGATGAGGTCGTTGATGCGGGCGATGGAGGAGGCCCGCATCTGCCCTTCGATCTTGGCGATGCTGATCATCTCCTCGGCCTCGCTGGATTCCAGCAGGCCCGCGGGCTCGGCGGGGCCGGGCAGCGCCGTGCCGCCGGCCCGCCCGGCCAGCGCCGCGGGGCCGCCCTGGCCGGGTGCGGGCAGGGTGCCCGCCGGGGCCAGCTGCAGCGTGGCGCTGAGCTGCCGCGCCAGGGGACGGGCCACCAGCAGCAGCGCCAGCAGCGCCACCAAGGCGAAGATGCCGCTCTCGGTCAGCCGGGCCAGGGTGGCCGGGCCCAGCGGCAGGCCGAAGGCGCCGGCGGGCGCCGCGGCCTCAGCCTCCGCCGCGGCGAAGCGCATCGACACCACCTCGACCTTGTCGCCGCGCCGCTCGTCGGCACCCACGGCGGAGCGCACCAGCGCGCCGAGCCGGGCCAGCTCCTCGGCGGTGCGTTCGCGGAAGCGCGGCGCGGCGCCTTCCTGCGGTTCCCAGATGCCGTCCACCAGCACGGCCACGGAGAGCCGCTTGAGCACCGGCTGGTCCCGCACCGCGGAGCGCACGGTCTTGCCGATCTCGTAGTTGGTGGTTTCCTCGTTGCGGCTTTCCTGGCTGCGCTCGCCGCCGCCCGCGGCCTCGGCGCCCGGCAGCTGGTTGGCCACCGACACGTTGCCGGCCTCGCCGGAACGCGACTGTTCCTGGTTGCTCTGGGTGCTGCGGGCGACCTGGTTCTCGGGGTCGAAGCGCTCCTCGGTGGTCTGGACGCGGTCGGCGTCCATTTCCACCGTGGTTTCCACCCGCACGCGGCCGGGGCCGAGGGTGCGCTCCAGCAGCTCCTCCACCCCACGGGACAGGCGCAGCTCCTGGGCGCGTCGCGCCTCGTCCAGCGTGGCGGCCGCGGTGGGGCCGGTCAGCGCCTGGCCGCCGCGCGCCAGCAGCTCGCCGCGGCTGTCCACCACGGAGATCGCCTGCGGCTTCAGCCCCGGCACCGCCGTGGCCACCAGGTGCAGCACCGCCTGCACGCCCTCGCGGTCCAGCCGCTGGCCGCCCTGCATGGCCAGCACCACGCTGGCCTGTGCTTCCGCGGTGCGGCGCGAGAAGGCTTCGCGCTGCGGCAGCACGAGGTGGACGCGGGCGCTGCGCACGCCGGCCAGCCCCTGGATCGTCCGGGCCAGCTCGCCTTCCATGGCGCGCACCCGGTTCACGTCCTGCTGGAAGGGGGTGGTGGTCAGGCTCTCGCCGCGGTCGAAGATTTCCCAGCCGACATTGCCGCCGGCAGGCAGGCCTTCACGGGCGAGGCTCAGCCGCAGCCGCGGCACCATCTCCTCGGGCACGCTGACCGTGGAGCCGCTGCGCGACAGCTGGAAGGGCACGCGCTGCCGTTCCAGCGACTGCACCACGGCACCGGCGTCGCGCGCGTCGAGGTCGGAATACAGCGGCGCCATGGGCGGGCTGCCGGCGCGAAAGGCCAGGAAGCCCAGGCCACCCAGCAGCAGCAGCGCCACCGCCGCCAGCGCGCCGAGCCGCAGCGGCCCCAGCGCGCGCAGCTGGGCCGTTACCTGCCCGAGCAACGCGATCCCTTTCTTCGGGCGTCCTGCGACCGAGGCATCCCTAGCACTCCGCTCCGGCATTCTGCCGAGGCGGCAAGTTTTGCCGGGTCCGGGTTAAGGAAGCGTTGCTCGCGGCGGTGCGGCCTGGCCGTTCAGGGGCGGGGCCGAGGGGCGGTCCCCGGCCGGGTTTTCGCCGATCCGCGGCGTGCCGGCCTCGGTGGGGCCTGACGGCCGGCCGCGCAGGGCCGCGCCGTTCGGGCGCGGTGTGCGGGGAAGGCGCCGCGTCAGCCCGCGGCGACGCGCCCGCGCCAGTCCTGCAGCACGTCGTCCAGGGTCTGCGCCCAGGGAGTCGAGGGTTCCCAGCCCAGCGCTTCCCGCGCCGCGCGGGCATCGCCGGCGGTGCGTTCCACATCCGTGGGGCGCAGGCGGCCGGCATCCTGCTCCACGCGGGCGGCGATGCCGGCGCGGGCCAGCAGTGCGTCCAGGATGTCGCCCACCCGCTGCGGCCGGCCGGTGGACAGGTTGAACACCGCGCCCGGCGGCAGGGACGGGGCCGCCAGCGCCAGGGCGTAGGCGGCGCACACGTCGCGCACGTCGATGAAGTCGCGCCAGCGGTCCAGGGCGCCGGTGCGCAGCAGCGGTTCCTGCTTGCCGGCCTCGATCAGCGCCACCTGCTTGGCGAAGGCGGGCACCACGAAGCCGTCGGACTGGCCGGGGCCGGTCTGGTTGAAGGGGCGCAGCCGCACGGCGTTGAGGCCGCGCAGGCTCAGCTCGCCGATCGCCAGGTCGGCGGCCGCCTTGGACGCGGCGTAGGGATTGGCCGGGCGGGGCAGCGCGTCCTCGGCCAGCGGGGTGCCGGCCTGGAAGCTCAGCCCGTAGATCTCGGCGGAGGAGACGTGGACGAAGCGGCGGCCGGGAAGGGCGCGCAGCATCGCCTCGCCCAGGGCGAGGCTGCCGTCCAGGTTGACCCGCCAGGTCCCCGCCGGGTCGGCGAAGGACACCGGCACGGAGGCCTGCGCCGCCAGGTGCAGCACCGCGTCGGGGGCGATGCGGCGCAGGCTGTCTTCCAGCCCCGGCGCCAGCAGGTCGAAGGGCACCGTCTCGTCGGCGCCCGCCACGTCGCCGCGGCGGGACGCCGCCACCAGGGTCGCCGCCGGGAAGTGCTGCCGCAGCGCCGGCAGCAGGTGCCGGCCGACGAAGCCGCCGGCGCCGGTGACCAGGATACGCCCGGGGGCGGCGGCCGACATCAGCGCAGCTTCGAGCGGTGCCGGAACAGGTCGGCCTCGACCATCTCCCCGATCATGGCCTCCAGGCTGGTCTCGGCTTCCCAGCCCAGCTTCTGCTTGGCCTTGGTTGGGTCGCCCAGCAGCACGTCCACCTCGGCCGGGCGCAGGAAGGCGGGGTCCACCTTCACGAACTCCTCGTAGTGGAGGCCGACATGGTCGAAGGCCGCCTTGCACATGTCGCGCACCGTGGTGGTGCGGCCGGTGGCCACGACGTAGTCGTCCGGCACCTCCTGCTGCAGCATCAGCCACATCGCCTTGACGTAGTCGCGGGCGTGGCCCCAGTCGCGCTTGGCGTCCAGGTTGCCCATCTTCAGCTCGGTGGCGAGGCCGAGCTTGATGCGCGCCGCGCCGTCCGTGACCTTGCGGGTGACGAACTCGATGCCGCGCAGCGGGCTCTCGTGGTTGAACAGGATGCCCGAGGACGCGTGCAGCCCGAAGGATTCGCGGTAGTTCACCGTCATCCAGTGGGCGTAGAGCTTGGCCACCGCGTAAGGGCTGCGCGGGTAGAAGGGCGTGGTCTCGCTCTGCACGGGCTCCTGGATCAGACCGTACATCTCGCTCGAGGAGGCTTGGTAGAAGCGCGCCTGCGGATGCGCGATGCGCACGGCTTCCAGCATGTTGCCGGCGCCCATGGCCGTCACCGTGCCGGTCAGCAGCGGCTGGTTCCAGGAGGTCTTCACGAAGCTCTGGGCGCCGAGATTGTAGATCTCGTCCGGCTTGATCTCCTGGCAGGCCCGGATGAGCGAGCTCAGGTCAATCAGGTTGCCGTCCACCACCGTGATCTGCCCGGCGATGCCCAGCCAGCGCAGGCGCTCGTCCACCACGTCGGCGGAGGACGAGCGGCGGACGAGGCCGAACACCTCGTAGCCCTTCTCCAGCAGCAGCTGCGACAGGTAGGCCCCGTCCTGTCCCATCACCCCGGTGATCAGCGCTTTCGGCATCAAGGCATCCCGTTTTCGGCAGAAGTTTCGGGGTGCCGTTTACCCGCGCTCGCCGCCCCTGGCCAGCACGGAGGCACCGAGGGCGGCGGGATAATCCGGCGGCGGCAGCCGCTGCGGCGGGGGATGGCGCAGCCCCGGGTCGGCCGCCAGGCGGCGCAGGATGGCGGCGGCGGCGGCGATGTCGGGCTCGGCCCAGCAGGTGTCCGGGTGGTGGTAGGTGCTCTGCGGGTCGCGGGCGGGGACGAGGGTCCAGGGCACGGGGAAGCAGCCGGGCCCGGCCATGAAGTCCGTGTTGCCCGACCAGCCCGTGGCCACGGCGGGCCGGCCGAGCGCCATGGCCTCGGCGATGGCCAGGCCGTAGCCCTCGGCGCGGTGCAGGCTGACCAGGGCATCGCAGTTCCGCATCAGCGCCCAAAGGTCGCGCCGGGGCAGGGCGGCGTCTAGCACGCGGACGTTGCCCTGCGCAGCCGCGGCCCGCGCTACCGCCGCCCAGGCCGGGCCGGCCGCCGCCGTGCCGTGGGTCTTCAGCACCAGCAGGCGGTCCGGATCGTTCCCGAAGGCGGCCGCATGGGCGGCGATGGCGCCGCGGGGGTTCTTGCGCGCCAGCGAGGAGGTGGCGTCGAAGATCGCCAGGGACACGAAGGCGTCCGCCGGCAGGCCGAAGGCGTCGCGGCCCAGCGGCGAGGGATCCGGGGCCGGCGGCGGGTGCGGCACCACCGTGACCGGCGGCCCGCCGGGGCGGGTGAAGGCCGCGGCGCAGAAGCGGCTGGGCGCCCAGATGCGGTGGCAGTGGCGGAAGCCGCGGTCCCAGTCGGCGGGCAGGGCGGGCAGCTCCCAGGCCCAGTAGGCGATGATCCGCTTGTGCCGCAGGGCACGCCGCCCCAGCACCAGCAGCGCCCAGGGCAGCATCGGGCCGTTGACGTGCAGCACCACCGTGCCCGGCCCCGGCGGCAGGGCGGGCGGTGGCCCGGCCGGCCCCTGGCGCAGCGGGCCGGTGAGGTCGACGGAACCGGGCTGCAGGCCCTGCTCGCGCATCGCGTCCAGCATGCGGCGGGCGCCGGCGCCCAGCCCGGTGGGGGCGCCGAGGAAGCCGGCCACGTGCAGGGAACCCTCGCCCGCAGGTTCCGGCCGATCCGGGCGCGGCGCCAGCAGCGCGGTGCCGCCGAACAGCGCGTCCCGACGCAGCCGGCGGGGGATGCGCTGCCAGATCCGGTGCAGCAGGCTCATGCCGCGCCGAGTCCCAGGCCGCGCAGCTTCTCCACCAGCGTGGCGGCCTGCGCGTCCCAGTCCGCCAGCCGCAGCCCTTCCGCCCGCGCCGCTTCCGACAGGGCGGCGCGGCGGGCGGGGTCGAGAACCGCCGCCATGGCCTGCGCCAGGGCTTCGGGCGTGGCGGCCTCGGCCAGCAGCCCGGCCTGCCCGGCGCGCAGCTGTTCCGCCAGGGCGCCCACGGGGGTGGCCACCACCGGCACGCCCAGCGCCAGGGCCAGGGGCAGCACGCCGGACTGGCTGGCCTCGCGGTAGGGCAGCACCACGGCCCAGGCGGCGGACAGCAGCGCGGGCATGCCGGCATCGGGCACCCAGCGCTGTTCCACCGTCACGCCCGGCAGCTCCGCCAGGCCGGGCGCGCAGCTTTCCGCGTCGCCCTCGCCCACCACGCGCAGGGTGGCGGCGGGGTGCCGCTGGCGCAGCAGGCGAAAGGCGTCGCGCAGCAGGTCCAGCCCCTTGTAGGCCCGCAGCCGCCCGAAAAAGAGGAACTGCCCGGGCACCGGCGCCGCGGCGGGGCCGTTCCCGGCGGCCGGCAAGTGCGCCCCGAGCGGCATCCGCAGCACCGGCAGGTCGGGCCGGATCGCTGCGACCGCCGCCGCCACGGGGGCGGAAAAGGCCAGGGCGGCGCGGGCGGCGCGCAGTTCCGTGCGCAGGCGCCAGTTCCACAGCAGCGCGGGATCGCCGGGATGCGGCGCGGCGTCGTGGATGGCGGCCACGAAGGGGACGCCGGCGGCAGGCAGGGCAGGGGCCACGAGCGGCGTCCAGACGTGGTTCATGGCCGAGAGCACCAGGTCGGCGCGCATCGCCCGCGCCTGGGCCAGCAGCCGCGCCCGCAGCGCCGGCATCCGCAGCGGCCCGAGCAGGGCGCCGGGCAGGCCCTTGAAGGTCGGCACCACGTCCAGCGCGGCGTCGATCTCGCGAAAGGCGTCCAGGGATTCCAGCCGGTCGGCCAGCGACAGCCCGAGGGCCACGTCGGGCCGCCGCGCCAGGGCGCGCGCGAGGCACAGCGCGTACTGCGCGCCGCCGCCACGCCGGCCCCAGTACCACAGCAGAACACGCATCCCCGGCGCCTACCACCCGGCGGGGGGCGGGGCAAACCGGCGGGGGCGTGGCGTCCGGCTTGCGTCATGAGCGGCCGCCGGCCCGGCGCCCCCGGCATGGTCTCAGACCGCACGTCCCGGCCCGCACGAACCGTCCGGCATAGTCGCGCCGGCACGGTCGCGGTCGCGCGGTTACGGCGGCGCGGTCCCGTCGGCAGGGGCCGCACCGGCAGGGCCGCACCGGCACGGGCCGGCTGGCCTGGTTGCTCGGGACCCGCCTAGGCTGCCGGGCATGGCGAGTTCCATCACCCGCAAGCTGCGTGCGATCTGCCTGGCCCTGCCAGAGGCGGCCGAAAAAGAAACCTGGGGCAGGCCGACCTTCCGGGTGCGCGACCGCATCTTCGCCATGGAACGGCACGACGACGGCCGCCCGGCGGCGTGGTGCAAGGCGCCGCCCGGCAGTCAGGCGGTGCTGGTGGGCGCCGATCCCGACCGCTTCTTCGCGCCGCCCTATGTCGGCCCCAAGGGCTGGATCGGCATCCACCTGGACGCGCAACCGGACTGGGAGGAGGTGGCCGGGCTGCTGCGCCGGTCCTTTCGGCTGGTGGCGCCGAAGCGGCTGGCCGCCCTGGCCGGCTGAACCCCGCGGCGCCGGCCCGTTTCAGCCCAGCACGGCGCAGGTCAGGCGCGACACGCAGGCCAGCTTGCCGTCCTCGCGGCGGATCTCGGTCTGCCAGACCTGGGTGGAGCGGCCGAGATGCAGCGGCCGGCATTCCGCCGTCACGCTCTGGCCTTGCGGCACGGCGGCGCAGTGGTTGGCGTTGATCTCCAGCCCCACGGGGCGCTGGTGCTCCTCCAGGGTGAGGAGGCAGGCGGTGCTGCCGACCGTTTCCGCCAGCACCACGGAAGCGCCGCCGTGCAGCATGCGCCAGGGCTGCACGTGCCGCTCGTCCACCGGCATGGCGGCGCGCAGGAAGTCCGGCCCGACCTCCAGCACGCGGATGCCGAGCAGCCCGGGCAGGCAGCCCTCCATGCGGGACTGGATCTCCTCCACCGAGACCGGGCGCTTCCAGATGCTCATGCCACTCTCCCTGCCGGCAGGGCGGCCGGCGCGAAACCCTTCGACAGGCGTGCCCAGCGCCAGGTCAGCAGCACCGACACCAGCGCGATCCCCGCCGCCAGCCCGGCCCAGACGCCCAGCGGGCCCCCGTTCAGCGGCCCCGACAGCAGCCAGGCCGCCGGCAGCCCCAGCACCCAGTAGCCGCAGGCGGCCAGCCACATCGGCACCCGCGTGTCCTTCAACCCGCGCAGCGCGCCGCCGGCCGCGGTCTGCACCCCGTCCGCCAGCTGAAAGGCGCCGGCCACCGCCAGCAGCGTCGCCGCGAGCGCCATCGTGTCCGCCGCGCCCGGCGCGCGCGGGTCCAGGAACACCGCGACTACGGCGGCGGGAAACAGCACCAGCGCGGCGGCGCAAACCAGGGCGAAGCTCGCGGCCAGGGCGATCGCCGTCCAGCCCGAGCGCTGCGCCGCGGCGGGCTGGCCGGCGCCCGCCGCCAGCCCCACCCGCGCCGTGGCCGCCTGGCCGATGCCCAGCGGCACCATGAAAGTCGCGCTGGCGACCTGCAGCGCCACGGCATGCGCCGCCACCGCCCCGGTGCCGAAGCGCCCCATCAGCAGCCCCACCGCGCTGAACATCCCGATCTCCAGCACCATGGTGCCGGCGATCGGCAGGCCGAGCCGCAGCATCTCCCACAGGCGGGGCACATCCGGGCGCCACAGCCGGCCGAACACGCGGTAGCGGCGGAAGCGCGGGTGCCAGGCGCAGACCAGCCCCAGCCCTACCAGCATGAACAGGTCCGACACCGCCGCCGCGACCCCCGCGCCCACGGCACCCAGGGCGGGGGCGCCGTATTCGCCGAAGATCAGCAGCCAGCCCAGCGCGGCGTTCAGCGCCACCGCGCCCAGCACCACCAGCAGCGCCGGGCGCGGCCGTTCCAGCGCCGACAGGAAGGAGCGCAGCACCAGGAAGCCGAAGAAGCACGGCATGCCCCAGACCATGGCGCGCAGGTAGCTCTGCGCCAGCGCCGCCAGGGCGGGGTCCTGGCCCAGCGCCACCAGCACCGGCCCGGCGTGCCAGCACAGCAGTGCCGGCGGGATGCAGGCCAGCAGCGCCAGGTGCAGCGCGGCGCGCAGGGAACGGCGCATCCGCCGGATCACGCCGCGCCCGCCGGCGCCGCGTTCCTGCGCCAGCACCGCGGCCGCGGCGAAGGCCACGCCGAAGCCCGGCGCCAGTGCCGCCCACCACAGCGCCGAACCCAGCGTCACGGCGGCCAGGGCTTCGGTGGACAGGCGGCCGAGCAGGGCGGTGTCGGTCACCGTCAGCGCGATCTGCGACAGGTTGGTCAGCGCGATGGGCCAGGCCAGCACGAGAGTCGCGCGGGCCTCGGCGGTCCAGGCGCGCGCGCCGGAAGGAAAGGGCTGCATGGCCGGCGCGGTGTAGCCGGGCTAGGCTGGGCCGGCCAGGAGGAGGCACCGCGCCCATGCCCGCACAGGACCGTTCGCCATCCATGCCCGAAGCCGGCCCGGGGGCCGCGGCCGGCGGTTGCGCCGCACCGGAGGCCGCCGCGGGGCCGCCGCTGGGCAGGGCGGCGCTGCCGGCCGCGCTCGGGG
The DNA here is from genome assembly GCF_047690175.1 of Roseomonas sp. BN140053. NCBI lineage: Bacteria > Pseudomonadati > Pseudomonadota > Alphaproteobacteria > Acetobacterales > Roseomonadaceae > Roseomonas > Roseomonas sp. BN140053. The sequence goes on along the minus strand of NZ_JBLLEB010000002.1, from coordinate 34,707 downwards.
CCGGGCCGCGCGAGGCGGGGCCGCACGGCGTGGGGCAGCGCGGGCTGGGGCGGCGCGGGCTGCTGGCGGCGGGGGCAGTGCTGCCGCTCGCGGTGCCGGCGCTGCGGCCCGGCGCGGCGCAGGCGCAGCCGGCCGGCGTGGTGCTGGAGGAGTTCCTGGTGCCCGGCGGCGACAACGGGGTGCAACTCTATCTCCGCAACAAGCGGCCCGAGGCCGGGCTGCCCAGCGGGCCCGGCCGCACCGTGCTCTTCGTCCACGGCGCCACCTATCCGGCCAGCACCACCTTCGACCTGCCGCTCGCGGGGGTGTCCTGGATGGACTACATGGCCGGGCGCGGCTTCGACGTGTGGAGCGTGGACCTGCGCGGCTACGGCCGGTCCACCCGCGACCCTGCCATGTCCCGCCCGCCCGAGGGCGGCGCGCCGCTGACCACGCCGGACCAGGCGGTATCCGACCTCGCTGCCGCGGCGCGCTTCATTCGCGAGCGGCGCGGCTTGAACAAGCTGGCGCATATCGGCTGGTCCTGGGGCACCACGCTCGCCGCCCGCTTCGCCGCCGAGAACCCGACGCTGGTCGAGAAGCTGGTGCTCTACGCCCCCGTCTGGACCATGCCGCCCGCGCCGGCCGACGCGCCGCCGCTGGGCGCCTATCGCAGCGTCACCCGCGCCCAGGCGCGCGAGCAATGGCTGAGCGGCGTGCCCGACAACAAGCGCGCCGGGCTGATCCCGCCCGGCTGGTTCGAGCACTGGGCCGACACCACCTTCGCCACCGATCCCGACGGCAGCCGGCAGGTGCCGGGCGTCCTCCGCGCGCCCAACGGCGTGATGCAGGATTTCCGCGAGAACTGGGGCCGCGACAAGCCGGGCTACGATCCCGCCAGGCTGTCCATGCCGGTGCTGCTGACGGTGGCGGAATGGGACCGCCTCACTCCGCCCGACCGTGCCTTCGCCCTGTTCCCGCTGATCACCACCAGCCCCGGCAAGCGGCTGGTGGTGCTGGGGGAGGGCACCCACACCATCATGCTGGAGCGCAACCGCGGCACGCTGTTCCAGACGGTGCAGGTCTTCCTGGAGGAGCCGGTCGCCGGCTGAACGCCCCGCCCGCGGCGTGTCAGCCGCGCGGCGGGATCGGGTTGGGCCCGAGCAGTTCCAGGTCGTAGTCGCGCGCCAGGGCGGCGAGCGCCGGCATGTCGCGCGGCGCCTGCAGCCCGGCCGCGGCCACGGCGAAGAAGAAGCGCTCGAAGCCGCCGGGCAGGCAGGTGACGGTGATGCGCGCCTCCGTGTCGCCGGTGTTGCGGTAGGCGTGGACGGAGCCGCGCGGCAGCCAGGCCACCGCGCCGGGGCCGACCTCCCGCAGCGTTCCGTCGCACCACAGGGAGACGCGACCCTCGATCACCTGGATCACCTCGTCCTCGCGGCCGTGCCGGTGCAGCGGCGTGCCGCCGTCGGGGGGCACCACCACCTCGGCGACGGAGGTGCTGCCGCCCGTGGCCTCGGCGGGAACCTTGAGGATGTGGCGCGTGCCCAGCGCCGCGCAGCCTTCGCCCTCACCGCGCGGGCTGAGGATCGCCCCGCCCGCGCCCCGCGTTTCCGCCGCCCCGTGAACTGTGTCGAGCATCGTGTTTCGTCCTTTCCCGTGCGCTCCCTGGCGCCCCGCCGATATGTTCTGGGAGCGGACAGGACGCCAATTCCCGTGCGACATGCGGGCATGAGCCGGATTCATCTGTCGGAGTCGAACCTGCGCCTGCTGCTGGTGCTGGACGCCGTGCTGGCGGAAGGCAGCGTTACCCGCGCCGCCGGCCGGCTGGGGCTGACGCAGCCCGCCGTCAGCCACGCGCTGCGGCGCTTGCGCGAGCTCTACGGCGACCCGCTGCTGGTGCGCGGCCGCGCCGGGCTGCTGCCGACGCCGCTGGCGGAAAGCATGATCCCGCGCATCCGGCTCGGCCTGACGGAGCTGGAGCGCGTGCTGGCGCGCGACCTCGACTTCGATCCCGCCACCAGCCGGCGTGCCTTTTCCGTGGCCACGGTGGACCACCCCGTGATCACCGCCCTGCCGGCGCTGTTGGCGCGGCTGCGGGCGGAAGCGCCGGGGGTGGATATCCGCGTGCGCGGCATCACGCCGGGGCTGGCCCAGGCGCTGGAAAGCGGCCGGCTGGACACGGTGCTGGCGGGCGGCGAGGTAGAGGAGCAGCTGGCGCTGGACCGCGGGTTGCAGCGCAGCCGCATCGTCAGCGAGCCCTTCCTGTGCATCGCCCGCGCCGGCCATCCCGCGATCGGCGAAGTGCTGGACCTCGACACCTTCCTGGCGCTGCCGCAGGTGCTGGTCAGCACCGGCGGGCGCGACAGCGGCATGGTGGATGCCGTGCTGGCCGGACGCGGACTGCAACGGCGCGTGCTGGCCACGGTGCCGAATTTCGCCGGGGCGCCGCACCTGGTGGCGGCGAGCGACCTCCTCGCCACCGTGCCGCGCGCCATCGCCGAGTACGGCGCGACGCTGCTGGGGCTGCGCGTGCTGCCGCCGCCATTGCCCCTGCCGCGCGGCGACGCCTACCTGTGGTGGCACGAGCGGGTGCAGAAGGACCCCGGCCATGCGTGGTGGCGCCGCCTGCTGCTGGACGCTTTCGCGCCCTATCGCCGGGACTGAGGCGCGAGCCTGGTTGCCGGGCCGGCGCCGATGGGGAAGGCTGCGGCGCGGGGGTGCGGGCACGGATGATCCACGATTACTGCGTCGTCGGCGGCGGCATCGTCGGCCTCGCCACGGCCATGGTGCTGCTGCGGCGGCAGCCCGGCGCCAGCCTGGTGCTGCTGGAAAAGGAAGCGCGGCTGGGGCAGCACCAGACCGGGCACAACAGCGGCGTGATCCATGCCGGCATCTACTACGCGCCCGGCAGCCTGAAGGCGGAGCTGTGCCGGCGCGGCGCCGCGGCGACCAAGGAGTTCTGCACCGAGCACAACATCCCCTTCGAGACCTGCGGCAAGCTGATCGTCGCCACCAATGCGGCGGAGCTGGCGCGGATGGATGCGCTGTTTGAGCGCTCGATCCGCAACGCCGTGCCGGTGGAGCGCATCGATGCGGCGGAGTTGCGCCGGCGCGAGCCGAACGTCGCCGGGGTCGGGGCGCTGTGGAGCCCCTCCACCGGCATCGTGGACTACGCGCGCGTGTGCGACGCGATGGGCGAGGTGATCCGCGCCGCGGGCGGCGAGGTGGTGCTGGGCGCCGCGGTGACGGCGATCCGCGAGGGCGTCGCGGAGGTCACGGTGTCCGCCGGCGAGCGGCGCTGGAGCGCGCGGCGGCTGGTGGTCTGCGGCGGGCTGCAATCGGACCGGCTGGCGACCCTGGCGGGGCTGCGCATCGAGCACCGCATCGTGCCGTTCCGCGGCGAATACTACCGCCTGCCGCCGAGCCGCAACGACGTGGTGCGCTCGCTGATCTATCCCGTGCCCGACCCGGAACTGCCTTTCCTGGGCGTGCACCTGACGCGGATGATCGACGGCGGCGTGACGGTGGGGCCCAACGCCGTGCTGGGCTTCGCGCGCGAGGGCTACCGCAAGGGGTCGATCAGCGCGCGCGACGTGGTGGACTACGCGCGCTTCGGGGGCTTCTGGCGTACGGTGCTGCGGCATCGCCGTTCCGCGATGGGCGAACTGCGGGACTCCTTCTGGAAGCCAGGCTACCTCGCGCAGTGCCGGAAATACTGTCCCAGCCTGACACTGGCGGACCTGCTGCCGCAGGAAGCGGGCATCCGCGCCCAGGCGGTGCTGCGCGACGGCACGCTGGTGCAGGACTTCCTGTTCGGCGAGACGGATCGGATGCTGCACGTGTTCAACGCGCCGTCGCCGGCCGCGACCTCGGCCATCCCGATCGGCGAGATGATCGCCGACAAATGCGGGCGGGTGGGGAACTGACAGCGAGGGTTCGCCTTACTTCCTTACAACCTTACTTCCTTACCGGAGAGGCTGGTCGGGAGCGGCGGACACGGCACGGGTACCGAAATTTATATCAATTATCCTAGACACTTAGGATCGTGAAAGCAAGCCCGGCGCGCCCGCCCGGGCGGCGCGGAGTGGCACAACGGCGCCGAAATGGCACGAAGGCCGGGAATGTGACAGATCCGGCGTTTCCTGCCATGCGGCGGCGGGGCGGGTGCCGCGCGGGTCTTCGCGGCTGCTGGGTGTGCCGGTGGGGTGCCGGCGGGGCTCCCGGGTTCAACCGGTTCCGGCGTGCAGCACCGCCGCGATCTCCTCCAGCGTTTGCGGGTCGTCGATGGTGGGCGGCACGGGGTAGTCCTCGCCGTCGGCGATGCGGCGCAGCGTGGCGCGCAGGATCTTGCCGGAGCGGGTCTTCGGCAGCCGGTTCACCACCCGCGCTTCGCGAAAGGCGGCCACCGGGCCGATGCGCTCGCGCACCAGGGCGACGAGTTCGGCGGCCAGGGTCGCCTCATCGGGGGTGGCGCCGGATTTCAGCACCACCAGCCCCAGCGGCACCTGGCCCTTCACCGGGTCGTGCCGGCCCACCACGGCGCATTCCGCCACCGCGGGGTGGGAGGCGAGCACTTCCTCCATGGCGCCGGTCGAGAGGCGGTGGCCGGCGGTGTTGATGATGTCGTCGGTGCGGCCCATCACCCAGACAAGGCCCGAGGCGTCCACGCGGCCGGCATCGCCGGTCTCGTAGTATCCGGGGAAGCGGGACAGGTAGGCGGCGCGGAAGCGCGGCTCGTCCTGCCACAGGGTGGGGGCGCAGCCCGGCGGCAGGGGCAGGCGGATCGCCAGGGCGCCGTTGCCGCCGGGCGGGAGTTCGGTGCCGGTCTCGTCCAGCGCCACGACCGCGTAGCCCGGGGAGGGCTTGCCGCCGGAGCCGGGCGGCTGCGGGAACAGGCCGGCTTCGCGGAAATTGGCGGTGATGGGCCAGCCGGTTTCCGTTTGCCACCAGTGGTCCACCACGGGGCGGCCGAGCAGTTCCGCGGCCCAGCTGGCTGTGTCGGGGTCGCAGCGCTCGCCGGCCAGGAACAGGGCGCGCAGGGCGGACAGGTCGTGCCCGGCCAGCAGGCGGCCCCCCGGGTCCTCCTTCTTGATGGCGCGCAGGGCGGTGGGGGCGGTGAACATGACGTGGACGCCGTGCTGGGCGCAGGTGCGCCAGAAGGTGCCGGCATCGGGCGTGCCCACCGGCTTGCCCTCGAACAGCACGGAGGTGCAGCCGGCCAGCAGCGGCGCGTAGACGATGTAGGAGTGTCCCACGACCCAGCCGACATCGGAGGCGGTGAACATCACCTCGCCGGCACGCAGCCCGTAGATCAGCGACATCGAGCGATGCAGCGCCACGGCGTGGCCGCCGTTGTCGCGCACCACCCCCTTGGGCTTCCCGGTCGTGCCCGAGGTGTAGAGGATGTAGAGCGGGTCGGTGGCGGCCACGGAAACGCAGGGATGCGGCGCGGCGGCGGCTTCGGCGGCCAGCCAATCCTCGTCGCGGCCGGGCAGCAGCGTGGCGGCGAGCTGCGGGCGCTGCAGGATCAGGCAGGCCTCGGGCTGGTGCGGCGACTGCGCCAGGGCGGCGTCCAGCAGCGGCTTGTAGGGCACCACGCGCCCGCCCTCGATGCCGCAGGACGCGGCCAGGATCAGCCGCGGTTGCGCATCGGCGATGCGGGCGGCGAGCTCGGGGGCGGCGAAGCCGCCGAACACCACGGAATGCACGGCGCCGAGCCGGGCGCAGGCCAGCATCGCCACCGCGGCATCCGGCACCATCGGCAGGTAGATCACCACGCGGTCGCCGGCGCGCAGGCCGCGCGCGGCCAGGGCGCCGGCCAGGCGTTCCACGCGGTGCAGCAGCTGGGCGTAGGTGAGGGTGGCGACGGTGCCGGTGACGGGGCTGTCGTGGATGATGGCCGGCTGGGCGCCGCGGCCGGCGGCGACGTGGCGGTCCAGGGCATTGCCGCAGGTGTTCAGGCGGCCGTCGGGGAACCAGCGGCCGTAAGGGCCGCTGTCGGGGTCGAAGGCGCGGGTCGGGGGCTGGTCCCAGTCGATGCCGGCGGCGGCGCGCAGCCACCAGCCGTGCGGGTCGCGCTGCCAGTCGGCGTAGAGGTCGTCGTAGCGGCTGCTGCTGCCGGCGGCGGGCGCGTCCTCGGGCATGGGTGTTCCTCCGGGATTTTTGCCGGGCAGCCTCGGTCGCTGGGCGGGCGGATGCAAGCGGTGCGTGGCCGGTGTAGCGCTCGGCCGAACGGGCGGGGGCCAAGGTGGCGCGCGGCAGGAGGAGAGGCGCGGTGGAGACAGGGGCGGCGGGGCCGGGCCTGGGCCGCCTCGCCCGAAACGCGAACGGGGGACCCGGAGGTCCCCCGCGCGGCATGGGCCGGGAACGGCGCCGGGGCGCCGTTCCCGGAAGCGTGGTCAGGCGCGCCGGACCGGTGCGCCGTCGGGAGTGCCTTCTTCGAAAATGTCGCGCTTGTTGGTTTCGGGGATGAACAGCATGCCGATCACCACCGTCGCGAGGGCCACCACGATGGGGTACCAGAGGCCGTAGTAGATATCCCCGGTCTGGGCGACCATCGCCAGCGAGGTCGCCGGCAGCAGCCCGCCGAACCAGCCGTTGCCGATGTGGTAGGGCAGCGACATGGAGGTGTAGCGGATCCGCGTCGGGAACAGCTCCACCAGCGCCGCGGCGATGGGGCCGTAGACCATGGTGACGTAGATCACCAGGATCGTCAGCACCAGGATCAGCACCGCCGGCTGCTCGCGGAACACGTCGAAAGGCCCGGACATCCGCACCACGGTGGGGTTGGACGCCGCCGGATAGCCGGCGGTGGTCAGCGCCGCCGTCAGCTCGCGGTTGAAGCGGGCGGTTTCCGCCGTGCGCTCGGCCGGGCTGCGGCCTTCCAGCACAGGAGCGGCCACGGACGTTCCGGCCACCCGCACGGAAGCGGCGGTGCCGGCCGGAACGGCCTCGGTGGAGTAGATGGCGCCGGCACGGGCCAGCGCCGCCTTGGCGACGTCGCAGGCGGTGGTGAACTGCGCCGTGCCGACGGGGTTGAACTGGAAGGAACAGGTGGCGGGATCGGTCACCACCTGCACGGGGATGGTCTGGTGCGCGCGGTTCAGCGCCGGGTTGGCTTCCGCCGTCAGCAGCTTGAACAGCGGGAAGTAGGTCAGCGCCGCCAGCAGGCAGCCGCCCAGGATGATCGGCTTGCGGCCGATCTTGTCCGACAGCCAGCCGAAGAACACGAAGCCGCCCGAGCCCAGCAGCAGCGCCCAGGCGATCAGCAGGTTGGTGGTGGGACCGTCCACCTTCAGGATCGAGCCCAGGAAGAACAGCGCGTAGAACTGGCCGGTGTACCAGACCACCGCCTGGCCCATGGTCAGGCCCAGCAGCGCCAGGATCGCCCACTTGGCGTTGCGCCACTGGCCGAAGGCTTCCGACAGCGGCGCCTTGGACCCCGTGCCTTCCTCTTTCATCTTCCGGAAGGCCGGGCTCTCGTTCAGGGTGGAGCGGATCCACACCGAGATGCCGAGCAGGATCACCGAGACCAGGAAGGGGATGCGCCAGCCCCAGGCGGCGAAGGCTTCCTCACCGGTGGCGGTGCGCACGCCCAGGATCACCAGCAGCGACAGGAACAACCCGGCCGTGGCGGTGACCTGGATAAAGGAGGTGTAGAAGCCGCGGCGCCCGTTGGGTGCGTGCTCGGCCACGTAGGTGGCGGCACCGCCGTATTCCCCGCCCAGCGCCAGGCCTTGGAGGCAGCGCAGCACCACCAGCAGGATCGGCGCCAGGATGCCGATGCTGTCGGAGCCCGGCAGCAGGCCGACGATGAAGGTGGAGGCGCCCATGATCACGATGGTGACCAGAAAGGTGTACTTGCGGCCCACGAGGTCGCCGATGCGGCCGAACACCAGGGCACCGAAGGGGCGCACCAGGAAGCCCGCGGCAAAGGTCAGCAGCGCGAAGATGTTGCGCGTGCCCTCCGGGTACTGGGAAAAGAACTGCGCCCCGATCAGCCCGGCGAGCGAGCCGTAGAGGTAGAAGTCGTACCATTCGAACACGGTGCCCAGCGAGGAGCCCAGGATGACCTTGCGCTCCTCGCGCGTCATCGGCCGGTTGGCCTCCCGCGTTCCCGGTGGCGCGGCTGTGGCGGTGCTCATGCTTTTCCTGTTCCCGTTTCCCGTCCCGGCTTGCCGGGTGCGTTTCGCGATTCTGGGCGGCTCGCGACGCGGCCGCCTTGCGTGGCAGCCTGCCCGGTGCCGGGCCGGGACGGAAGCGGGATTCGCGCGATTCGGTGAGGCGGCTCAGCCCCGCTGCACCGCGCGGTGTCCGGTGCCGAGAAGGGCGTTGGCTTTTTCCGGAGAGCCTTCGAGGCCCGCGCCGCCGGCGCCGCTGTTGGGGCTGGGCATGGTGAAGCTGTGATCCACGGAGGTGTAGTCGTGGTAGCCCAGCCGCGCGAGCGGGCGCAGCCGGGGGATGTCGAGCTTGCCGTCGGCGGTCAGCGCGGCGTCGTCGATGTGCACGGCGATCACCCGGCCGAACACCACGTCCACCGTGCCCATCACGCCGCCGCCGGGCAGGCGCACGGTCTGCATGTATTCGCACTCGAACTGCACCGGGGATTCCGCCACGCGGGGCGGGCGGATCAGGCGCGAGGGGGCCTTGGTCAGCCCGGCTTCCGCGAATTCGTCCACGCCGGGCGGGTATTCGCCGGAGGAGATGTTGACCGCCTCGCGCAGCGCGAAGGTGGCCATGTTCCACACGAAGCTGCCCTCGCGCTCGGCGTTCACCGTGCTGTCCTTGCGCGTGCCCGAGGAGGTCTGGTTGGCGGAGAACATCACGATCGGCGGGTCGAAGGTGACGTTCTGGAACTGGCTGTAGGGCGCGAGGTTGGCCACGCCGTTCGCGTCCAGCGTGGAGATCCAGCCGATCGGGCGCGGCACCACGCAGGACTTGAAGGGGTTGAAAGGCAGGCCGTGCGGCGTGCGGCCGGGCTCGTAGAACATGCGGGCGTCCTCAGTTCTGCACGGCGCCGATGTCGCGCAGTACCGGAGCCCATTGGCGGGTTTCGGCGGCGATGCGGGCGGTGAAGGCGGCGGGGGTTTCGCTCATCGGCTCGGCGCCCAGTTCCTGGATGCGCAGGCGGAGGGTGGTCAGCGCCGCCGACGTTTCGGCATGGAGGCGGTTCACCACCGCCTCCGGCGTGCGGGCAGGGGCGACTAGGCCGAACCAGGTCAGCACCTCGAAATCGGGCAGGCCGGATTCGCTGAAGGTGGGGAAGTCCGGCGCGCTGGCCAGCCTTTCGCGCGAGGTGACGCCGAGGCATTTCAGCTTGCCGTCGCGCACCAGCGGCAGCGCCGTGTTGACCGAGCCGAAGGTCATGCTGACGCGCCCGGCCATCACGTCCGGCACCAGCGAGGTGCTGTAGGGCACGGAGATGATGTCCACGCCCGCGCGCTTCTTCATCAACTCACCGGCGATGTGGGTGGAGTTGCCGATGCCGGTGTGGCTGAAGCTCAGCTCGCCCGGCTTGGCGCGGGCCAGGGCCAGGAGTTCCTGCAGCGTGTTGGCGGGCAGGCCGGGGTAGACCATCAGCGCCGTGGGCGTGGAGGCGACGGGGGTGATGGGCGCCAGGTCGCGCGCCACGTTGAAGGGCAGGTTGGGTGTGGAGGTGGGCGAGAGCGTCAGCGGGCCGTTGCTGGTCAGGCCGATCGTGTAGCCGTCGGGCGCCGCCTTGGCGACGCGGTCGGTGCCGATGTTGCCGGCCGCACCGGCGGCGTTCTCCACCACCACCGGGCGGCCGAGGCTGGCGCTGAGCGGCTGCGCCAGCAGGCGGCCCAGCACGTCGGGGATCAGCCCGGCCGGGTAGGCCACGAACATGCGGATCGGGCGGTCGGGCCAGCCCTGCGCCCGCGCGGCGCGGCCGGGGAGGGCGAGGGAGGCGGCGCCGAGGCCGGCGGCGGCGAGGGTCCTGCGGTGCATCGGGGGCGTTCTCCTCAGGCGGGGGTGCGGCCGACGCGCTCCGCGGTGGCGCGCCAGGCTTCGTCCTCGCGGGCCAGAAGGGCGCGGAACTCGTCGGGTTCCATGATCTTGGGGGTGACGCCGAAGCGGCTGAAGCTTTCCGCCGTTTCCGGCGCGCGCAGGGCACGGTCCAGCGTCGACGCCAGCCATTCCTGCGCCGCGGGCGGCGTGCCGGCCGCCACGGCGAAGGAGGTCCAGAGCGTGGTGGTCAGGGCGGGATAGCCGGCCTCGGCCAGGGTGGGCACGTCGGGCATCTGCGGTAGCCGTTCGGGCGAGGCGACGGCGAGCGCGCGGATCGTGCCGCCGGCCATCATCGGCTGGGCGTTGAGCAGCGTCTCGAAGGTCATGTGCACGCGGCCGGCGATCATGTCCGAGGTCATGCCGGAGGCGAGCTGGTAGGGCACCATCAGCATCCGCACGCCGGTCAGCTCGCCCAGGCGCTCGCCCATCAGGTGGGGCAGGGAGCCGGTGCCGGTGTGGGCGTAGGTGGCGGCGTCGGGCTGGCGGCGGGAGAACTCCACCAGTTCGGCGATGTTCTTCGCGGGCAGGGCGGTGGAGCTGACCAGCACCAGCGGGCTTTCCGCCACCGTGCCGATGGGCGCGAAGGCGCTGCGCGGGTCGTAGCTCAGGTTCGGGTAGAGGTAGCGGTGCAGCAGCAGCGTGCCGAGGGTGGCGAAGATCACCGTGTAGCCGTCGGCCGGCGAGCGCACGACGTGTTCGGAGGCCAGCGTGCCGGCGGCGCCGGGGCGGTTGTCGGCCACGAAGGGTTGCGGAGAAAAACGGCCCATGGACTCGATCGCCATGCGCGCCAGCCCATTGATGGAGCCGCCGGCGCCGTAGGGGATCACCACGCGGATCGGGCGCGCGGGAAAGGCGTCCGCGGCGCCGGCGGCGTGCGGGCGTAGCGCGGCGGCGGGCAGGGCGGTGCCCAGGAGGGCCGCGAGGTCGCGGCGCGCGATGACGGGCATGGACGGTTTCCTCGTGGTTTTTGTGGTTCGGGAAGCGACCGCGCCCGGCCGCGAGGGGGTGTTCAGCGGCGGCGGGTGATCTCCACCGTGCCGGCGTCGCCGTCCACGCGCACCCAGTCGCCGGTCTGGATGACGTCCACCGGGTCCTGGTCGCATTCCGTGACGCAGGGCACGCGCGTCACCACCGCGCCCAGCGCCATCTTGGTGTTGACGGCGGTGAACACCATCGCGATCGGGTTGGAGCCGAAGGTGCGGGTGAGGTGGAAATACTGCGACCAGCCGGAGGAGCCCTTGGCGCCGGGAAACACCAGCACCTTGCCCTTGAAGCTCTGGCCGCAGAGCTCGTGCCGGCGCTCGATGATAGTGCCAGTCTTGGGGTCCACGCCGCCCCAGCCGGAGATGGTGTCGCGGGTGACGAGGGCCTCGCCCTCCGCGATGCCGGGCACGGCGCCGCGGCCGCGCAGGAGGATGGTGGTGTCGAGGGTTTCGGCGCTCACGGCAGATCTCCTTCCCAGCGGCCGGTGATGCCGGCGCGGACGCAATCATCCACCGCGCCGAACCAGCACTGCACGCCGGTCAGCGGTGGCAGATAGTGCGCCTGCTTGGCGCTGTCGGTGCAGGCGACCTTGGTGCCCTTGGGCATCAGGCGCGAGATGGCCGGGCAGGTGTCGCTGAGCACGTGGGCGCCGGCGGCCAGGATGGGTTCCAGCAGCCCCTCGGCCTGGGCTTCCTCGCGCAGGGCGCGCGGGGTGAAGACCCACATGGCGGTGCCGGCGTTGAGGCGCTTGCCGTCCAGCAGCCGGGCGCAGGTGCGGAGCTGTTCCATCGAGTTGTGCGGGCAGCCCAGCATCACGAAATCCACCTCGCGCGTGCTGGTCGAGGCGTTGAGGTTCTCGTAGGCGCGGCGGCGTTCGGCGGCGCCGTAGCGCAACGTTTCGCGCGGGGCGCGGCCGCCGAAGGCGGCTTCCAGCGTGGGGGCTTCGGGGGTCACGCCGGGGACGTGGTACATCTCGATGCCGCCCGAGGAGGCGCCGGCCGCGCCGAAATGCTTCAGCATGATCATGCTGGGTGCCCGGCCGATGCCGCGCAGCACGGCGATCTGCTCGCCCACCGCGTCGCCGACGTGGTAGCCCAGCAGCCCCCATTCCAGCATGTCCTCGACGGGCACCTCGACGTCAACGAGATGCGTGCCGAGGCGGTTCTCCGGGAGGTGGTAGCCCCAGTAGGGGATGCGGCGGGTGATGCTGGCAGCCCCCGTGCTCTCGCGCCCCTCGGTGTTGGTGCGGGCGCCGAAGAGCGAGTTGCACAGCACCACGGCGGAGGATTCCATCCAGGCGCAGTGCTCGCCCAGCTTGGGCACGTTGCCGACCTGGTAGGGCGCGCAGGTCGCCATGATGCTGACGCCGCGCGCCTTGAAGAAGGCTTCCGACTGCTTCTGCAGTTCCACGTTGTCGGGGGCGAGGCGGTTCAGCTCGGGGTGGTAGGGGTCCATGCCCTGGATCAGCTGGCAGGTCGGCGCGGCCGCCTGCGGCATCTCCACCACCTCGTCGCTGTCGAGGTTGTATTCGGAGAAGACGGCGTCGAAGCCCTTGTTGACGGCCACCTCCCGCACCCCGGCGGTGGTGACGTTGAAGGTGGAGGCGACGTTGTTGACCTCCACCAGACGCTCGGCGCCCAGGGCGCGGCCGTAGCGCATCAGCAGGTCCATGGCGCGCTGCTTGGCGGGGCCCTGCGCCCCGTCCAGCATCGCCTTCTCGTCGTCGGTGAGTCGCATCGCGTGTTGCTCCCGCCTTCTCAGCCGCCCGCTTCTCAGCCGTACGGCCGGTCGCGGCGTTCCAGGTTGTCGCGCACCCGCTCGCGCAGCGCGGCCGGGTCGATCTGGTGCACGCTGCCGCTGCCGGCGAGGTCCAGCGCGTGCACCGCGGCCTGCCCCATCGCCATGCAGGGGCCCATCACCCGCACGGAGGACAGGGCGGCGTTGTCGGCGTCGATGCAGCGGCCGGCTGCCACCACGTTGTCACCCTCGGCCGGCGTGAGGCTGCCGAAGGGGATGTAGTGCATGTGGTCGGGGCCGAAGGGCTGCCAGACGTGCTCGTCGCCGCTGTTATGCAGCTCGATCGGCCAGGCGGTACGGGCGATCGCGTCGGGGAAGCGCGTGCCGGCCACCACGTCCTGCGAGGTCAGCTGCTGGCGGCCCTTGATCCAGCGGGTCTGGCGGATGCCGGGAAAGCCGTAGGAGCGGATGCGCGACTTGCCGAAGGCTTCGGGGAATTCCGTCTGGGCGAAGCGCACGGCGCGGTCCGCCTGGTCGCGGCCTTCCAGCGCCTTGGCGGAGGCAGCGAAGGGTTCCAGCGGGGTTTCGACATGGGTCATGTTCATCGCCGCGATCCCCCGCCCGGGGATCACGAAGGCCAGCCCTTCGCGGCGGAGGAGGCCGTACTTCTCGCCGACCTCGCGCATGCGGGCGGGGATCGCCTCGCGCGAGGGGAGGTGGGCTTCGTCGATGTTTTCCAGCACCACCATCTGCGTGCCGTAGACCGGGCCGTCCGCGGGTTCCTGGCACTCAAAGCCGGCCTGCCAGGCGAGGGCCGCGTCGCCGGTGGCGTCCACGAAGCCCTGCGCCTCGACCTCCACGTCGCCGTAGCGGGTGGCGAGCTTGAGCAGCGTGACGCGGCGGTTCTCCACGACGACCTCGCGCAGCACGGCGCCGAGCAGCACGGTGATGCCGGCCTCGCGCACCGCGTTCTCCATCCAGCGGCCCAGCGCGACCTCGTCGTAGATGACGATGTTGTTGTGCGGCGAGCGGCGGAAATAGGCGGCCCCCGTCTCGCCGAGGTCACGCAGCATGTCGCCCACCATGCCGTAGGTCAGCTGGTAGGGCTCGGAGCCGTTGGAGAAGAGGCCGCAGAAGGTGCCGACGATGGAGTTCACGGCTTGCCCGCCCAGCACGGGCTGCCCGTCCACCAGCAGCACGTCGCGGCCCAGGCGCGCGGCTTCCAGCGCGGCGGAAATGCCGGCGGCGCCGGAGCCGACGACGCAGATATCGGCGCGGTGACGGCTGGGCGGGGCATTGGGGGCGCGGCGGACGCTGCGCGTGGCGGTGGACACCTTGGTGGTGACGGTGGGGACGGGGGTGTCCATGGAGCGTGTTCTCCCGATCGCTGTGGAGCGCGCCCGCGGGGGGCGGCTCGCTGGGCCCGGCGCGGGGCCGGTGTGGTCCTGGGGCGGAGTTTAGCGCGGTTTCCCGGCGGCGGCGTCAGTCTTGCGCCGGGGCGCCGCGCGGCCGGGTCGGATCGGCCGCGACCCGCCGGTTCCGGCCGCCGGGGTGTCGGTCATTGCGGCGGCAGGCGCAGTCCGCCGTCGATGCGGATGGTTTCGCCGTTCATCAGCGTATTGGCGCAGAGCGACAGCACCAGCGCGCCGAACTCGTCCGGGCGGCCGAGGCGCTTGGGAAACAGCGGCAACTGCGTGAGGGAGGCGCGGGCTTCCTCCGTCAGCGTGTCCATCAGCGGCGTGTGGATCAGCCCCGGCGCCAGGCACAGCACGCGGATGCCGGAGCGGGCGAGGTCGCGCGCCGCGGGCAGGGTCAGCGCGGCGACGCCGCCCTTGCTGGCGGCATAGGCGCATTGGCCGCCCTGGCCCTCGAAAGCTGCGACGGAGGCGGTGTTGATGATCAGGCCGCGTTCGTTGTCGGCCAGTGGCTCGGTTCCGGCCATGCGGGCGGCGGCGAGCCGCAGGGTGTTGAAGGTGCCCACGAGGTTCACGCCCACCACCTTGGAGAACAGTTCCAGGTCGTGAGGGCCGTTGCGGCCGAGCACCCGGGCAGCGGGAGCAATGCCGGCGCAGCTCACCGCCAGCCGCAGCGGGCCGAGCGCGGAGGCGGCGTCCACCGCGGCCTGCACGTCCTCGGGGCGGGTGACGTCGCCGGGGATGGCGGTGCCGCCGATGCGGGCGGCGACGGACTGCGCTGCTTCGGCGTTGCGGTCCATCACCACCACGCGGGCGCCGGCCCGGGCCAGGGCTTCCGCCGTGGCGGCGCCGAGGCCGGAACCGCCTCCGGTGACCAGCGCCGAGATGCCGTTGACGTCCATGCTGCTGCTCCTGCTGGGCTGGTTCAGGCGCCGGTCGGCGCGGGCGAGGCGGCGGGGGCCGCGAGTTCGGGAAAGGCGGCGGCAAAGCCGGCATCGAGGTCGTCGCGCCGGCAACGCGCGGCCAGGAAGGCTGCGCGTTCCGCCGCTTCCGCCGCGTGGAAATCGGCCAGGGCGGCGTAGCGCGGGGCCAGTGGCCCGGCCTGTTGCCCGGCGCGGCGCAGCAGCCCGTCGGCGCAGGCCAGGCCCAGCAGGTGCAGGAAGGGCACCGCCGCGGCTTCCCGGGCGCGGGGGGAGGCGGCCAGCAAGGCCTCGGCGGTGTCCAGCACGGTGCCCGCCAGTTCCGCCGAGGGCGCGAAGTGGTGGAGGAGGTCGCGAAGCGTGGCGCCGCCCTCGGCGGGGACGCGGCGCAGCAGCAGGTCTAGGCCCTGGATCGCCGTGGTGCCCTCGTAGATCGCGAAGACCCGGGCGTCGCGCCACATCCGCTCCGCCGGCCATTCCCGGACATAGCCGGCGCCACCCAGGACCTGGATGGCGGCGTCGGCGTTGCGGGTGGCGGCCTCGGCGCTGAGGGTTTTGGCCAGCGGCAGCAGCAGGGCGGCGCGGGCCGCGGCGGCGGCGTCGCCGGCATCGCCGGCATCCACCCAGGCGGCGGCCTGGAGGGAGATGAGGCGCACCGCCTCGGCACGGGCGCGCATGCTGAGCAGCAGGCGGCGGATTTCGGCATGGTTGGTGATCGGGACCGGCGGGGCGCCCGCGGGGCCGCCCTGGGTGCGCTCGGCGGCGTAGAGTTCCGCGAGGTCGGCGGCGGCCTGGGCCACGGCGGCGCCCTGGGCGGCCACGCCCAGCCGCATGGCGACGATCATGGCGAAGAGCGTCGGCAAACCGCGCCCGGCCGGGCCGATGGGGGTGGCTTCCGCGCCCTCGAACAGCAGCGAGCAGGTGGGGGAGCCGTGCAGGCCCAGCTTTTCCTCCAGGCGGAGGATGGACACGCCGTTGCGGCTTCCGTCCTCCGTGCTGTCGGGCACCAGGAACAGGGACAGGCCGCGCGTGCCGCCTTCCGCGCCGCGCGGGCGGGCCAGCACGAAATGGCCGATGCGGTCCGCGAGGTCGTGGTCGGCAAAGGAGATCCAGCACTTCTCGCCGTACAGGCGCCAGGTGCCGCCCGCGTCCTGCTCCGCGCGGGTGCGGATGCGGCCGACATCGGAACCCGCCTGGGGTTCGGAGATGCAGATGGTGGCGGTCCAGCGCCCCGCCGCCAGCTGCGGCAGCCAGGCGTCGCGGATGGCAGGGTCGCCGTGCTGCGCCAGCAGGCGCGACGCGCAGCGGGCGTTGATCGCCAGCATGCCGAAGGCGGGGGAGGCGGCGTCGCAGAGCTCCTGCACCGCGGCGGCCAGGGCCATGGGCAGCCCGCCGCCGCCCGCGGCCTCCGCCACGGTCAGCCCGGCCCAGCCAGCCTCGGCGAAGGCGCGCCAGGCGTCGCGGTGGCCGGGGGCGGTGCGGACGCGGCCGCTTTCCAGCCGGCAGCCGGGGCGGTCCAGCAGGGTGGCCACGGGGGCGATGTGGCGGGCGGCGAAGCGGGCGGCCTCGTCCAGGATGGCGGCGGTGGTGTCCGCGTCGGGGCGGTGCTGCGCGCCGTCGATCACGCAGTTCAGCAGGATCGCCAGGGTGGCGGCGGGGTCCGGGCGGGCCGGGGTGCCGGGTTCTGCCATGGCTGAGCGCTCCTCCCCGAGTTCGATGCGGCGGTTGGTTCCGCGCTTGCCTTGCGGCCGGGAATGGATGGGTCCCGGCCGATTGGTTCGGTACCACGGCGCGATCGGCGGGTGCCGTGGTGGTGTTGCATGGTGGCCCGGGCGCTCGCGCGTTTCGCGGCGGCGCCGGCTTGGGTCAGCTGCCCGCCGTGCCCAGCCGTGCCGCGCGCTTTTCCACGAAGTCGGCCAGGCGCTGTGCCGCTTCCGGCCCGGTCTGCGCCAGGGCGGCCATCATGCTTTCCACGAAGAGGCCGTCATCTTCCGACATGTCCTGGATGCGCGGCAGGGCCTGCAGCACGCCCAGCACTGTCAGCGGCGCCATGGCGGCGACCTTGGTGGCCAGCTCGCCCGCCTTGTCCAGGCGTTCGTTCTCGGCCACCAGGTACTGCACCAGGCCGGCGCGCTCGGCGGCGGCGGCGTCCAGGACGCGGCCGGTCAGCATCATGTCCGCCATCCGCGAGGCGCCCAGCAGCCGCGCCACATGCACGGACGCACCGCCGCCGACGTAGATGCCGCGCTGGCCTTCGGGCAGGGCGAAAAAGGCGGAAGGCTCGGCCACGCGGATGTGGCAGGCGGCCGCGAGTTCCAGACCGCCGCCCACGGTGGGGCCGTGCAGCGCGGCGATGAAGGGGACGCGGCCGCGGCGGATGGCGGAAAAGGCGGCGTGCCAGGCGCGGGAATGGGTGAACACGCCCTCGGGGTCGCGCGCCTGGTGCTCGGCCAGGTCGAGCCCGGCGCAGAAGCAGGGGCCGTGGCCGTGGATCACCGCGGCGCGGGCCTCGCCCTGGGCGCGGGCGGCGGCGGCGTGCAGGGCTTCCAGCAGGGCGTCGTTGATGGCGTTGCGCTTTTCCGGCCGGTTCAGGCCGATCCAGGCGATGCGGTCGCGCAACTCGAAGGTGACCAGGCCGTCCACGATGTTCCCGCGCTCCCGTACCCGAATTCTTATTGCTCATAACCATACGCCCCGGGGCGTCCGGCGCAAGCGCCGCTTTCGCTGGGGTGGGCGGGGCGCGCGAAGGCCGTCACGGAGCCAGCAGCGTGCGCAGCGTGGCCAGCAGCGCGTCCTGCTGTCCGGGGCCGAGGCCGGCGCAGAACTCCGCCTCCATGGCTTCCACCTGCGGCCGCACCCGCGCCAGCAGCGCCGCCCCGGCGGGGGTCAGGAACAGCCCGTTGGCGCGGCGGTTGCTGGCGTCGGTGCGGCGTTCCACCAGTCCGTCCGCGGCCATGGCGGTGATCAGCACCGCGAGGTTGGGCTGCTTAATCTGCAGTGCCCCGGCCACCGCCACCTGCCGCGTGCCGGGATGCGTGCCCACCAGGGCCAGCACGGAATAGCGCGCCGGGGTCAGGCCGGTGCTGCCGAAGCGGCGGTGGAACTCCTCGAAAATCCGCTGCTGCGCCAGGCGCAGCAGGAAGCCGACATGGCGGGCCAGCGGGCCGTCGGTGAGATCGCCGGGATCGGCACCCGCCGGCGGGGCGAGTTCCAGGGTGTGGGACGGCTGCATCAACCGGCCCCCTGGCGAGGGTGGCGGGGCGGGGAAGGCCGCCACGCGGTCGGTGCCGCGCGGCCGTGCCGTCCCGCCGCGCACCGGGGCGCGGCGGGGGTGGGCCGTGCGGCCGGCGGGGGAGGCAGTCCTGCGTGCACCCGGCGACGCGGTGTTCAGCGGACCAGGGAACAGCTGCCGGCGTTGAGCGGGCGGTAGGCCTGCTCGGGCGGCACGGTGGAGACCTGCTTGAAGTAGTCCCATTCGCCGCGCGATTCCTGCGGGCCCTTGGTTTCCATGATGTAGAGCGGGTGCACCTTGCGGCCATCGGCGCGGATGGTGCCGCGGCCGAAGAGCGGGTCGTCCGTGGGCAGCGCCTTCATCGCGGACACCACGGCGCGGCCGTCGCCCGGGTCGGCGCCGCCGGCCACGGCCTTGAGGTAGTGCAGCGTGGCCGCGTAGCAGCCGGCCTGCATGTCGTTTGGCATGATGCGGCGCGGGTGGCGGGCCTGGAAGCGGCGGCTGAACTCGCGCGAGCTGTCGTCGTGGTCCCAGTAGAAGGGCGTGGCCGCCAGCAGCCCCTGGGCGTCGCGCAGGCCCAGGCCCTGGATGACGTTGATGTTCACCACCGGCCCGACGATCTTCATGCGCCGGTTCAGCCCGAACTCCGCCGCCTGCTTGATGGAGGTGGTGTTGTCGCCGCCGGCATTGCACAGGCCCAGCACGTCCGCGTCGCGGCCCGCGCGCACCAGGAAGGAGGAATAGTCGCTGTTGCCCAGCGGGTGGCGCACGACGCCGGCGATGGTGCCGCCCGAGGCCAGCACGGCTTCCGTGACGTTCTTCTCCAGGTCGTAGCCGAAGGCGTAGTCGGCCACGAGCAGGAACCAGCGCTTGCTGCCGGCTTCCGTCACCGCGCGGCCCAGGCTCTGCCCCACCGACCAGGTGTCGTAGGTCCAGTGCACGGTATTGGGGGAACAGCGCACGCCCGTCAGGTCGGAGGTGCCGGCGCCGGAGCCGATGAAGACCTTGTTGCGCTCGCGGCAGAGTTCGGCCACGGCCAGGGCGATGGCGGAGTTGGGGACGTCGATGATCATGTCGACGTTCTCGGTGTCCAGCCAGCGGCGGGCGAGGTTGGCGCCGATGTCGGGCTTGTTCTGGTGGTCGCCGAAGATCACCTCGGCGCGCTGGCCGGTGGCGGCCACGGCGTCGGCCACGGCGAGCTCCGTGCCGATCACCGAGCCCTGGCCCTGGTAGTCGGCGTACACGCCGGACATGTCGTTCAGCACGGCGATCTTGACCGGCCGCCCGGCGGCGCGGGCACGTTGGCCGGCGGTGCCGCCCAGGGCGGCGAGGGCGGCGGTGCCGGCCAGCAGGCCGCGGCGTCGCATCTCGAACATCTCTTCTCTCCCCATGCGGCTCATCCGGCCGCTGCTTGAATACGGTGTGGCGTCGTCGGGTGTTCAGCCGGCTTCCGCGAAGCGGGCGATCACCTCCTCCGGGATCGGCTGCGCCTTGATTCGCGCGGGATCGTCGGGATGGCGGCCGACCCAGACGCGGGTCTCGAAGCCTTCCACCGCCAGCACGTCGCCCTCGTGCAGCAGCCGGTGCTCCACCTCGAAGGAGGAGCGGTGCACGGCGGTGATGCGGCTGTCGATGCGGACGGGGTCGCCGAAGGTGGAAGGCCGGTGGAACTTCGCCCGCGTGTCCACCATGGGAATGCCGACCATGGCGTAGTGCCGCAGCATCGCCGATTTGCGCATCCCCGTGGCGCGCTGCAGCAGCAGGCCGGTGGAAGTGTCGAACATCTGGAAGTAGCGCGGATAGAACACGATGCCGGCGGCGTCGCAGTCGCCCCACTCGATCACCAGCTCGCGGCTGTTGCGCAGGGTGGGCGTGAGGCTGCGGGCCACGGCGGCATCGCTCATCGCAGGTGCTTCTCCACGCTGGCGATGTGCGGCTCGGGCTGGGCGGCGTAGAGCGCTTCCACCAGCGCGGCGCGGTGCTTGAGCACGGCGCGCTGGTTGATGGAGCCCTTGTCCGTCACCTCGCCGGCATCGAGCGACAGCGTGTCGGTGAGAACCATCGCGCGCACCACGCGGGTGGAGCTGCC
This sequence comes from Roseomonas sp. BN140053, assembly GCF_047690175.1. NCBI lineage: Bacteria > Pseudomonadati > Pseudomonadota > Alphaproteobacteria > Acetobacterales > Roseomonadaceae > Roseomonas > Roseomonas sp. BN140053. The sequence continues at coordinate 14,325 of NZ_JBLLEB010000002.1, read as the reverse complement.
GCTGGTGTGCGGCAGGAGGTCGCGCAGCTTGCCGGCGAGGCATTCCAGCAGCCGCGGGTGCCGGCCGAGGTCGCCCTCCGCGTCGCTGCCGCAGATCTCGCGCAGCGCGCCGAGGTCGGGGATCACGATGGCGGACAGGAAGTCGCGGTCGTGGCCGGCCACCACCACGTCGCGCGCGATCGGCGCCAGGCCCTCGATCAGCTTGGCGCGCAGCGGGCCGACGCTGACCCAGGTGCCGCTGTTGAGCTTGAAGTCCTCGGCGATGCGGCCGTCGAAGCGGTAGCCCTTCTGCGGCTCGGATTCGTCCAGCAAACACAGCGCGTCGCCCATGCGGTACCAGCCTTCCTCGTCGAAGCTGTCCGCGGTGGCCACCGGCGCGCGCCAATAGCCGGGGGTGACGTTGGGGCCGCGCACGCGGGCTTCCAGCTTGCCGTCCACCGGCACCAGCTTGAGTTCCACCCCCGGCACCGGCAGGCCGACGATGCCGGAGCCCACGGCGTCGTGCCGGCAGCACAGGGCGAAGGGCGCCGTCTCGGTGGAACCGAGGCCGGTCATCATCGGGACGATGTGGCCCACCGTGTCCAGCGCGAGGGCGTCCAGCGCGTCCCAGGTGTGCTGCGCCAGGCCGGCGGCGGCGAAGAACAGCATCTTCAGCTTGCCGAAGAAGCGCTGCCGCAGCTCCGGCTCCCGCTGCAGGAAGGGGATCAGCTCCTCGTAGCCCTTGGGGACGTTGAAGTAGGCGGTAGGGGAGATTTCGCGCAGGTTGCGCACGCTCTCGGCGATGCCGGCATGCGTCGGCTTGCCGTCGTCGATCCACAGCGTGCCGCCGTTGTAGAGCACGAGGCCGATGTTGTGGTTGCCGCCGAAGGTGTGGTTCCACGGCAGCCAGTCCACGATGACCGGCGGCTCCTCCTCCAGAAAGGGGAAGCTTTCCTGCAGCATGCGCTGGTTGGAGCAGAGCATGCGCTGCGTGTTGATCACGCCCTTGGGCAGGCCGGTGGAGCCGGAGGTGAAGAGGATCTTGGCCACCGTGTCCGGGCCCACGGCCGCCGCCGCGCGCTCCACGGCCGCGGTGGGCGCGGTGTTCAGCAGCTCGGCGAAGCGGGTGGTGGCGAGGCCCGGGGCCGGGGTGGTGGTGGCGAGCTCCGTGCCCTCCGGCACCGCCTCACGCAGGGCGCGGGCGTAGCGCTCGCCCTCGGCGGCGAAGACCAGCCCGGGCGTCAGCAGGCCCAGGACGTGGCGCAGCTTGCCGAAATCCGTGGCCACCAGGGAGTAGGCGTTGCTGACCGGCGCGTAGGGCACGCCCACATGCATCGCGGCCAGCCCGAGCACGGCGTGTTCCAGATCGTTGCCGGACAGGATGGCCAGCGGGCGTTCGGGCGACAATCCGCGGTCCAGCAGCGCCTGGCCGAGGGCACGGACCTGATCTAGCGTTTGCGCGTAGGTGATCGTGCGCCAGGCGCTGGTCGCGTCGCGCTGGCCCATGAACACCGCGTCCGGCGTTTCGCGGGCCCAGTGTTCCAGCCGTTCCGTCAGGCGCGTGGCGTAGGGGCCGAGCGGCCGGACCGGGATCACCAGCGTGCTGCCGTCCGGGCGATGCTCGAACCGGACCTCGGACGCGCCCAGGCGCGGCTGCGCTGCGTGGCTCATGCTGCGAACCTTTCCTCCGACCTGCCCGTGTCACCGGGGCGGCGGCCGTCTGCGCGGCCAACCCTTATTCATCATAAGTAGAAGGCGGCGCTGCTGGCTAGTGCCTCGCGCAGTTGCGGGACGGGCCGCGGCGGCGCAGACGGTGCTTGACGGAACAATGGTTGATGCCGCAACTATGGGCCGCGCGGCGGAAGCGGCCGCGGCAGGTTCAGGGAGAAACACCATGGCGCTCGAACTGCGGCAGCTCACCCCCCATTTCGCGGCGGAAGCCACCGGCGTGGCGCTGAACCGGCCGCTGGACGCGGACACGGTGCGCGCGATCGACGCCGCGATGGACCGCTACGGCGTGCTGGTGTTCCGCAACCAGCCGCTGACGCAGGACGAGCAGATGGCGCTGGGCCGCGCCTTCGGGCCGCTCGACATGGGCTTCAAGCGCGTCAAGAAGGGTGGGCCGGAGCGGCTGCAATATGCCGAGCTGGCCGACATCTCCAATGTCGGCGCGGACGGCAAGCCGGTGGCGCGCGACAGTCGCAAGGTGGTGGGCAACATCGCCAACCAGCTCTGGCACAGCGACAGTTCCTTCCAGAACCCGCCGGCGCGGTATTCCATGCTGTCCGCGGTGACGCTGCCCTCCTGGGGCGGGGACACGGAATACTGCGACCTGCGCGTCGCTTATGACGGGCTGACGGCGCGCGAGAAGGCGGAGTTCGCCGACATGCAGGTGGAGCACTACGCGCTGCATTCGCGCTTCCTGCTGGGCGATACGGATTACGACGAGGTGCAGCGCAACGCCCTGCCGCCGGTGACCTGGCCGCTGGTGCGGACGCATCCTTCGGGCCGCAAGCTGCTGTTCATCGGCGTGCATGCGCGCGGCATTCCCGGCATGAGCGTGGCCGAGGGGCGGGCGCTGCTGATGGACCTGCTGGAACACGCGACGCGGCCGGAATACGTGTACCGGCACGCGTGGCAGGTCGGCGACCTCGTGATCTGGGACAACCGCGCCACGCTGCATCGCGGCCGCCGCTACGACCTGAGCGAGCCGCGCGAGCTGCGCCGCGTCACCACCGAGGACGTCGCCCCGGCGCTGGAGAGCGCGGCCTGAAGCCCGGCCTCGCCCGCACCGCACCGCGCCGCCGGGGCGGTGCTGCCGCGGCGCGGGCGGCGGGGGACGCCCCGGCCGCGGCGGGTGCGGCGGCGACGCCCGAGGCACCGCGGGTGCCCGGGGCACCCGCGGTGCCCGAGGCGATCGACTTCGAGCGCTATCTGCCCACGGTGCTGTCGCAGTTGGTGTCGCGGCTGCGGGTGTCGTCCGACGCGTTCTTTCGCGACGCGCTGGGCGTGACGCAGATGCAGTGGCGCATCCTGGCGGCGCTGGCGGCGGAAGGGCCGCTCAGTGCCTATCGCATCTGCACCGGCACCGGGCTGGACAAGGCCGCCGTCAGCCGCGCCGTGGCGGGGCTGGCCGATCTCGGGCTGGTGGCGGTGAGCGAGGTGGCGGGCGACGCGCGCCGCCGCACCGCCATCGCGCTGACACCCGCCGGCGCGGCGCTGGAAGCGCGGGCGCGGGACGCGCTGCTGGCGCGGCACGCCCGGCTAGTGGCGGAGCTGGCGGAGGCGGAGATCGAGGCGCTGCTGGGCGCCCTGGCGCGGCTGGACGGGGGGCTGGCCGCGCTGGACCGCGACGAGGCACCCGGCCACCCGACATTCCGCCCGACGCGCCGGCTGCAGCGCTAGCCGCCGCCGGCGTTTCCGCGGCGGCGGCGCGGCGCGCTACATCGCCGTGATGTTGCGGTCCTTCACCACCTGCTTCCAGCGGGTGATCTCGCTTTCCACCAGGGCCCTGAACTCGGCCGGGGAGGAGCCCACCGGCTCCACGCCCAGCTCGGCCAGCTTGGCGGCGTTTTCCGGCGCCAGCACGGTGGCGCGGATGTCGGCGGCGATCTGGTCCACCAGGGCCTTGGGCGTCGCGGCGGGGGCGGCCAGGCCGATCACGGAATAGGCGGAAAAGCCCGGGTAGTCCTTGGCGATGATCGGGACCTGCGGCGCGCCGGGGATGGGCTCGCCGCTGGCGCCGGCGATCACCTTCAGCCGTCCGGCCTCCACGTGCGGCCGCAGCGCGTGCCAGGTGTCCAGGATCAGCGGCACGCGGCCCTGCATGGCATCCGTCAGCGCCGGGGCGCCGCCCTGATAGGGCACGTGCGTCAGCTGCGCGCCGGACACGCCGGCCAGCATCTCCATGATCATGTGCATCACGGTGCCGATGCCGGGGGTGGCGAAGGACAGGCCTTCCGGCCGCTGCTTGCTGAGCGCCACCATCGCCGCGAGGTCACTCGCCGGCAGTGAGGGCGTGGCGCAGATCACCACGTGCGCGCGGGCGACCTGCGACACGGCGGCGAAGTCGCGCAGCGTGTCGTAGGGCAGGTCGTTGCGGATCGCCGGGTTGATGGTGTGGGCGCTGATCACGAAGCCCAGCGTGTGGCCGTCCGGCGTCGCGCGCGCAACGACCTGGCTGCCGACGATGGTGCCGGCGCCGCCGCGGTTCTCGATCACCACGGGCTGGCGCCAGCGGGCGCCCAGGCGCTCGCACACCACGCGGGCCACGATGTCGGTGGAGCCGCCGGGGGGAAAGGGCACGATCACGCGCACGGGGTGGTCGGGGAATTCCGCCGCGCGGGCGGCGGGAAGGGCGAAGGGCAGCGCCAGGGCGCCGGCGGCGCCGAGCATCAGGTCGCGTTTGCGCATGGTTCGGGGTGTCCTCCGCTGCGTCCGGCCCTGGTGCGGTTGCCCCGCCCCGGCCGGCGTCGTGGCGTTCCCCCTAGCCTGGGCAGGGGGAAGGAAGAAGCCCCTTTCTGGCCGCGTGGCCGGCATGAGCGGCGCGGCGCTTGCCCCGGCAGCGGCGCGGCGGCACCACGGCGCTTTCCGCGCAGGAGCGCTGTTCGCTTGGCCGAGACCCGCCACCCCGAATTCTTCCAACACTTTCCCATGCGGGCCGTGCTCGACGCGGAACTGGACGCGGTGCTGGCCGAGCCCGGGGCGGAGCGGCTGTCAGTGCTGTTCCTGTGGGGCCGGGACTGCCCGAACTGCGACCTGGCCAAGGCGGCGATGCTGATCCGGCCGGAGCGCTTCCGCTGGCCCGCGGTGCGCTGGCTGCACGACAACGTCTACGGCGACCCGGAGATGGCCACGCGCTTCGGGCTGCACGGGATCCCGGTGTTCCTGGTGTTCCGCGACGGCCGCCTGCGCGGGCGGATCACGGGCTGGCCGGGGGCGGAGGCCTTCGTGGCGGCGCTCGGCAAGCAGATCGCCGAGGCCGGCTGACGCGCATCCGCCGCGCGCGAGGGTGGCGCGGCGGGGGCGGCCGGCGCGTCAGGGGAAGAACAGGTCGGTCAGGGCGCAGGTGTTGACCTGGCGGCGCTCGGACGCCTGGCCGTTGCTGTAGACCACGCGCAGGTCGTTGACGCACTGGCCGACCGGCAGGCGCAGGATCACCTGCCGGCCGGGCGGCAGCACGTCCTGCCCCAGCCGGTCCTGGCCCCAGCTGCTGTCCTGCGAGGAGGACACGTAGACCTCCTGGATGGTGGTGCCGCCGCGGTTGGACAGGCGGAAGGACGGGTCGGTCGTGGCCGCGGCGGCGGCGGGGACGCCCTTGCCGGACGCACCGCCGCCGGCGCCGGGCTGGGCACCGGCCGAGGGTGCCGCGGGGCCGCCGGGGCGGGTGGCCATGTGCCGCTGCAGCATGTGCTCGTTCATGGTGTCCACCAGGCCGCGGCCGGGGTTGTTGAAGGTCTGGCTGCCGCCGGGCAGCCAGTACTGCTGCGCCAGCGCCGGGACGGCAGGCAGGGCGGCGGCGGCCAGGAGGGCCGGCAGCAGGCGACGGATCGGGAAAGGCACGGCGGTTCGGTTCCGGTGGGGCTGCGGCGCGGGGCGCCGGGACGGGGAGAGCGATGGGACGGCCCGGCAAAGGGCCGCCGCGGGTCACATCGCGGGCAGGGCGGTGGGCAGCGGGATGGGGGCGCCCACCAGCGACAGCAGCGTGCGCGGCGTGGTGGTCTGCCCCGCCCGCATCAGGGCCAGGTCCAGGTGCGGCGTCGGGTCCAGCAGGTCGGCGCGGCGCTTGAAGGCCGGGAGCTGCGGCGCCGACAGCTTGCCGCTGCCCCAGCCGCCGTAGAGCTCGAAATGGATCATGTCGCTCTTGAGGCCGCGCAGCCCCACGAGGTGGCCGACCTTGGCGATCTGCTGCCCGGCGGAAACCCGGGAGCCGACCTTCAGCCCCTTGGGCAGACCGTAGGGCGACACCTCGCCGTAGCGGATGATGAAACCGCCGTGGTCGACCTCCAGCGCGTGGGTCTGGTGGTAGAAGTTCTCGTAGCGGAGGATGACGCCATCGGCGCAGGCGTAGATCGGCGTGCCGGCCGGGGCGTAGAGGTCGCAGCCCGCGTGCTTGCGGTTGCCGTGGTCGCGGTCGGCGCCGAAGCGGCGCATGCCCTCGTGGTAGGACCACTTCGGCTGAAAGGCGAGGGGGAAGATCAGCCGCGGGATGGCGATCAGCGCCTTGTGGCTTTCCATCGACTTCGACAGAACTTTGTGACCGGACACGACGACACGGGCTCCTCGTTTTGAGGGCGGCTCGTTACGATCCTTCCACGTTTCGCACAAGGTGATTCGGGGGCATGGTCGGCATGCGTCCGGGCGGTGCTTTCCGCGGGTGCGGCGGGTCGGCGCGCGGCCGGGCGGCACGGCCCGGCGCGCCGGTTGCGGCCGGGCCGCCGGGGTGGGCTATTCCGCCGCTTCCGGCATTTCCTGCGGAATGTCGCGGGTCAGTTCCGGCTCGGCATAGCTCAGCAGGTCGTGCAGGTGGAGTTCCGCGTCGTCGAGCCAGAGGGCGCGGCAGATGCCGTCCACCAGCCGCGGCACGCCGTACTTCATGCCGCTGATGGAAGCACCCGACAGCCCCATGGAAGGGGCGGCGCCGTAGCCCATGAAGTGGATGTGGCGCAGGGCCGGCGCGGTGCCCGGCACCTTCTCGCGAAAGGCGAAGCCGCCCGTGAGGTAGGGGCAGGCGCCGAGGGGCGGGAAGTCGAGGCCGGGTGGCGGCGCGTAGGCGTCGCGCCAGAGCAGGATGTGCGGCGCCAGCGCCGCGAGTTCCGGCCGCAGCGACAGGTCGAAGGCGGTGCCGGTGCCGATAACGACGTGGTCGGCGCGGTGCGAACCGCGCGGGGTGTCCAGCACGACCTCGCCGCCGTCCAGGCGCGCCCCGGTCACGGGGCTGCCCATGTGCAGGGCGAAGCGCGGGTCGGTGGCGACGCGGTCCCAGCTTTCCTGCGGCGGCGGCTGGTTGAGGTCGAAGATGTGCCGCATGAAGCGCCACTTCAGCGCGTCCGGCATGGCGTGGAACTGGCCGAGGAAGCCGGCCTGCTCCATCCAGCGGAAGGGATTCACCCGCGGCATCAGGCGGCGGCGCACCAGCATGGTGGCGTGGGTGGCGCCGGCTTCCAGCGCGGTGGCGAGGTTGTCGAAGGCGCTGGCGCCGGCGCCCACCACCAAGATGCGCTTTCCCTTCAACGCGGCGAAGTCAACGTGGCCGGAGGTGTGCGACACGCGGTCCGGGGGCAGCGCGTCGAAGGGCACGGGGATCGACCAGGCGCCGGTGCCGTCCATGCCGGTGGCCAGCACCAGCTTGCGGGCGCGGATCACCGCCTCACCGGCCGACGTGCGGAAGTGCAGATGCAGCAGGTCGGTGGCGGGGTCGTGGCCGATGGCTTCCAGGGCGTGCTCGTGCCGCACCGGCAGGTCCAGGACCTGCGCGTACCAATCGAGGTAGCGCTGCCAGTCCTCGCGGCCGATCTTGCCCAGCGCGGCCCAGGCCTCGGCGCCGTCGCGCGCCTCGAAGAAGGCGCGGGGCGTCAGGGCGGGCACGCCGAGGTCGGGGCCGCTGACGTGCTTGGGCGTGCGCAGCGTGCGCATGCGGGCGAAGGTGGTCCAGACGCCGGTCTGCCCGGGCGGGGCGCGGTCGAAGATCGCCACCCGGCGCACCTTTTCCCGCAGCAGGCCGAAGGCGGTGGCCAGGCCGGTCTGCCCGGCGCCCAGCACGGCGACGTCCAGCACCGCTTCGCCGTCCGCGGCAGCGGGATGCGGCGGTACCCAGGGGTGGCGGGGGTAGTCGAGCAGTTCCAGCTGCTGGCGGACGGTGGCTTCCAGGTGCTGCAGGCCGGTCATGCCGGGGTCTCCTCGCCGCGGCCGTGTTCCGGCTCAGGCACGGCGTCGCGCCCCGGTGCGCCGGCCGCGTCGCGCCCTGGCGCGCCGGCCACGTCGCGTCGGGACGCGTCGCGCAGCGCCAGCAGCACGCGTTCCGGCGTGGCGGGCAGGTCCAGGGCTTCGGTGCCGGTGGCGTCCTTGAGGGCGTTCCACACCGCTGTGGCCAGCATCAGCGGCGGCTCGCCCACCGCTTTGGAGCGGAACACCGTGTTGGCGCGCGCCGGGGCATCGGCCAGCAGCTTGACCTGGAAGTCGGGCGGCACGTCGCGGGAGCCGGGGATCTTATAGGTGGACGGGCCGAGGGTGCGGAGCCGGCCCTGCGGGTCCCAGAACAGTTCCTCGCAGGTCAGCCAGCCCAGGCCCTGCACGAAGGCGCCCTCGATCTGGCCGAGGTCCACCACCGGGTTCAGCGAGCGGCCGCAATCCTGCACGAGATAGGCGGCGGTGCAGCGGTGCTCGCCGGTCAGCGTGTCCACCTCCACCTCGGCCACGGAGGCGCCGTAGGAGAAGTAGAAGAAGGGCTCGCCGCGCATCGCCGCCGGGTCCCAGTGGATGCCGGGGGTGCGATAGAAGCCGGTGGCGGAAAGCGAGACGCGCTTGAGGTGGCACAGCGTCGCCAGCTCGCCGAAGCCCAGCGCGTGGTTGCCGGCGCGGGCCTGGCCGTCCTCCAGCACCACCTCGGACGGGTCGACGCCCCATTCGGCGGCGGCGGTGGCGACCATGCGGTCGCGGATCGCCGTGGCCGCGATCTGCGCCGCCATGCCGTTGAGGTCGGTGCCGGTGGAGGCCGCGGTGGGGGAGGTGTTGGGGACCTCGCCGGTGGAGGTCGCGGTGATGCGGATGCGCGACAGCGGCACGCCGAACACGTCGGCCACGATCTGCGCCACCTTAATGAACAGGCCCTGGCCCATCTCCGTGCCGCCGTGGTTCAGGCGGATGGAGCCGTCGGCGTAGACGTGCACGAGGGCGCCGGCCTGGTTCATGTGCATCACGCCGAAGGAGATGCCGAAGGCCAGCACGAAGGAGCCGAGGCCGCGGCGCTTAAACGGGTGCGTGCGGTTGAAATGGTCGATGGCAACGCGGCGGCGGTCCCATTCGCTGCCCTCGCGCGCTTCGGCCCAGACGCGGCGGATCAGGTCGCCCTCGATCTCCTGGCCATAGGGGGTGTGGGAGCCGTTGGGGCCGCCGGCGAAGTTGCGCTCCCGCACCGCTTCGGGCGTCCGCCCCGTGGCGCGGGCGACGTGGCGGACGACGTCCTCCATCAGCAGCACGCCTTGCGGGCCACCGAAGCCGCGAAAGGCGGTGTTGCTGACGGTGTTGGTCTTGGCCACGCGGCCGTCGATGCGAACGTCGGCGACGTCCAGCACGTTCAGCGCGTGGGTGACGGCGCGGAAGATCACCCCCGTGGACAGGTCCAGCACGTGGCCGCCATCGGCCGCCAGCAGGGCGTCCAGGGCCAGGATGCGGCCCGTGTCGTCGAAGCCGGCGGTCCAGCGGAACAGGAAGGGATGGCGCTTGCCGGTGGCGGCCATGTCGGCCTTGCGGGCGAGGCGCAGCTTCACCGGGCGGCCGGTGAGCTGCGCGCCCAGCGCGGCGGCGGCGCCGACCCAGGACGCGTTGCTCTCCTTGCCGCCGAAGCCGCCGCCCATGCGGCGCACCTGCACGGTGATGCGGTTGAAGTCGCAGCCCAGGACGCGGGCCGCGATGTGCTGCACCTCGGTCGGGTGCTGGGTGGAGGAATGGACGGAAATGTCGCCGTCCTCGCCGGGCACGGCCAGGGCGATCTGGCCTTCCAGGTAGAAGTGTTCCTGGCCGCCGCAGCGGAAGGTGCCGAACACCCGGTGCGGCGCGGTGGCCAGGACCGCGGCGGGGTTGCCGCGCTCCAGCACCATCGGTGGCAGGAGCAGCGCGTCGCGGCTCAGGGCCTCCTCCACCGACAGCACGGGCGGCAGCGGTTCCACCGCGGCGCGCACCGCCTTGGCGGCGGCGACCGCGGCGTCGCGGGTGGTGGCGACCACCATGCCGATCGCCTGGCCCCAGTGTTCCACCGTTTCCTCGGCGAAGAGGTATTCGCCGGCGCGGTGCGAGGGGGACACGTCGTTGCGGCCGGGGATGTCGCGCGGGCCGATCACCGCCACCACGCCGGGCATGGCGCGGGCGGTGTCGGTGTCGAGCGAGAGCAGGCGGCCGTGTGCGGCGTCGGACAGCACCAGCGCGGCGTGCAGCGTGCCGGGCGGCTCCGGCAGGTCGTCGGCGAAGCGCGCCTGGCCGGTGCAATGGGCCAGGGCGCTGTCCTGCGCCAGCGAGAGGCCGGATACCGGGCCGGCCGGCGGGCGGGAAGCGGGGGAAAGGCTGTCCATCACGCGGCCTCCGCGGGGGAAAAGCGCCACCACAGGCGGCGCAGCAGGTTGCCGGCGCCGAGGCGGCGGTACTCGGCGCTGGCGCGCAGGTCGGACAGGGGGGCGATCTCGGCTTCCAGGGCCGCGGCGGCGGCGTCGAAGCTGTGCTGCGCGAAGGGGGCGCCGCGCAGCGCCGCTTCGGCGCCGGGCGCGCGGGCGGCGGTGGCGGCGAGGCCGCCATGGGCCACCCGCGCCTCGGCGATGCGGCCGCCGTCCAGGTGCAGCAGCACGGACAGGCCCACCGCGGTGATGTCCTGGTCGTAGCGGCGGGACAGCTTCTCGCAGGCGAGGAGGGCGCCGGCGGGCGGGCGGGGGAGGAAGACGTCGCGGATCACCTCGGCCGTGCGCAGGGCGTTGCGGCGGTAGCCCAGCAGGAAGTCCTGCACCGGCATCTCCCGCTCGCCCGCCGGGCCGGCGAGGCGCAGCGTGGCGCCGAGCGCCAGCAGCGGCGGCAGGGCGTCGCCGATCGGCGAGGCGGTGCCGAGATTGCCGCCCAGCGTGCCCATGCCGCGGATCTGGCGCGAGCCGAGGCGGCGCAGCAGCTCGGCCAGCGGCCCGTAGCCGGGTTCGGCGGCGCAAAGGGCCAGCAGCTGGCGGTAGGACACGGCGGCGCCGACGCGCAGGCCCCCCGGTTCTGCCTCGATCGCCTGCAGTTCCGGCACGTCCAGCAGGCAGATCACCTCGGCGGGCTGCTCGCGATGCTCCGACACGCGCAGCCCGAGGTCGGTGCCGCCGGCCAGCAGCCAGGCCTCCGGGTGGGCGGCGCGGGTCGCCACCAGCTCGGCCAGCGTGGCGGGGTGGTGGAAGACCTGGCCGGGCGCGTCCAGCCGCGCGGCGGCGGGCAAGGCAGGGGCGGCCGCGGGTGCCGCGGGTTCGGCGGGGATGCGCGCGAAGGCGTCCAGGATGGGGCGATAGCCGGTGCAGCGGCACAGGTTGCCGGCCAGGGCCTCGTGCGGGTCGCCGCCCTCGCGGGCATGGGCCCAGGCGGTCATGACGATGCCGGGGGTGCAGAAGCCGCACTGCGTGGCGTGGCATTCGGCCATGGCGGTCTGCACGGGATGCGGCGCGCCGTCCGGGCCGCGCAGCCCTTCCACCGTGCGCACGGCGCGGCCGTGCAACTGGCCGAGCATGAGGAGGCAGCTGTTGACCGGCACGCGGGAGCCGTCCGCGGCCTCGATCACCACGGTGCAGGCGCCGCAATCGCCCTCGGCGCAGCCTTCCTTGGTGCCGGTGAGGGCCGCGCCGCGCAGCCAGTCCAGCAGGGTGGTGGTGGGGGAGGTGCCCGGCGGCAGGTGCCGCGGTTCCCCGTTCAGGTGAAAGGCGATGGTGGCCGACATGGGCCGCAGCCTAGCAGGCGGCGTGCCGCGGCGCGCGGCCTATCCCGGGCAGTCCCGTTGGGGTGGCCCGGGGCGGGTGGTCCGCGCGGCCGGTGCCGCGCGGGCCGGCAGGGTCAGTTGCCGAGTCGGCCGAGGGCGGCGGTCAGTTCCTCGGGCGCATAGGGCTTGGCCAGCACGGGCACGCCGGAATAGCGCGCGGGCACGCCGGCCTGGCCGTAGCCGGAGGCCACCACGAAGGGCACGCCGAGCTTGGTCAGTACGTCCGCCAGGGGTTCGGAGGTTTCACCGGCGAGGTTGAGGTCCAGGACGGCCACGTCGGGCACCTCCTTTTCCACCAGCGCCAGGGCGGCAGCCACGGTGGCGACCGGCCCGAGCACGCGGGCGCCGGCATCGAGGAGCGTGTCCTCCACCAGCATCGCGACCAGGGTCTCGTCCTCCACCACCAGGACGAGACGTCCTTCCAGCTTGCTCATGCGATCGCCCCGCAACACCACCTGTTTCCCCGCGCGGACAGGCCGGCCGCAGGCACCGCCTGCGCGGAGAGGACGCTCTCTACACTGGATCGGCGCGCGCTGGAACGCGCGGCTTCGCGCTTTCGCGTGTCTTCCGGCCGGGCGGCCTCCTCAGTCGGCATACTGCCCGGCGGCCTGGATGATCGGGCGCCACTTGGTGATATCGGCCTGCCAGAACTCGCGATGGGCGGCCGGGGTGGCGCGGTCCTGGCTGACCGGGGCGGTGCCGAGCTCGGCGAAGCGGGCCACCAGCCGCTCGTCGCGCAGGGCGACCTGCAGGGCGCGGGACAGTCGGTCGTTGATCGCGGCAGGGGTGCCGCGGGGGGTGTAGATGCCGTGCCAGACGGACACCTCGAAGCCCGGCAGCCCGGCCTCGGCGGCGGTGGGCAGGTCGGGCAGGGCGGCCAGGCGGGTGGGCGTGGTGACGGCCAGGGCCCGGATGGAGCCGGCGCGGATCTGCTCGGTGGTGTTGGTGGTCTGGTCGCACATGATGTCCACCGTGCCGCCGATCAGGTCGGTCATGGCCGGGCCGGTGCCGCGATAGGGGACGGTGGTGACCTGCTGCTGCACCGCCGTTTGCAGCAGCAGCCCACACAGGTGGCTGGCCGCGCCGATGCCGGCATTGGCGAGGTTCAGCCCCTCCTTCTGCGAGCGCATCAGGGCGACGAGTTCCGACAGGTTGCGGGCCGCGAGGCCGTTCTTGACGGTGATGGTCATGGGCACTTCCGTGACCAGCCCCACCGTTTCGAAGCCGTTGACCGCGTCGTAGCTCAGCCGGCGATAGAGCGCCGGGGTGGTGCCCATGCCGATGTGGTGCATCAGGATGGTGTAGCCATCCGGCCGGGCCAGGGCGACGCGCGCCGCGCCCAGGGTGCCGCCGGCGCCGCCTACATTCTCGATCACGATAGTCTGGCCGAGGTCGCGGCCCATCACCTCCGCGGTGAGGCGCGCCACCGTGTCGGTGGGGCCGCCGGCCGCGAAAGGCACGATCATGCTGATGGGGCGGCTGGGGTACTGCGCCTGCGCCAGGGCGGGCAGGGGGCCGGCAACCGCGAGGGCGGCGGCCAGCGTGGCGAGGCGGCGTCGGAACATGGTTCTCTCCCGGAGGCTTTGTTGGCGGCATCAGGTCGGGTCTTGGCCCGGGCCGTCAAGCGGCTGACGGCGCCAGCGGCGGTTCAGGAGCGCCATTCCGGAGAACGAGAAGGAGGTAGGAGGCTACAGGAAGGCGACGGCGGGTTCGGGGAGGCAAGCGTCCCGCCGGGGGGCAATGGCTGAAGGATGTTGGGGAGAACAGCCTACCAGGGCGCGCCGGGCGAGGCTCCAGGACGTGTACCGATGGCGGAGTCGCCTGGACCCAAGCAGATTCGGAATGCAAGAGCTCGAAGTATGCGCCACTTGCATGACAGCTTCATGGCAGAACGGCGAAAAAGGGCTAGCCAAGTGGCGGAGCAGGGGACTATATCCGCCTCACCGCAGGGTGCCACGAGTTGTGGTGGCCCTGGACCCGGACCCCCTGACAGGGTGCTGGTTTCAAGTGTTTCGGACGGCCCGCCTTCATATAGGCTGGGATGTCCGGAGTGGAACCGGTGCCGAGTTGGCGTGGTTTGGCGAAGAGCGGTGTGATCCTTGAAATCTGAATAGGGGTTTTACTGGAGTTTGGCGCTTGGGAGCGTCCTGGCTCTGGCGGCTGGACGGCGCGTGCTGAGAGGCGTGCGGGGGTTTGGCGGCTGGTGTTGTGGGCAGTTCCGGGGCGTTGGTTTGGCTATGAGGAACTGGGACGGCCCATGCGGGTGCTGCGGGAGCGGCGCTGATGTGGGAAGGATGCGCGGCTGGCGCGGGCGAGGCGGCTGGAAGGCTGTTTGGTTTGTGCTGAGTTGTGTGTTCGTTCGGGGGCTCGGGAGAGTGTCCGGGGGTGCTGGTGGCATGGTGGGCTGACGTGCTGGGGCGGGTTGGTTTCCTGGTGCTGAACGAGAGTGAGAGAGATGTTTGATTGGAGTGGTCTCTGAGTTTCTGCTGCTGTGCGGTTTCGATCGCGTGGTGGCGGGGACGGATGAACTTGAGAGTTTGATCCTGGCTCAGAGCGAACGCTGGCGGCATGCTTAACACATGCAAGTCGCACGGGCGGTTTTCGGATCGTCAGTGGCGGACGGGTGAGTAACGCGTAGGAACATG
>NZ_JBLLEB010000019.1:0-87796 GCF_047690175.1 Roseomonas sp. BN140053 | reverse complement strand
CTCGGGCAGCAGCACGAGGTAGGGTGCGACCAGACCCCATTCCTCATCGGATACCTCGGACGGATAAGCCTTGCGGGTCATCCCGCAAATCTGGACCTCCCCTCAGTCCACAACAGCCTCTAGACCTCATGAGTGCCTCCGGCGGGGGCGGGCCGGACGCCGTTGTCCATTATGGCTGCCGTCGGCCATCCCGCCCCCGCCGGAGGCACTCAACGCGGGGTCCGGGGAGTTCGTAACTCCCCGGCTCGGGACAAAGGCTTCGCCTTTGCCCTGGGGTCCAGGGGCAGCGCCCCTGGCCACGGCCCGAGTCACCCAGAACAACCGGCCGCACCTGCCCGGGAGCCAAAGGCCAGCGGTAGTGGCCGCTCAGGTCAGCCGGGCGGACACGCGTTGCGCGAGGTCCAGCAGCGCCCGGTCGCGGCCGGGGGCGGCGATCAGCGACAGGCCCACGGGGGCGCCTTCGACGCGGGCGCCGGGGATGGTGACCTCGCAGAGGCCGGCCATGCCCGCCAGCGCTGTCCCTGCGATCGTGGCTTCCCGGACCGCCTGTTGTTCCGAGGGCGGGGCGCCCAGCAGCGGCGCCGGCACCGGCGAGGTCGGGCAGACCATCACCGCGCCGCCGCCCAGTAGGGCGCGCAGCCGGGCCGCCATCACCCGGCGGAAGCGGCGGCCGGACGCGGCGTCGGCGGGGTCCAGCGTCCGGGCCGCGGCGAAGCGTTCCCCGACGCCCGGCCCGAAGGCGGGTTCGGTGGCCGCCACCCAGTCACCCAGCGAGGCCCAGGCTTCCTCCGCCTGCACGGCGCGGAAGTGCTCGTAGACATTGTCCAGCCCTTCGGGGGCGACGGATACGGTCAGCGCGGGGCCGAGCAGCACCTCGACCTCGTTCAGCACCGGCTGCAGCGCCCGCACCGTGGCAGGGGCAGCATTCATCCAGGCGTCCTGCGGCTTCAGCAGGGCGCCGCTCAGCGCCGGGCCGGGCAGGTCGGGCAGCAGCAGCACCGCCCCGGCGCGGTGCAGGGTGGCGGCGTCGCGGGCGAACCAGCCCACCGTGTCGAAGGAGGGCGCGAGCGGCCGCGCCCCGGCCAGGCTCACCGCCCCCCAGGACGGCCGGATGCCCCAGATGCCGCAATAGGACGCCGGGATGCGCACCGAGCCGCCGGTGTCGGAACCCAGGGCGAAATCCACCAGCCCCGCCGCCACCGCTGCGGCCGAGCCGCAGGAGGAGCCGCCGGGAAAGCGATCCGGCGCGGCGGGGTTGATGGGCGTACCGTACCAGACGTTCTCGCCCGTCAGGCCGTAGGCGAGTTCCACCGTGACCGTCTTGCCGGCCAGCGTCGCCCCGGCGTCCAGCAGCGCCTGCACGGCGGGTGCCGTGGCGGTGGCGGGGGCATGGGTCCGCGCCCAATCCGGGTTGCCGTAGCCGGTGACGACCCCGGCCACGTCGAACAGGTCCTTGACCGCGAAGGTGAGCCCCTGGAGCGGTCCGTCCAGCGCGCCGGAACGCCGCAGCCGCTCCCCCGGAACAAAGGCTCCGACTTCATGCTCGTCCATGCCGTCCCCCCCTTTGCACTGCAAACAGCCTGCGGCAAGGGGGGGCGGGATGCAACGCCAGCGTCGCAGAGCAAGCTCCCCAGCCGGCCCAGATCAACAGCATGATGGTTTCGCTTCGGGTGGCGTTTGCGGGAAAGGGCGGGCGCGCTGGCGCCAAGCCTCGCCGCACCCGCACATCGCGCCGGATCGCTCCGCCGCTGGCCGTGCGGAGTCGGTTTGGCAGGGGGTCAGCGCGCCAGGGAGGTGCGGGGACGGCCGCCCTGGTCCCAGTTGCCCTCGTCGAGCCAAGCCAGGATGGCGTCGCGGCGGTCCGGCCATTCCTCGGCCAGGATGGAATACCAGGCGGTGTCGCGGGCGCGGCCCTTCACCACCTTCACCTGCCGCAGCGTGCCCTCGTAGCGGAAGCCCAGCCGCTCCGCCGCGCGGCGGGACAGCGCGTTCAGCGCGTGGCACTTCCAGGTCAGCCGGCGATAGCCCAGCTCGTCCATCGCGTGGCGCATCAGCAGGAACATCGCTTCCGTGGCGGCGCGGGAGCGCTGCATGCGCGGGCTGAACCAGATGTTGCCCAGCTCGATCGCGGCGTCGGCGGGAAAGATCTCCATCAGCGTCAGCCAGCCGTCGGCGGTGCCCGTGCGGTGCGGCCGCACCGCCCAGGCCATGGGGTCGTGCTGCGCGGCCATGCCCGCGACCTGGGCGCGCAGCGTCGCCTGGTCGGCGAAGGGGCCGTAGGGGAGATAGGCCCAGGAATCCGTGGCCGCCTGGCCGCCGCCCTGCGCCGCCTGCCACAGTTCCGGCGCGTGCCGGACGTGCAGGGGTTCCAGCGTCACGCTGTTGCCGCGATGCGGCACCCGGGCCGGCAGCGGCCGGGGGGTGGGGTCCACTTCCGGTCCCAGGGGGGGACCGGAGGCTGGGTCAGCGGGGGCCTGCGGGGTCGCGTCGGCGGCGGGGGGCTGGGGATCGGTCATTGCTGCCGCGGAGTCTGGCGCCGGGCCGGCACGGCGGCAACTCGCGCCACCGCCACCCTGCGGGGGACGGCGAAGAACCCTGGCCGCCGCGGCGGCAACGGGGTGGCAGGTTTCTCCCGCGCCCGGCGGCCGCAGCAGGATTTTCCCCACGACATCGTGCATGTTGCGCCGCAGTGCGGGCCACCCCATAGCAGGGGCGCCATGACCTCTTCCGCCCCCACGGCCCCGGCCCCGCCCAAGGCGACCTCCGGTGCCTTCTTCCACGAAACGGTGCTGTCCGTGCATCACTGGACGGACCGGCTGTTCTCCTTCCGCACCACGCGCGACCCCGCCCTGCGCTTCCAGGCCGGGCAGTTCGTGATGATCGGCCTGCCGGTGGACGGGAAGCCGCTGCTGCGGGCCTATTCCGTGGCTTCCGCCCCCTGGGACGAGGAGCTGGACTTCCTCAGCATCAAGGTTCCGGACGGGCCGCTCACCTCCCGCCTGCAGCACCTGCAGCCCGGCGACACGCTGCTGGTCAGCCGCAAGCCGGTGGGCACGCTGCTGCTGGACAACCTCAAGCCCGGCCGGACCCTGTGGCTGCTCAGCACCGGCACCGGGCTGGCACCCTTCCTGAGCCTGATCCGCGAGCCCGAAGCCTATGACCGCTTCGACAAGGTCGTGCTGTGCCACGGCGTGCGCGAGGTGGCGGAGCTGGCCTGCCGCGACCTGATCGAAGAACTGCCGGAACACGAGTTCCTGGGCGAGATGCTGCGCGACAAGCTGCTCTACTACCCCACCGTGACGCGCGAGCCCTTCCGCAACCAGGGCCGCATCACCGACCTGATCGCTTCCGGCAAGGTGTTCCGCGACCTCGGCCTGCCGGAGATGAGCGTGGAGCACGACCGGGTGATGCTGTGCGGCAGCCCGGAAATGCTGGCCGATGCCCGCGTCCTGCTGGAAGCCCGCGGCTTCACCGAAGGCAGCCAGCACGAGCCCGCCGAGTTCGTGATCGAGAAGGCCTTCGTCGAGAAGTAGCCCCCGCCCCGCGCTTTCCCGGGCGTGCCGCGTCAGTCCGGCGGCAGCACGGCCAGGAGTTCGCGGGCTTCCAGCAGCTTCAGGCGGTCCTCCACCGAAGCGAGGCGCGCGAGGCCGAGCGCCAGCACGGTGACGCCGCTGTCGCTGTCCAGCGTGATCTCCAGCCTTTCGCCGCCTTCGGGAAGCGGCAGCACCGCTTCGGTGGGTGCTGCGGTGTCCAGCAGCAGCTCGGCCGAGGCTTCCTCCGCGCCGTCCCGCCAGGCGGAGATCCGCAGGTCGCAGGGCGGCTCGGCGGCCTGCAGCTCCAGCACCAGGCGCAGCGGGCCGTCCGGCACCCGGGCCAGGATCGCCGCGCTGCCGGGCCGGGCGTCGCGCCCCGACGCGGCCGCGGTGGCCCAGCCCTCGCCGCGCGGCAGGCTTTCCGCCAGCGCCGCCTCGGCACCCGGCTGGCGCAGGACGCGGCGCGCCAGCCGCACGCGGCGGCCGGGCGGCAGCACCGGCGGGGCGGGCGCGGGGGCGGCCTCGGCCAGGGCGGTGGCGGCGGCCAGCATCTCGGCGGCCACGGCGGCCCAGGGGCGGCAGCCGCCGTTGGGGGCGATGCGGGCCGCGACCGCTTCGGGGTCGGCCAGCAGCAGCAGGGCCTTTTCCACGAAGTCCGGCTCGGAATTGGGGGCGAAGAAGGTGGCGCCGCCGGCACCGCTCTCGATCAGCGCGGAATGGCCGGCGGCCAGCACGGGGCGGCGCAGCGCCAGGGCCTCGCTGACCGGCAAGCCCCAGCCCTCGGCGTGGCTGGCGCAGATGGAGAACAGGCAGTGCCGCGTCAGCGCCCGCAGCGCGGCATCGTCCACCTCGTGCAGGATCAGCACGCGCTCGGCCAGCTCGGGCGAGGCGGCCAGCAGGCTCAGCGCCCCTTCCGCCCGCCAGCCCGGGCGGCCGACGCAGACCAGGCGCGGGCAGTTCGCGCCCAGGCGGCGCAGCAGCGTGAGCCAGGCCTGGAACACCAGAGCATGGTTCTTGCGCCCCTCGATCGTGCCGACGCAAAGGGCGAAGGGGCGGCCGTCGCCCAGCGCCGGGGGCAGCTCGGCCGGCACCGGCAGGGCAGGCGGCAACCCGTCTAGCCGCACCACGCGGGTCGGCGGCAGGGGCAGGCCGGGCAGGAAGCGCGCCGCGGCCTCGCGCAGCCCGGCCTCCGTGGCGGCGGAGTTGCAGACCACCCCGTCCGCCAGCATCGGCAGGGCGGAAAACCAGCGGGCGTAGTCCTCCACCGTGCCGGCGCTGCACCATTCCGGCACGCTGATGGGGATGGTGTCGTGCAGCAGCGGCACGTAGCGCAGCCCGGCATCCCGTGCGGCGGCGAGGCGGGCGGCGTATTGCGGCAGCGCCCAGGCGGTGCCCGGGCAGAACAGCAGCGCGCCGGCACTGAGCGTCAGGTCAGGTGCGCCCTCCAGGGCGGCATGCAGCACCGCCACGGCCTGGGCCCAGTCGGGATCGGCAGGATCGGCGCCGGTGGCGGCCAGCCGGCGCAGCCGGTGCAGCAGCGGGGTCGGGATCTCGCGCCAGCCGCCCTCGCCGGGGCGCATGGCGCAGAGCGTGACCGGACCCGCGGCGGGATCGGCCAGCAGCGCCGCGGCAATCTCGTACTGCACGCGCTGGATGCCCGAAGGGGCGCGATGCCTGCCCAGCACCCAGCTCGCCAGGTCCGACAGGTCCAGGGCGGTGCCCGTCACGCGCCGGGCGGGGCCGGCCGGCACCCGGGTGGAAAGGGTGGCCCATTCGCGCCAGGGGTCCTCGGCTTCCGGGTCGAGCCGGGCGGCACGGGCATAGGCGGCCAGGGCTTCCGGCAGGCGGCCCAGCAGCTTCAGCGCGTGGCCGGATTGCAGGTGGATGTCGGGGTCCTCGGGCTGCATCGCCTCGGCCTGGGCATAGAGCGCCAGGGCAGCGCCGGGGTCGCCGGCCTCCTTGACCATGTGGCCGCGCTGCACGATGGCGCCGCGGTCATCCGGGCGTTCCCGCAGGTAGTCGGCGTAGTGGGCGGCAGCGACCGCCCAGTCCCGCGCATCGCGGGCGGCATCGGCACGGGCGAGCAGTTCGGCGGCATCGGGCATGGCAGGGCTGCCGCACCACGGCGGCGGGCGCGCGTCAAGCGGCGCCCCGGGGGCCACGGGAACGGCCGGGCCGCGGGACGGTGGAAGCGCGCGGCCCGGCCGGGCGCCGGAGCGCGGCCACCGTCAGCATGCGGCCGCCATCCCGCCCGTTTCCGCGCCGGGGCATCCGCCCTATAGCCGCCGCATGGCCCCACGCATCGTCATCGACGGCATGAACCTCGGTCTGGAACAGGGAACAGGGGTGGCGACCTATGCCCGCAACCTCAGCTTCCGGCTGGGCACGCTGGGGGCGCGGACGGAGGTGCTCTACGGCAGCCGGGCGGCGCCGTCCAAGGACCCGATGATCCGCGAGATCGCCTTCTTCGACGGCCGCGCCGGCGCGCCGCCACCGCTGACCCGGCTGCTGCGCACGCTGCGGCGGCTGCTGCTGCCGGGGCTGACGCACCGGGCGCACACCATCCCCATGACCGGCAACGTCATCACCACCACCTTCGAGGCGCGGCTGCCGCATGCCGATGCGCTGTGGAACGTGGAGGAGGTCTTCGCTCTCGCGGCCAACCACTTCAAGCTGCACAAGACGCTGCTGAAGGTGCGGATGCCCGAGGCGCCGGACCTGATGCACTGGACCTACCCGGTGCCGCTGCGCATGCCGGGGGTGCGCAACATCTACACGCTGCACGACCTGGTGCCGCTGCGCCTGCCCTTCACCACGCTGGACCACAAGCGCCGCTACCTGCGGCTGAACCGCATGCTGGCCAAGGGTGCCGACCACATCGTCACGGTCAGCGAGGCGTCGCGGCGCGACATCATCAGCCTGCTGGGCTGCCCGCCCGAGCGGGTCACCAACACCTACCAGTCCGTGGAAATCCCGCGCCGCCTGGCGGAGAAGCCGGAGAACGAGGCGCGGGACGAGGTGATGGGCTCCTTCGGCCTGCCCTGGAAGGGCTACTTCCTGTTCTTCGGCGCCATCGAGCCCAAGAAGAATGTCGGCCGGCTGATCGAGGCGCACCTGTCCGCCGGCTCCTCCCTGCCGCTGGTGATCGCGGGCAAGCAGGCCTGGAAGAGCGAGGAGGAGCTGCGCCTGCTCTACGAGGACCACCTGCGCTGGGTGCTGCCCAACAACCGCGAGCCCAATGGCCGCGATCCGGTGTCCATGGTGCAGCGCAAGCTGCGCGAGCAGGTGATCCTGGTGGACTACGCGCCCTTCCGGCTGCTGGTCAGCCTGATCCGCGGTGCCAAAGCGGTGCTCTTTCCCTCCCTCTACGAGGGCTTCGGCCTGCCGGCGCTGGAGGCGATGAGCCTGGGGACGCCCGTGCTCACCTCCAACACCGCCTCCCTGCCGGAGGTGGTGGGCGAGGCCGCGGTGAAGGTGAATCCCTACGACGTGCGTGCCATGGTGGAGGGCATCCGCGCCCTGGATTCGGATGCGGAGCTGCGCGGCTACCTGTCCGAGGCCGGGCCTCGGCAGGCCGCGCTGTTCAGCGCCGAAGCCTATGAGCGGCGGCTGCGCGGGTTGTACGAAGGGCTCGGCCTGCGGCTCGACGGCGCGCCCGATGCTCTGACCTGATGCGGCAGGGAAGGCCGGGGGAGTGAACTCCCCCGGTCCCCCTCCTTCTTTCAGGAGTTGAAGAACACCGGCGGCCACGGGCGCACCCGAAAACTCCCGAAAATAGAGGGGGGTCCGGGGGGATACTTCCCCCCGGCTTACCTCATTGCATCAGGTCAGCGCGCAGGCTCGGTGCCAAATTCCGGGGCCGCTTTGACGCACCCGGCTTCCCCGCGGCAAGCTCCCGTCCGGCCACGCAGAAGAGCCACCAGGGGGAGAGACAGCGTTCATGGCAGGGGCGATCAGGCGCGTGGTCACCGGGCACGACCCGGCGGGCAAGGCAGTGGTGCTGACGGACGGGCCGGCGCCCAATGTCAAGGTGCGGGCGGTGGGCGGCTTCGTGTCCTCCCTGCTCTGGGTCACCGACACGGGCCCGGCCGACATCTCCGGCACGGACGACAAGGCCGACCGCGAGATCGGCACCGCGCCGCCGCCGGCGGGCACCATCCTGCGCGTGGTGGATTTCCCCCCCGCCCCGGCCGACGACGCATCGCTGGACCGCGACCGCATGGTGCAGGAGATGGGGCTGAGCGGCAGCGGCCTGGCCGGCGACACGGCGCGCCACCCCTTCATGCACCGCACCAAGAGCGTGGACTACGCCCTCGTGCTGAGCGGCGAGATCGACATGCTGCTCGATGACTCCGAGGTGCACCTGAAGGCCGGCGACGTGCTGATCCAGCAGGGCACCAACCATGCCTGGGTGAACCGCGGCACCGAGCCCTGCCGCGTGGCCTTCGTGCTGGTGGACGCGCATGAACACCCCGCCTTTCGCTGAGCCGGCTGCCGGCGCGCCGCACAGCCCGGAACGGCCGCCGCGCACGCCGCAGCACCGGGATGGGTCAGGCCACCCGGTTCTGCGCCGACGCGCCACGCTGGGCGGCGCCCTGGCCGGCGCGCTGCTCGCCGCGGCGCCGCGGAGTGCCGCCGCGCAGGGCGCCGACCCGTTGGGCGAACGGCCCTTCTCCCTGATGGTGCCCTTCTCGCCCGGCACCACCATCGACGTGTTGGGGCGGCTGATCTCCGAGCACCTGCGCAAGCGGATCGGCGCCGTGGCGGCGGTGGAGAACCGGGTGGGCGGCAGCGGCACCATCGCCACCCAGGCGGTGGCGCGGGCGCAGCCGGACGGCCACACGCTGCTGGTCACCACCACCACCTTCGTTACCGCGCCCAGCTTGGTGCCGGGCAACCCCTACGACCCGATCGCGGATTTCGCGCCGGTGGCCAACCTCGCCACCGGGGCGATGGCGCTGTGCGTGCATCCGGCCCTGGGGGTGAGCACCGTCGCGGAGTTCGTGGAACGGGCCAAGGCGCAGCCGGGCAAGATCGACTACGCCTCCATCGGCAACGGCTCGCCGCAGCACCTGGCCATGGCGCTGTTCACCCAGTCGGCCAAGATCCAGCTGACCCACGTGCCGTACCGCGGCTCGGCGGGGGCGCTGCAGGACCTCGCGGCCGGCACGGTGACAGCCATGGTGGTGCCGGTGAACTCGGCGGTGCCGCTGCGCCGGGACGGGCGGCTGCGCATGCTGGCGGTGGCCAGCGGCGCCCGCGCCGGCACCGCGCCCGACGTGCCCACCCTGGCCGAGGCGGGCTTTCCCGGGCTGGAGATGGATGTCTGGTACGGGCTGCTGGCCCCGGCCCGCACGCCGCCCGCGGTGATCCGTCGCCTGAACGAGGAGATGGCGCTGATGCTGCGTGACCCGGCGGTGGAGCAGCTGCTGCGCAACCAGGATCTCGTGCCCGCCGCCGGGCCGCCGGAGGCTTTCGCCGCGCTGCTGGCGGCGGAGAAGGCGCGCTGGACGGGGGTGATCCGGGCGGCCGGGATCACCGCGGACTGAGACGCGGCCGGGGAAAGGAAGAAGGAATTCTTACTCTCCCCGCACCCCTCTCCATCATCTTTCTTCGTGGGTTGGTTCCTGGCGGGCCCGGTGCACCCTCGGGTCCGCGATCCGAGGCACCGGACTGGAGCAGCCTGCGGACCGAGGCGTCACGCCCGCCCAGCAACGGGCCGAAATTCTCGGCCCGGCACCAACTCCCGAAAAGAAGATGGGGGCTCGGGGGAATTCCTTCCCCCGACCTTTCTCCCCCGAACGAGAACGGGGCGGGCCGGTGAATCCAGCCCGCCCCGCCGATTTTCCACGACCCCGGCCATGAGGACCGGGACCGGCAGCCCAGTGCTTACGCGCTGGCCTTCATGATCTCGTCCGCCACGTTGCGCGGCACGGGATCGTAGTGGTGGAACTGCATGGAGAAGGAGGCACGGCCCTTGGTCATGCCGCGCAGGTTGGAGATGTAGCCGAACATCTCCTTCAGCGGCACATGGGCGCGCACGATCACCGAGGTTCCGGCCATGTCCTGGTTCTGGATCACGCCGCGGCGACGGTTCAGGTCGCCCACCACGTCACCGACGTGGTCCTGCGGCGTGGTCACCTCCACGTCCATGATCGGCTCCAGGATCACCGGGCCGGCCTTCTTCATGCCTTCGCGGAAGCAGGCCTTGCCGGCGATCTCGAAGGCGAGCGCGGACGAGTCCACGTCGTGGTACTTGCCGTCCACCAGGGAGAACTTGAAGTCCACCGTGGGGAAGCCGGCCAGCACGCCGGTGTCGGCCTGGACCTTGATGCCCTTGTCGACCGCCGGGATGTATTCCTTCGGGATCGCGCCGCCGACCACGGCGTTCACGAACTCGATGCCCGTGTTCCGCTCCAGCGGCTCGAAGGTGATCTTCACCTCGGCGAACTGGCCCGAACCGCCCGACTGCTTCTTGTGGGTGTAGGTTTCGGTGTGGGACTTGGTGATCGTCTCGCGGTAGGCCACCTGCGGCGCGCCGATGTTGGCGTCCACGCCGTATTCGCGGCGGAGGCGGTCGATGATGATCTCCAGGTGCAGCTCGCCCATCCCGGACAGGATGGTCTGGCCGGTTTCCTGGTCGGTCTTCAGGCGCAGGCTGGGGTCCTCCCCCGCCAGCTTCTGCAGGCCGAGCGTCATCTTCTCGACGCCTTCCTTGGTCTTCGGCTCGACGGAGATGTCGATCACCGGCACCGGGAAGGCCATGCGCTCCAGCACCACCGGGTCTTCCTGCGAAGCCAGGGTATCACCGGTACCGGTGTCCTTCAGGCCCACGAAGGCGGCGATGTCGCCGGCGAAGACTTCCTTGATCTCTTCGCGCTTGTCCGCGTGCATCTGGAACATGCGGCCGACGCGTTCCTTGTGACCCTTGGTCGTGTTCATGACCTGGTCGCCGGACCGCAGCACGCCCGAGTAGACGCGCACGAAGGTCAGGTTGCCGTACTTGTCGTTGATGATCTTGAAGGCTAGGCCGGCGAAGGGCGCGTCTTCCTTGGCGGGGATGATGCGGCGCTCCGCGTCCTCCTCCTCACCCTCCTCGGCGGCGACCTTGATGCCAGCGATGTCCGTCGGCGCCGGCAGGTAGTCCACCACGCCGTCCAGCAGCGGCTGCACGCCCTTGTTCTTGAAAGCGGAGCCGCAGAAGACCGGGCGGAACTCGCCGGTGATGGTGCCCTTCTTGATG
The DNA here is from genome assembly GCF_047690175.1 of Roseomonas sp. BN140053. NCBI lineage: Bacteria > Pseudomonadati > Pseudomonadota > Alphaproteobacteria > Acetobacterales > Roseomonadaceae > Roseomonas > Roseomonas sp. BN140053. The sequence goes on along the minus strand of NZ_JBLLEB010000019.1, from coordinate 77,020 downwards.
GCGCGCTTCAGCGTCTCGACCGACACGTCGCCCTTGTCGAAGTATTCCTCCATCGCCGCGTCGTCGGCGCCCAGCACGGCGTCGAGCAGGATCTGGCGGTATTCGGCGGCCTTGTCCTTCAGGTCGTCGGGGATCGGGGCCTCGTGGTACTGGGCGCCGAGTTCGTCGCCTTCCCAGATCAGCGCCTTCATCTCAACCAGGTCGACGACGCCCTTGAGGGTGTCCTCGATGCCGATGGGCAGCTGCAGGGCCACCCAGTTGATGCCCAGCTTCTCCGTCAGCGTGGCGGCCGCGCGGTAGAAGTCGGCGCCGGTGCGGTCGAGCTTGTTGATGAAGATGATGCGGGGAACGTTGTAGCGGTCGGCGAGGCGCCAGTTGGTCTCGCTCTGCGGCTGCACGCCGGCCACGCCCTCGATGATGAACACCGCGCCGTCGAGGACGCGCAGCGAACGGTTCACCTCGATGTTGAAGTCGATGTGGCCGGGCGTGTCGATGACGTTGATGCGGTAGTCCTTCCACACGGCGGTCACGGCCGCGGAGGTAATGGTGATCCCCCGCTCGCGCTCCTGCTCCATGTAGTCGGTGGTGGTGTTGCCGTCGTGGACCTCACCGATCTTATGCGACTTGCCGGTGTAGTAGAGGATCCGCTCGGTCGTGGTGGTCTTGCCGGCGTCGATATGCGCCGTGATGCCGATATTGCGGATACGCTCGAGCGGGATGCGCGCCACGGTGGGCCTCCATACGCGAAAGCGGGCCCGGGCGAGGCTCTGCCCCGCGCCGCCCGCCCAGACCTAAAAGGGTTGCTGCTGGTTTATCGCGGGGACAGATGCGCAATCCCGCGCGATTTTGCAAGCGCCAAGACGCCGCCTGGGAGCGATTGGCCGGCGGAACGCGCCCGGCCCGGGTCCTCGCCCGGGCCAGGGGGTGTTTCAGCCGCCCAGGTTCAGGCCGCGGCAGGAAGCGGGCACGGGGCGGCCGCCGCCGAAGCTGCTGATTCCGCTGTGGCCCGTGGGGGCCCGGGTGGGCGTGACCGCCTGGGCGCCGCCACTGCCGTCATGCAGCGTGATGGCGAGGTCGGCATAGCCCGCATCGCGCAGGCTGCGCAGCAGCTGCGACGCCACGAAGGCCGCGCCGTTGCCGGTCAGGGAGCAGAAGTTCAGGGCCCGGCACGAGGCGGGCAGGCCATCCTCCTTGATCCGCTGGGCCAGCTGCGCCGGCGTCAGCTGCGCCTTGGCGTCGGTGACATGCTGGCCGGTGCCGGCCACCTGGCACACGATGAAGGGCGTCCCGTCCCGCAGCGTCGCGAGCACCTTCTGACGGCCATTGTGGACACGGATATCCGGCGGGCTGGAAATGCCCCAGGCCTGACGGAAACGGGTGAAGTCGGGCATCGTGCCGAAGGGCGAATAGAGCAGGCGCGTGTTGCCGATGGACTGCCCGAGTTGGCGCACGCTCTCGGGATGCTGGACGGGCGGAGCCGTTCTGGTGACGGACAAGGCGGTGGTTTCCTCGACGAATCCTGGGCACTGGGCCCGAACGGCGGGGTTTCTATGCCGCATTGGCAACGAAATCCAGCCGGTGCGTTGCCCACCCGGCACGATTCACCGCGTCGCGTCCGACAGGGTGGGCGAGGAGGCTGAGCGCCGGCCGTGGTGACATTTTGTCATGCCGTGCTTCCGGCTGCCGCGTTAGCTTGTGCAGCATGAACAGCCAGGGCTTCACCGCCGCCATACGCTTCGGGCTCGGTCCCCGGCCGGACCAGCCGCCGCCGACGGACCCGCAGGGCTGGCTGCTGGGCCAATTGGCAGCAGCGGATGATCCTTACCCCTTGCCTGACGGGTGGGACCATCTGCCGAGTTCGGCCGACGGCTTTGCCGTGTGGCGGGCAGACCGTGAGCGGACCCGGGCGGCACAACTCGCCGCTGCCGGCAGGGGAGCGCCGGGCATAGCAGGCGGCAGCGCGGCTCCGGACATCATGTCGGCCGGCAGCATGGCCGGGAACGGGATGGCTGGCGGCGGGATGGGCACTCCCCCCGGCAACGCAATGGGCGGCGACATGGCGGGACGGCCACAGCCGGCGCAACAAAGCAGCATGAACAGCCTGCAGGTCTTCGGCTCCGAGCGGAAGGCCTGGATGGGCCGGCTGATCACCACTGGGCAACCCTTTCGAGAGCGGCTGGTCAGCTTCTGGCTCAACCATTTCACGATCAGTCGGCGGGAGTCCCAGACCGGCGTCTTCGCCGGCGCCTTCCAGCGGGAGGCGATCCGCCCGCATCTCACTGGCCGCTTCGGCGACATGGTGGTGGCAGTGACGCGCCACCCCGCAATGATCCATTACCTGAACCAGAATACCTCTGTTGGGCCCAACAGTTCCATGGGTCTCAGAACCAAGCGGGGCCTGAACGAGAACTTGGCGCGCGAGGTGATGGAGCTGCACACGCTCTCCACTGCGGCAAACTATACCCAGGCCGATGTGACCGAGTTCGCGCGCCTGCTGACCGGGCTCGGCACCGAGATCAACAGGGACCCGATGGGGGTGGTGTTCCGCCCCAATCAGCACGAGCCTGGCTCCCGCACGATCCTGGGCAAGACCTTCGGGCCGGGTGAAGCTTCCCTGGACGAGTGCTTGCGCTGGCTGGCCGATCATCCGGCAACCCACCGGCATCTGGCGATCAAGCTGGCACGCCACTTCGTCGCGGACGATCCTCCGCGGTCGGCAGTTGCGAAGCTGGAAGGCGTGCTGCGCGATACCGGGGGCGACCTCGGTGCGGTATCGCGGGCCCTGGTGACCATGGAGGAAAGCTGGGCAGCGCCCTTGAGCAAGGTGCGGGCACCGCAGGATTATGTCGTGGCCTGCCTGCGCGCGCTGGGCGCCAATGCCGGCTACGGCGAGTTCGGGGTGAACAGCTGCACGATCCTGAACCAGCCGCCCTGGATCGCGCCGCAGCCCAATGGCTGGGGCGACACCGCCGGAGACTGGGTATCACCGGAAGGCATGCTGCAGCGCATCGACCAGGCGCATGGCATGACGGGGCGGTTCTCCCGCCTCGACAGCAAGGCAGTGATCGATACGGTGCTGGGACCGCTGGCCCGCCCGGAAACCCGCAACGCGGTGCTGCGGGCCGGATCGAACCGCGACGCGCTCACCCTCATCCTTGGCAGCCCGGAGTTCCAGCGGCGATGAGCATGCCACACCTTCCCAGGATCGGTCGGCGGGGACTGCTGCTCGGCCTCACCTCCCTCGCCATGGCAGGCAACGCGCGACTGGCCTTCGGCGACGGGGTGGCCGGCGAAGCACGGCTGGTGGTGGTCCTGTTGCGTGGGGCCATGGACGGGCTGGCCGTGGTGCAGGCCTATGGCGAGCCCAACTGGCTGGAGCTGCGCGGGCCACTGGCGCTGCCGGAGCCTGGGCAGGAAGGCGGGCTGCTCGACCTCGGCGGCCGCTTCGGGCTGCATCCGAAGCTGGCCAACATGCACCGGCTTTATCGTGAGAACGGGTTGCTGATCGTCCACGCGGCGGCGGGACCTTACCGTTCGCGAAGCCATTTCGACGCGCAGGACATGCTGGAAAGTGGTGCGGAGCAGCGGCTGAACTCCGGCTGGCTGAACCGCGCGCTGACGGCGATCCCGGAAACCGCGGCGCATGCCCGCACCGGGCTGGTGGTGGGCCTCGACCTGCCGCTGCTGATGCGTGGGGCCGTGCCGGTGGCGATGTACGCCGCGGCGCGCTCGGCCCGGCCAGACCCGGACCTTTACGCCCGGTTGATGGACCTCAATCATGAGGACCCCGTGCTCGGCCCGGCCATGGCCGAGGGGATGCGGGCGCGCGGCATGAGTTCCGACATCCTGGGCGAGTCGCAGCAGCGCCGTTCGGGCTTCATCGAACTGGCGGAGGCAGCGGGACGGATGCTGGCCGCGCCGAACGGCCCGCGCGTGGCAGCGCTGGAAATCGGCGGCTGGGACACGCACGACTCGCAGATGGGGCGGCTGAATGGGCCCTTGACGCAGCTGGATGGCGGATTGGCAGCGCTGCAGTCGCAGCTCGGGCCCGCCTGGAAGCATACGGCGGTGCTGGTGATGACTGAGTTCGGCCGCACGGTGCGGGCCAACGGGTCCAATGGCACCGACCATGGCACGGCGAGCGTGGCTTTCGTGGCGGGCGGCGCGGTAGCGGGCGGGCGCGTTGCAGGCAACTGGCCGGGACTGAGCCCGGACAACCTGTTCGAGAACCGCGACCTGCAACCCACCACGGACCTGCGGTCCTTGGCCAAGGGACTGCTGGCCAATCACCTGAAACTGCCCCCACGCGCCATCGCCGCCGCGTTCCCGGGCAGCGATGGGGTGGAGGCCGATGCGCGGTTGCTGACGGCGTGACGGGGGCCGGGCACCTGCCCGGCCCGGCGCGCTCAGTCGTCGCGGTGGACGCGTTCCATGCGTTCGTGGCGCTCCTGCGCCTCGATGCTCAGCGTGGCGATGGGTCGGGCTTCCAGACGACGGAGGCCGATCGGCTCGCCGGTTTCCTCGCAATAGCCGTAGGTGCCGTTCTCGATCCGCTCCAGCGCCTGGTCGATCTTGGAGATCAGCTTGCGGGCGCGGTCGCGGGTGCGCAGTTCCAGCGCCCGGTCGGTTTCCACGCTGGCGCGGTCGGTGAGGTCCGCCTCGACGATGCCGCCCTGGCCCATAGAAACGAGCGTTTCGCCCGCTTCCCGCACCAGGTCCTGGCGCCAGCGCAGCAGCTTCGCGCGGAAGTACTGCTGCTGCTGGCTGTTCATGAAGGACTCGACATCGGACGGGCGGTAGTCCGGCGGTAGCGTCATCAGCATCGCGCGCATCCCCTCGACATCCTGGATCCCGGCGGCATTCCCGGTCCACGAAATCGTGAGCCTCATACAGGGCGCATGGCTGCCAAGCCAAGAGGGCAGGTGAGACGATCGGGTTACAACAGTCTTATCGGCCACACTGTGTCTTACTTGTAACGCGCCGCCTCGATCCGGGCGCGCAGCGCCACCCCCTCCAGCACCTCGGCCAGGGCCGGATCGATGGCGCCTTCCCCTTCCGCCAGGGCTGCCAGGCGTTCCAGCCGCGCCGGGTCCGGGCGGCCGCCCAGCATCTCCGCCTGCAGCCCGGCCAGTTCGTCCAGCAGCGCCGTGGCCCGGCGGGCGGCGCGCCGGTTCCGGGCGCGCGGGTCGTCCGGTTCTTCCTGGACCGCCAGCAGTCCCAGCGGGGAAGCGGCCGTCACCGTGGCGCTGCTGCCCGTTTCCTCCGTGCCGCCGGGCAGGCGGAAGCCGCCGCTCGCGCCGGGGCGGCGGCTGGGAACGCCGGAAAAGGCGGGGCGGATGTCGCCGACGCGCTGCATGGGTTCCTGTTCTCCTTTGCCGGATGGCCGGCGGCTTCCGCCGCCCATCCGGCAGTTCCTGCCGACCCCTCCCCCGGAAAGCGCTGGCACGGCGGTTGCGCTGCCACGGGCGAGATGATGCCCATGCTGACGCGATCCGGTTTCCGAAGCACGAAGGCGCAGCCTGCGGCCCGCCGGGTCGCGCATGGCCGCCCCTCCCGCCGTTCCGCACCGGCCCGGGCCGCGCGCCGCTTCCTCGGCGTCCTGCTGCTGTATCTGCTGCTGCCCCTGGCGCTGGCCCTGCCCGCCGCGGCGCAGATCCGGATCAAGGACATCGCCGACGTCGAGGGGGTGCGCGACAACCAGCTGGTTGGCTACGGGCTGGTGGTGGGGCTGCCCGGCACGGGGGACCGCCTGCGCTCGGCCGTGTTCACCCGGCAATCCCTGGTGGGCATGCTGGAACGGCTGGGCGTCAACACCCGCGACAACGAGCGCCAGCTCGACACCCGCAACGTCGCCGCGGTGATGGTCACCGCCAACCTGCCGGCCTTTGCCCGGCCGGGCTCGCGCATCGACCTCGCCGTCTCGGCGCTGGGCGACAGCACCAACCTCACCGGCGGCACGCTGCTGGTGACGCCGCTGCTGGGCGCCGACAGCGAGGTCTACGCCGTGGCCCAGGGCGCGGTGGCCACGGGGGCGATCGGGGCGCGCGGCGCCGCGGCCTCGGTGCAGCGGGGCGTGCCGACCTCCGGCCGGATCGCCAACGGCGCGGTGGTGGAGCGCGAGGTGCCCTTCGAGCTGGCCGGCCGCGACCGGGTGCGGCTTAGCCTGCGCAACCCCGACCTGACCACCGCCCACCGCATCGCCGCGGCGATCAACGCGCGCACCGGCGGCATCGCCACCGCCACCGACCCGCGCACGGTGGTGCTGCTGACCGGCGGGCGCGACATCGCCGCCCTGCTGAACGAGATCGAGCAGCTGCGCGTCGTGCCCGACCAGGCCGCGCGGGTGGTGATCGAGGAAGCCTCGGGCACCATCGTCATGGGCGCGGAGGTGCGGGTCTCCACCGTGGCCATCGCCCAGGGCAACCTGACCATCCGCATCACCGAAACGCCGCAGGTCAGCCAGCCCGGGCCGCTGTCCGGCGGACAAACGGCGGTGGTGCCGCGCACGGGCATCGAGGTGGACGACCAGAACGGGCGCCGCCTCGGCATCCTGCCGCAGAGCGTGACGCTGCAGGACCTCGTGCGCGGTTTGAACGCGCTGGGCGTCGGGCCGCGCGACATGATCACCATCCTGCAGTCGGTGAAGGCCGCCGGCGCCCTGCAGGCCGAGCTGGAGGTGCGCTGATGCCCGCCCTGTCCACGGCCCCGACGGCCGCCTCCGCTCCCGGCCCGCTGGGCCATCCCACCACCCTGCCCGCGATGCGCGAGGCCGCGCGCCGCTTCGAGGCGCAGGCCCTGGGCGCGCTGCTGCAGCCGGCCTTCGGCACGCTGCACGCCGACCGCGGTGCCTTCGGCGGCGGCAATGCCGAGGCGCAATGGCAGCCCATGCTGGTGGACGCCTATGCCGAGAGCTGGTCGCGGCGCGGCGGCATCGGCCTGGCCGACGCCGTGCTGCGCGAGATGCTGCGGATGCAGGGCGGCGCCTCCGCCGCGGCCCCATCGGATCCCTCCGGCGGCAACGCCGCATCAACCATCGGGAACGGAAACTAGCTCATGATGATGCAGTCGCTGATCCAGGCCGGCACCCAGCTGGCCGAGGCGCTGGGCGCGGAGAACGAGGCGCTGTCGCGGCTCGACCTGCTGCGCGCCACGCAGCTGGCGGATGCCAAGATCCGCGCCTCGGACGCCTTTGCCGCCGCCTTCACCGCCGCCACCCGCACCGGCGCCCGCGCCGCAGGACCGGAACGCAGCCGCGCCGAGGCGCTGTCCACGCACCTGCGGGAACTCTCGGCCGAGAACCGCCGCCTGCTGGAACGCGCCATCACCCTGCAGTCCCGCGTGATCGAGACCATCGCCACCGCCGCCCTGCCCCGCGCCCAGCCCACCACCTATGGCAGCGCCGGCCTGCGCCGCAGCCCGCGCCTGACGCCCGCCCTGACGCTGACGGCGCGGGCCTGATCCGGGCGGGGAGCCGGGTGGCCCACGAAGGGGCTCTGCCCCCTCGCGCTCCCCCGCCGGGAGACTGAGTTTCCTGGACCTTCCGTTTGTGAAAGTGTGGCGCTGGTGGACAGGGTGTCACTTCGCGGGCGTAGCTGCCGCGAAGTGACACCCTGTCCACCAGCGCCAACTCACGGCGGGGTCCGGGGACCTACGAGGTCCCCGTCGTAGACACAGGCTGCGCCTTTGCCTGGGGTGCAGGGGGCAGAGCCCCCTGCGGGCCACCCAGCGCTACGCCAGGATGGCGCATCACCGATCCGTGCGGCATAGACTATCGCCATGCTGGACGAGGATGGCTGGGACGCGCTGCTGCGGGCACGCCATGACGGGGCGGCGCCGGCGCGGCTCGATCCCGCGCTGGACGCCTTGTTCGCGCCGCTGCTCGCCGCACCCGAAGGGGAGGATGGCTGCCTCGTGCTGGGGCGGCTGGCGCAAACCCTCGATGGGCGCATCGCCACCGCGGGCGGCCACAGCCAGTGGATCGGTGGCCAGGGCGACATCCGGCACACGCATCGGCTGCGCGCGCTGTTCGACGCGGTGCTGGTGGGCGCCGGCACGGTGGCCGCCGACGACCCGCGGCTGACCACGCGCGAAGCCCGCGGCCCCGACCCCGTGCGCGTGGTGCTGGACCCCGAGCGGCGCCTGCCCGCGCATCACCGCGTCTTCTGCGGCGGCCCGCCGACGCTGCTCTGCTGCGCGGCCGATGCGCCCGGTGCCGAGCAGCACGGCACGGCGGAGGTGCTGCGCCTGCCGCGCGACGCCGGCGGCGTGTCGTTGCCGGCGCTGCTGCGGGCGCTGGCGGCACGCGGGTTGCGCCGCGTTTTCGTGGAGGGCGGCGGCGTCACCGTGTCGCGCTTCCTGGCCGCCGGGCTGCTGGACCGGCTGCACCTGACCGTGGCGCCGGTGATCCTGGGCTCTGGCCGGCCCGCCTTTGTTTTGCCGGAAGCCATGTGCATCGCCGACGGCATGCGCTTCGGCTGGACCGTGCATCCGCTGGGCGACGACGTGCTGTTCGACATCCCGCTGCGCCGCGCCCGCCCCGGGAACTGCGCGTGACGGCGCGTGCGCTCTGGTGTGTGGCGCCCGGCCGTGCCGAGCTGCGCGAGGAGGCACTGCCCGCGCCGGGTCCCGACCAGGTGCTGGTGCGCGCCCTGGCCAGCGGCGTGTCGCGCGGCACGGAACGGCTGGTGCTGGCGGGCCGCGTGCCGGAATCGCAGTGGGCCGTGATGGCGGCGCCGCTGATGGGCGGCCATTTCCCTTTCCCGGTGAAGTACGGCTACGCCGCGGTGGGCCTCGTGGAAGCGGGGCCGGAAGCGCTGCTGGGCCGGCGGGCCTTCTGCCTGCACCCGCACCAGGACCGCTTCCTGGCACCGGCGGCGATGTGCGTGCCGGTGCCCGACGCGGTGCCGGACACCCGCGCGGTGCTGGCCGCCAACATGGAAACCGCGCTCAACATCGTCTGGGACGCGCGGCCACTGCCGGGCGAGCGCGTGCTGGTGATCGGCGCCGGGGTGGTCGGGCTGCTCTGCGCCTGGCTGCTGTCGCGCTTCCCCGCCCCGGACCTCGTGCTGGTGGACGCCGATCCCGGCCGCCGCGCCGTGGCCGAGCGGCTGGGGCTGCGCTTCGCACTGCCCTCGGGGGCGCCGGCAGATCGCGAGCTGGTGGTGCATGCCAGCGGCAGCGCCGAAGGCTTGCAGCTCGCGTTGCGCTGCGCCGCCAACGAGGCGCGGGTGCTGGAAGCCTCCTGGTTCGGCGACCGCGCCGTGTCGCTGCCGCTGGGCGAAGCCTTCCATTCCCGGCGGCTGCAGCTGGTGGCGACCCAGGTCGGCCAGGTCGCCCCCGCGATGCGCGGCCGCCGCAGCCATGCCGAGCGATTGGCCCTGGCGCTGGAACTGCTGCGCGAGCCGGCGCTGGACGCGCTCTGCGGCCCCGTGGTCGCCTTTCCGCACCTGCCCGAGGCGCTGCCGCGGCTGCTGGACACCCCCCCGGGCGAAGCCGCGCCGCTCTGCCCCGTCATCCTGTACTGAGAAACCGCACAGAGGATCGTGCCCGCGTGTTCAGCCTGACCGTTTGCGACCACATCATGGTGGCCCATTCCTTTCGCGGCGAGGAGTTCGGCCCCGCCCAGCGCGTCCACGGCGCCACCTTCGTGGTGGAAGCGGAGTTCCGCGCGCCGACGCTCGATGAGAGCAACCTGCTGGTGGATATCGGTGCCGCCCGGGTGGAGCTGCGGCGCGTGCTGGACGCCATGGACTACCGCAACCTCGACGAGGTGCCGGAAATGGTCGGGCAGAACACCACCACGGAGTTCCTCTGCGCCCATATCCACGGCCTGCTCTGCGACGCGATGCGCGCCGGCAAGCTGGGCGAGGGCGGGCGCAATGTCACCGGCTTGAAGGTGCTGCTGCGCGAAAGCCCGCTGGCCTGGGCCGCCTTCGAGGGCCCGGTCGCGTGAAGCTGGCCCTGCTGGTTCCCGGCCCCTTCGGCTCGGTCAGTGGCGGCTACGGCTATGACCGCCGCATCGTGGAAGGGCTGCGCGCGATCGGGCACGCGGTGCGCGTCGTGGAACTCTCCGGCCGCCACCCGCTGCCCGACGCGGCGGCGGAAGCGGATGCCCGCGCGGCGCTGGACGGCTGCGCCGAAGACGAGGCGCTGGTGATCGACGGGCTGGGCCTGCCCGCCTTTGCGCCGCTGCTGTCCGAGCTGGAACGCCGCAGCGCCGTCGGGCTGATCCATCATCCCACCGCGCTGGAAACCGGCTTCTCCGAGGCCGAGCGCGACGAGCTCAAGGCGCGGGAGCGCGCGCTGTTTCCCGCCCTGGCGCGGCTGGTCGCCACCTCGTATCTCACCGCCTCGCGCCTGCCGGAGGAGTTCGGCGCCGACCCCGCGCGGGTCGGCGTGGTGGAGCCGGGCACCGAGCCGGCCGCGCGCGCGGCGGGTTCGAACGGCGGTCCCTGCCACATCCTGTCGGTGGGCGTGCTGGTGCCGCGCAAGGGGCACGACGTGCTGCTGCGCGCTTTGGGGCGGCTGACCGACCTCGACTGGATGCTGACCGTGGCCGGCGCGCCGCGCGATCCGGTGCACGCCCAGGCGCTGCTCGCCCTGGCGGAGGAGCTGGGCATCGGCAGCCGCGTTTCCTTCGCGGGCGAGGTGTCGGCCGAGGCGCTGGAGGCGCTCTATGCCAAGGCCGACATCTTCGCGCTGGCCTCCTGGTGGGAAGGCTACGGCATGGCGGCGGCCGAGGCGATGGCGCGCGGCCTGCCGCTGGCCCTGTGCAAGGGCGGTGCCCTGGCCGAGCTGATGCCGGAGGGCGCGGGCGTGGCCTCGCCGCCGGGCGACCACGCCAGCCTGTCGCGCGCCCTGCGCCGGGTGATCTTCGACGCGCCGCTGCGCGCCCGCATGGCCGCCGCTTCCTGGCGCGCCGGGCAGGCGCTGCCGCGCTGGGAAGACCGCGCCGTCGCCTTCGCCGCCGAGCTGGAGGCCGCACGTGGTTGAGACTTTCAGCCCGGACTGGCTGGACCTGCGCGAGCCGGCCGATGCCCGCGCGCGCGACGGCGCCCTGGCCGCGGCGCTGGTGTCGCTGCTGCCGCCGCGGCCGAAGCTGATTGACCTCGGCGCCGGCACCGGCAGCCTGTTCCGCTGGCTGGCGCCGCGCATCCGCGGGCCGCAGGCCTGGACGCTGGTGGATGCCGATGCCTCCCTGATCGAGCGCGCCTTCGACACCATCGCCGGCCGCGTGCTGCAGGTCGGCTTCCGCATCAGCGCCCCCAGCAAGCGCGTGCTGCTGGTGCACGCCCCGATGGGCGCCTGGCGGGTGGAAGGGCTGATCGCCGACCTGGCCGACACGCCGGACTGGCTGCCGGACCGCGAGGCGGATGCGGTGGTGTGCTCCGCGCTGCTGGACCTGGTGTCGCAGGACTGGCTGGAAGATTTTGCCGACGTGCTGGCGGTGCCCTTCTACGCCGCGTTGAGCGTGGACGGGCGCGACCGCTTCTGGCCGCCGGACCGGCGCGACGCGATGGTGGCGCAGGGCTTCCGCCGCGATCAGGTGCGCGACAAGGGCTTCGTGGGACCCGCCCTGGGTGCCGCGGCGGGGCACGCGGCGGCGCGGGCCTTCGCGGCGCGCGGCTTCGCCGTGCACACCGCGCGCTCGCCCTGGCGGCTCGGCGCGGCGGAACCGGCGCTGCTGGCGCAGCTGGTGGCCGGACATGCCGCGGCAGCGGCGCTGGCGACGCCGCATCGTTTCCGGCCCATCCTCGGCTGGGGTACGGAGCGGCAGCTCCAGGCGAGGCGCGGGCGGCTGCGCGCCACGATCGGCCACCTCGACCTGCTGGCGCTGCCGCCAACCGGGGACTGACAAAAAGGAACCGCCCCATGCTGCTGGGCTGCATCGCCGACGATTTCACCGGCGCCACCGACCTCGCCGCCACGCTGGTGCGGTACGGGATGCGCACGGTGCAGGTGATCGGCGTCCCCGACGGGCCCCTACCCGAGGCGGACGCGGTGGTGGTGGCGCTGAAGTCGCGCACGGTTCCCGCGTCGGAAGCGGTGTCGCTCTCCCTCGCCGCCTGCGACGCGCTGCTGGCGGGCGGGGCGCGGCAGATCTTCTTCAAATACTGCTCCACCTTCGACAGCACGGCGGCGGGCAATATCGGCCCGGTGGCGGAAGCGCTGCTGCGACGGCTGCAATCCGGCTTCGCCCTCGCCTGCCCCGCCTTTCCCGCCAATGGGCGCACGGTCTACCAGGGCCACCTCTTCGTCGGCGCCGCGCTGCTCAGCGAGAGCGGGATGCAGGACCACCCGCTGACGCCGATGCGCGACCCCAACCTCCTGCGGGTGCTGTCGGCGCAGGTGGAAGGCTCGGTGGGGCTGGTGCCCTTCAACACCGTGCAGGCAGGTGCCGCCGCCATCCGGCGCGAGATGACCCGCCTGGCCGAGAGCGGCCGCCGCTTCGCCATCCTCGATGCCCTGACCGAGGAGCACCTGCTGGCGATCGGCGAGGCTGCCGCGGCGCACCCGCTGGTCACCGGCGGGTCCGGCGTGGCGATGGGGCTGCCGCACAACTTCCGCGCCGCCGGCCTGCTGCCGGAGCGCCGCGACGCCGCCGCCCTGCCCGCCCCGCACGGTTCCTGCGCCGTGCTGGCGGGCTCCTGCTCCCGCGCCACGCTGGCGCAGATCGGCGTGGCGCGCGACCATGTGCCGGTGCTGGAGCTGGACCCGCTCGCCACGCCCGATGCCGCGGCCCTGGCGCAACAGGCGCTGGATTGGGTGGAAGGCCGCCTTTCGGCGGAGCGCCCGGTGGTGATCGCGGCCTCCGCCCCGCCCGACCGTGTGCGCGCCCTGCAGGCGCGCATCGGGCGCGAGGCTGCCGGCGCGTTGGTGGAAGCCGCGCTGGCGGAAGTGGCGGCGGGGCTGGTGGCGCGCGGCGTCGGCCGGCTGATGGTGGCGGGGGGCGAAACCTCCGGCGCCGCCGTGGGGCGGCTGGGCGTGCGCAGCCTGCGCATCGGGCCGGAGATCGCCGCGGGCGTGCCCTGGACCGCCACGGAGAGCGGGCTGCACCTCGCGCTGAAATCCGGCAATTTCGGCGGGCGCGACCTCTTCCTGACCGCCTTCGAGGGAGAGGTGGCGTGAGCGAGCCCGAGCTCCGCACGCTGCTCTGCGAGCTGGCAGCCAGCCTCTTCGCGCGCGGCTATTCCGTGGGCTCGGCCGGCAACATCTCGGTGCGGCTGGAGGACGGCGTGCTGATGACGCCGACCAATTCCTCGCTCGGCCGGCTCGACCCGGCGCGGCTCAGTCGGCTGGACGCGGAATGGCGGCATGTCGGCGGCGACGCACCCTCCAAGGAGGTGTTCCTGCACCGCGCCGTGCTGCGGGCGCGTCCCGAGGCGGGCGCCGTGGTGCACCTGCATTCCACCCACGCCACCGCGGTCGCCTGCCTGGCCCAACCGGGCGAGGACGCGCCGATCCCGCCGCTGACGCCCTATTTCGTCATGCGCGTCGGACGGCACCTGCCGGTGATCCCCTATTACCGCCCGGGCGACGCGGCGATGGAACCCGCGGTGCACGCGGCGGCGCGGGAAGCACGGGCGCTGCTGCTGGCCAATCACGGGCCGGTGGTGTCGGGCAAGACCCTGCTCGACGCGGTGAACGCCGCCGAGGAGCTGGAAGAAGCGGCGCGGCTGGCGCTGATGCTGCGCGGCCTGCCGGCGCGGGAACTGACGCCGGCGCAGCGCGATGACCTGCTCGCCACCTTCGGCTGAGGCGCTGCGGACCGGTCAGAGCGACGCGTCGGGGTCCAGCCGCAGCACGTAGGAGCGCCAGGGCGCGCGCTGCGCCATGCGCTCGTAAAGGGTGATCGCGGCGGCGTCGCCTTCCGGCACGATCCAGCGCAGGTGGCTCCAGTGCCGCGCGCGTCCTTCCTCCGTCAGCGCCGCCAGCAGGGCGCGCGCGACGCCCTGGCCGCGCGAGGCGGGGTGCACGAAGAGATCGTCCAGCGCGCCGCAGCGGCGGGCAAAGACGATCTCGGGCAGGTCGAAGAACACGGCGAAGCCCGCCGCGACCCCGTCCCGCCGCGCCAGCAGCACCTCCGCGCGCGGATCGGCGGCCAGCAACGCGGCAGCCTCGGCACCGCTGGCGCCGCGATGGCCGGCCAGCACCGGGCGCATCTCCGCCATGTAGGCGTCCAGCAGCGGCACGAGCGCCGCGCGCTCCGCCGGCGGGATGGGCTGGATGGCGATCACGGTACGGTCCGAAAGAAAGAAGGGCGCCGCACGAACGCGGCGCCCTTCGGTGAGGAGCCGGGAAGGCTCAGCTGTTGCTCTCGCCCTCGTTGCTTTCCGGCGCCGCTTCCGGCGTGGGAGCGGCAGCGGCGGCGGCTTCGGCCTTGCGGCGCGCGCGGGTCGCGGCACCCTTCTTCGCGGCTTCGGAGCGCGAGGAGGTGGCGGCCGAAGCGGCGCTGCTGCGGCGCGCGGTGCTGCTGCGGCTGGCGGCCGCGGCGGCGGGCTTGCGCGCGGCGGTGGCGCGCTTGGCGGGTGCCGCAGCGCGCGCGGTGGTCTTGCGCGCGGCGGTGGCGCGCTTCGGCGCGGGCGCCTTGGCGGCGGCCGTCTTGCGCGCGGCAGGCTTCTTCGCCGCGGTGGCGGCGGCGGTGCTGCGCCGCGCGGCGGGCTTGGCGGCGGTGGTCCTGGCCGCGGCCGTCTTGCGCGCGGCGGGCTTCTTCGCCGCGGCAGCCGTGGTGGTGCGACGCGACGCCGCGGGCTTGGCGGCAGCGGTCTTGCGCGCGGCGGGCTTCTTGGCCGCAGCGGCCGTGCTGCGCGTGGCCGTCTTCTTGGCCGGCGCAGCCTTGGCCGCGGGCTTCTTCGCCGCCGCCGAGCGCGTGGACGCCTTGGCCGCCGGCTTGGCCGCCGTCTTCTTGGCGGGCGCGGCCTTGGCCGCGGGCTTACGACCGGCGGTGCTGGCCTTGCGCGTGGTGGCGGTGCGGCGCGTCGTGCTCATCGCCATGGCCTGAGCCTGCGGGCTCTTCTCGGTGGTCTCGTCGCTCACGTGCCGGATCTCCTGGTGCATGTTGATTGGGGGGCTTGGTGGCCCGACGCAGGAACGCTCATCGCCCGCTTCGGGCTTCGCAGCACGACCGGTGCAGTCCCTGGTTCCACGCATCGCGGGCGTTCGGCGCGCGGCGCACGCATGAAGCGGCAGCACCACGCGTGTTCCGACCCGGCGCTTCGATCCGGCATTCGCCGTTTCGCTGGAATCTCGGCGCCCGCCTGCGGTCCATGGACCACACCTTCCACGCTGCTGCGCTTCGTTTCCACCTTTGCCGCGGCGCGCACCGTACTGGTGCGGCGACAGCGAATCGAGCGGACGATGGCGCGCGTGCAACGCTATCGGTACGCGCAACAGGGTTGTCAACGAAAAGACATCCGGCGCAGCGGCATTTTCGCACGCGATCTCGCGAGAACCGTGCGGATTGAGTCGCGCTGTGACTCTCGTGACTCATGTTCCGCCTGCACGCGCCGTGGTTCGCGCGTGACGCGACGCGTCGGCATCTGCCTGATCCGGACTCCCCGCACGCACCGCGCAGCGCGCGGAGCAGGCTTTGCGCGCTGGCCCAAACGACCACGGTCTTTGTACGTCGGCCATGCACCGATGGATGCAGCGTGGCGGGAAAAGCTGCCGCGGGCAGGCACGAAAATACCTCTGGAAAGGATCCGTGTTCCCGCAGCGAAGTTCTTGCGCCTCGCGGCCGGTCATCCCGTGTCGGAACTTCGGCAGTTCCGCCATCCTTCCGGCGCAATGCACCGACGCTTGCTCGCTTTCCGACGGCCGCGCACGGCGGTGGCGGCCAGCACCTGATCCGACTCAGTGCTCGGGAATTTGCTTTGCGGAGTCATGCGCGGCGCTTCGAACGGATGCTCGCCAGTGTCTTCCGGCGGCATCGCCTCGCAGAAGCTGGCCGAGCGTTCCTTTCGCCATCGCCGGAATCCCCTGCACTTCCCTCCCGATGCTGGCGCGATGGCACAGGGGATGCCGGCCACGACTTCGTGCCGACCACAGGACGGGCTGCTGTCAGGCCGCGGCGGCGGCGGCGGCGGCGGCGGCGGCGACGCCTCGGTCAGCCCGCCGCGACAAGCAACAGGAAGCACAACGGCGATGCGGAACGGCCATGCCCCGCCGTGCTCGCAGGCGGTCATGGCGGCGACTGCGCGGTGCTCGACCAAAGGCGGGGGAAACGCAACGCCAGTGCCGAGGCAGTGCGCTGCCGGCCCGGTAGCCTTCAGACTCGCGGCCGGTTCATCGCACGACCCGGGCGTGCAGGTGGCGCCAGCCTTCCCGCGTCAGTCCGGACATCCCGGGGTGCTGCTGACCGGACTGCCGCAGCCTGCGCTGCGGCGCCCGCGCAGTGAGGCGTACCGGCATCGCGGTCACAGCACGCCGTCTACGCCGGGAAGGTGACGCTGCCCGGGTCGCCATCCCGAAGGTGCCCTCCGGTCGATCCCGGCTGCGAGCCTTGCCGGCACGGAGCAGTTCCGGCCGCCATGCCGGGACGACGGCCTCGCCACCCTCCGGCCCGGGCCGGAGGGGAAAGAACCGCCATGCGGATTGCGGCACCGGCCGCTTCGCCCTCGGCAGCGGCGCGCGCCGCTGCCCCATGCGAGGCGTTCAGGACGCCCGCAGCCTCCCCGCCGGATGCCGTGCGGTGGTGGTCAGCGCTGCGCCACCGTGTCCACCGCCAGCGGGCGCACACCGACCCGGCCGCCTTCCTGCCGGATGCGGCGCAGCGCGGCTTCCAGCGCCGGCAGCCAGGTGGACAGTGGCTCCACCACCGGCCGCGGCTGGGCAAAGAGTGGCCGGTCCGAGGTGAAGGCGAGGAGCAGGTCGGTGCCGAAGGGCTCGTCCACCTCCCAGCCGCTGAAGCCCGGCGCCCGGTCGCCCTTGCGGACGCGCGCTCCGGCGGCCTGCGGCTCCGCCGACACCAGCTGCGCGGCGTCGCCGCCGGAGGTGACGTAGGTGAGGTGCAGCTGCGACGGCACGGCCGGCATCGTCATGTTCAGCCGGATCAGCGCGTTGCGCGGCAGCGGCGCGGGATCGGCCAGGTCCAGCTGCTGCGGGCCCAGTTCCGGCGCCGCGGTGAGCGGGCGCAGAGCGTCCAGCAGCTCGCAATACGGACCGTCGAAGGGCTGCACGCGCAGCCGCACCGTGTCGGCCGGCAGGCCGCTGCGGGCCAGGGCGTCGCGCATCGCCGCCTCGCCGCCCCGGCGCAGCACGCCGGTGATCGTGGCACCGCGGTCATCCACCGCCGTGGTCAGCAGCGCGCAGGGGGCAGCGGCCACCGCGTTGCGCGCCGCGGCGGTGATCTCCGCCCGGCTCGGGGCGGCCGGCGCCTGGGGTTGCGGCGTGGGCAGGGGGCGCGGCGGCGTGGGGATCGGCACCGGCTGCGCGGGGCTGGTCTGGGGAAGCGGGGTCGGCGTGGGGATCGGCTGTGCCGGCGGCAGCGATGGCGTGGTCTGTGGCGCAGGCGTCGGCTGCGCTGGCGGCAGTGACGGCGTGGGCAGCGGCGTCGGTGTGGGTATCGGCTGCGTTGGCGGCAGGCCGGGCGTGGTTTGGGGCGCCGGCAGCGGGCCCGGCGCGGGGGTGCTGGGCACGGGCTGCGACGGCGGGCTGGGCAGCGACGGGGCGGGCGTGGTTTGCGTCGGCGGCGTGGGCGCCGGCTGCGTCGGCGGGCTGGGCAGGGGCTGGGTGGTCGGCGGCAGCACCGGTCCCGGGGGCGACGGGGTGGGCGGTGCGGGAACCGGCCCGGTGGTGGGAACGGAAGGCCCGGGGGTGGGGGGTGGCGCGTCACCGCCGCCCTGCGTGAACCACCAGGCCGCACCGCCGCCGGCCAGCAGCACCACCGCCGCCACGCCGGCCAGCAGCGGGGTCCTGGACTTGCCGGCCGGCGGTGCCGGCGCCGGCACGACGGGGCTGGGCGACGGGGCCGGGGGCGGCGCGGGATGGCGGGTTCCCGTGCTCACCATGGTGGCGTCGTCCAGCCCCGGCAGCGGCCCGGCCCCGGCGAAGCGGTCGCCCGTGCTGTTGTCCGGCGCCTGGGCGGCCGCGCGGATCGCCTGGGCGAATTCCAGCGCGCTGCCGTAGCGGTCCTCGGGGCGCTTCGCCAGCGCGCGGCTGATCACCGCGTCGAAGGCGCGCGGCGCGGTGACGGACAGGGTGGAAGGCGGCGTCGGTTCGGTGTTCAGCGCCTTGTGCATCACCGCGGAAAAGCCGCCCTCGAAAGGCTTCTCGCCGGTCAGCAACTGGTAGAGCATCACGCCCGCAGCCCAGATGTCGGTGCGCAGGTCGGCGGGTTCGCCGCGCAGCTGCTCGGGCGACATGTAGCTGGGCGTGCCCATCACCGTGCCGACCTGCGTCATCGAGGAGTTCTCGAGTCGCGCGATGCCGAAATCGGCGATCTTCACCGACTTGTCGGCGGCCACCATGATGTTGGCCGGCTTGATGTCGCGGTGCACCACGCCGCGCCCGTGCGAATAGGCCAGGGCGCCGAGCGCTTCCTCCATCACCCGCACGATCTCGGGCAGCGGCATCCGCTCGCCACGGTCCAGCGGCTCCTTGAGAGAGCCGCCTTCCACCAGTTCCATCACGATCCAGGCGGTCTCGGCATTCTCGCCATAGTCGTAGACGCCGACGATGGCAGGGTGCGACAGCCGGCCGGCGGCCTGCGCCTCGCGGCGGAAGCGGCCGCGCGCCTCGTCGCTCTCAGGGTCGCCGGCAGGGGGCAGGCGCACCACCTTGATGGCGACGCGGCGCTCGATCAGCCGGTCGAAACCGTCGAACACGGTGCCCATGGCACCGCTGCCGAGGGTGCCGCGAATCTCGTACTTGCCCGCGATCTCGTTCGGAACGGCGTATTCGACCATGTCGGGCAGGGTGCTTCGGCCGCTCGCCGCCGTCTAGAGCCGATCGTACCGCAACGGTTGCACGGCGCGGCGAAAGATGCCCTGCAAACAAGGCTGTGGCCCAACCCCGGCGGGCGGCGAGCCGGCTGCGCCCTGCCCCGCACGCGACGAAAGGGCCGGACAGCGGGTCCGGCCCTTTCGCGACGCGATGCGGGATGCGCCGTGGCCTGGGCCACGGCGCGGCACACGGGTGTCAGTTCACCATGTTGGCCGGCCGCTGGCCGGGCGGGGTGGGGGCCGGCATCGGCGCCGGGGCGCCGGGCGCGCCTTCCAGGATCACGCCGCCGCCCATGTAGGCGCGGTTCACGTCCGGGGTGGCGGCGCCACGGTCCACCGACGCATCGGCCGAACGCCGCATCCGGCGCATCTCGCGGTGACGCATGCGCCGCTCATGCCGCATCTCGCGGGAAGAGGACGGCATGGCCGAGGAGGAGGAGGCCATCGGCGCCGCGCTGCTGCCCATCGGCGCCGCCATCGGGGCCGACTGCACGGGCGCGGAGCCCGTTATGGTGGCCGGGCCGGAATTGCCGGTCCGCGTGGGTGCGTTGCTCGGGGTCAGACCGGACGGGTCCTGGGCCATCGCCGTACCGGCGATGAGGCTGATGCCGAGAGCGATAAGGGTCGCCTTGCGCACGTGCTGCTCCTCCTGGTCCTGCGGAGCGGAGAAGCACGCCGCCCCGACTTGGGTTCGCGGAGCCAACGCCGGTATTCCGTCACAGTTGCCGATCCGTGTCCCACGCCGCAGCTGCCGGATGCCGCGGCGGCCGGCACCCGTTTCGGGGCGTCAGAGACCCGCGCTGCGCTGCGGCGCCGTGCGCCGGCCGTCGCCGATCAGCGCGAAGGGCGCCCAGTAGAAGGGATGCGCGAAGCTTTCCGGCAGGCGCTTGCCCGCCTCCTCCAGGATCAGCAGCTGCGCCCCGCGCAGCGCCGCGGCGGTGGAGCTGCCCCCCTCCTGCCGGCGCAGCAGGTCCGCCACCGTCAGTGCCGCAGCCGAATCGTCCACCGCCCAGTGCGAAGCCAGAAGCCCCCGCGCACCGGCATAGAAGAAGGCACGCGCCAGGCCGGACAGCGCCTCGCCGCCACCGCCACCGCCGGGACCGCCGGTGTTGCAGGCGCTGAGGATCACCAGGTCGGCGTCGAGGTGCAGCGACAGCATCTCGCTGGCCCGCACGAACGATGCGTCGGCGCTGGGCGCGTTGGCCGGCGCCGACACCACCACCGCCGGCTCCGGCAGGCAGCTCAGCTCGCCCGGCAGCAGCGCGTGGGTGGCGAGGTGCAGGATGCGCGCCCGCCCCAGATCGGGCGAGCGCAGCGCGGCCTCGGTGAAGGCGGCACCGAGCTTCACCGCGTCCGGCCGCGCGCCGGTGGTCTGCTGCGCGATCAGCACCTCCGTGCGCGTGCCCGGCAGGCGGCCCAGCCCCTGCGCCAGCCGTGCGTCGGTGGCGCAGCGATCGGGCGGAAAGGAGCGGGTCAGCTGCGCCGCGGTGGGCGGCACGAAATCGCCGAAGCCGAGATAGGGCAGCGGCGCGCTCGACCCGGTTCCCGCCGCCCGCAGCGTCACCAGGGTTTGCGGCGAGGGCACGTGCACGATCGCGTGCCGCCGGATCAGCCAGGGCGCCCCGCCGAGCGAAGCGCCGGGATCCACCGGCCCGGTCAGCAGCATGCCGAAGGGCACCGCCAGTAGCGGCCCATCGGGGGCGACGATCAGCGTGTCCGCCCCTTCCAGCGTCGCCGCCAACGGTTCCAGCACCGCCTTGTACAGCGCCAGCGAAGGCGCGGCGTTGAAGCGGCCGGGAGCGGCTCCTTCCGTGCCGGCGGCGCTCTCGCGCAGGGCATTCACCAGCCGCGTCGCTTCCGCCTCGCCGATCTCCACGCGGGCGGCGGCCACGCCGTCGCGGCGCAGCGCCACCGTGAAGCCGTGGTCGCGGCCCAGCAGCATGGTCACCAGCGCCTCGCCCGGCGCCAGCGTGCGCGCCGCGGCATCGGCCTCCACCACGCTCAGCAGCAGCTGCCGGTAGCCGGGGGCGGCGGCGGCCACCTCGCTCTCCGCCTCGGCGCGCAGGCGCTGGGCTTCCTGGATGCGGTTGTCCAGCTCGGTCGTGCCGGTGACGCGCGCGTTCGGCCCGCCGCTGCCGGAGGAGGTGTCGCGCTGGGCGTACAGGTCGCGCAGGGTCTGGTCGGCATCCTGCAGCCGGCGCACCGCGGCGGCCACGGCCTCGTTGCCGCCGGCCGCACCCAGCCGGGCACTGGCCTGCTGCACGAAGCGCACCGTGGCGGAACGCTGGGCGAGCTGGACGACGCCGAACATTTCCCGGAACAGCGCGGGAGCGTCGGCGGGACGCGCCCGCGCCTGCGCAGCCAGGGCGTCGAGGTAAGGCAACACCGTCGCCACTGGCAGGGCGATCCCCCGCGCGCGCAGCACGGCCGCGCCGTTGCGAAAGGCGGCCAGCGCGGCCTCGTGGCGGTTGGCCGCTTCCAGCCGGGCGCCGCTCAGGAACAGCGTCACCGCTTCCGGGCGCTCGCCGGGAGCGGCGGTGTTGAAGCGCCGCGCCGCCTCGTCGAGCCGTTCGGTGGCGGTGTCGCCGCGGCCCAGCAGCCCTTCCACCGCAGCTTCCGTGCGCAACCCGCGGCCGATCAGCAGTCCCGGCGCGAGGCCGGCGCGGCGCAGCAGGCGCTGGCTGTCGGCCAGCAGCACCGGCGCCTCGGCCGGGCGGCCGGCCCGCGACACGGCGATGGCCAGGCCCCGACGCGCCTCGGCCAGGCCCAGCAGCGCCGATTGCGCGGAAGGGTCGTTGATCAGCAGCACGTCGGTGCCCGCTTCCAGCGCCGAGGGCGGCACCAGCGCGGCATAGGCGCTCTCGGCCCGGCGCAGCAGCGCTTCCGCCTGGGCCGGCTCCCCGGCATTCAGGGCGTGCAGGCCGCGGTAGTGCAGCAGCCGCGCCGGGGCCACCGGGTCGGCGGCGCGCGGGGCCAGCGTGTCGGCGCGGGTGAACAGGGCCTCGGCGTCGCGCAGCCGTCCCTGGTTGGACAGGTTCAGCGCCAGGTGGATCAGCGCGGTCACGGTGTCGGGGTTGTCGCGGCCCAGCACGCGTTCCTGCACCGCCAGCGCGGCGCGATAGGCGTCCTCGGCGGCGGAGAAGTTCTCCGCCTGGTTCAGCTCGCGGCCCAGCGACATCAGCTGCTCGTAGCGGCCGACATCGTTGGCCTCGAAGGCGCCGGCGGACAGGCGGCGCAGCGCCAGCTCCGCCCCTTCGGAGCGGCCGGCCGCCGGGGCCACGGTGCCGCCGGTGGTGCCGCTCGCCAGGCGCTCGATCACCGGAAGGGTGGTGGACAGCCCGTCCGCCAGCACCGGCCCCTGCGGCCCGGCGATCACCGCGGCGATGTGCGGCCAGCCGCCGGTGCGGCGGGTGCAGCTCAGCACGCGGGCGGGCAGGCCGCCGGCCAGGGTGGCGTTCTGCGGCGCCCCGCAGGCCACGCGCCCGTCCAGCCAGGTCCGCCACAGCCCGCCGGAGGCCAGCGCGTCCAGCCGCGCCGCGTCGGCCGGCCCACCCAGCTCCACCACCCGCGCCGCCGCCTGCGACCAGCCGCCGCAGAAGGCTTCCTGCGTCCGCAGCACCGGCAGGTCGGCCGGCGGCGCGGCGCCGGGCTGGGCGGTGCAGGCCGCGCCCCGCGCATCCGTGCCGGCCGGTTGCCCGTCCGTGCGCGGGCCCAGCGTGGCCTGCACGTAGGACTCCGCGGCCGGGCGGGCACAGCCGGCCAGCAGCAGCAGGAGCAGGGCGGCGCGGGGCAACGTCATGCGTCAGTAATCCGCCTCGGCGATGTTGGGCACCAGGATGTCGGAGGTGTCGAGCCGGTTGTTCTGCACCTGGATGTTCACCCGCTCCGGCGGGCGCGGCGGCAGCAGCAGCGCCAAGGGCAGAGAGATGCAGTTCACCGCGCCGGCGATGCAGCCGTTGATGCGGTAGCGCGTCAGCGAGGCGGAGGTGGCGGGCCGGGTCAGCTCCGCCGCGCGCGCCGCTTCCGCGCCGGCGAGGTTGTTCAGCGTGCCGAACAGCTGCGCGCTGCCGCCGGTGCCCTGGATGCCCAGCCGCCCGGCCGTGATCTCCCCGCTCAGCGCCGCCGCGTTGCTCAGCAGGAACACCGCCGAGCGCCCGGCATCGAGATTGAGCGCGATGTTTCCGGCCGGACCGCTCCCGAGCAGGCCGAAGGAGCCCGGCAGTTCCGTGTTGGGCCGGCGCACCTGGGTCCGCTGCAGGTTGGCCGCCAGGCCGGGAACGTCGGGCCGCACCTGTTCCAGCGGGTCCGGGTTGTTGCCGGCGCGGCTGTCGAACACCACCGCCGGCAGGCGCGCCGGGTCGCGCGCCGACACCGTGCTGCGCGCCCCGGCGGTGATGCCGCCCGGGCCCCCGAACACCGCCGCGTTGCCCACGACGGCGCTCAGCGCGTCGAGCCGCAGCGCGCCGCCGGCCCGCGCGTCCAGGGTTTCCGCCTCGACCCGGGTGCGGAGGATCGTGGCGTCAGCGCCGGCGCGCAGCCGCACCGTGCCGCCCGCCGTCAGGGTGCTGTCGCCCAGCCCCGCCCCGGCGCCCGCGCTCAGCCGCGTTTCGGTGTTGGAGGCGATGCGGCTTCCCGTCACGTCCAGCCGGCCGGCCTCCGCCGTCACCGCCACGGTGCCGGCGGACAGGGTGCTGCTGCCCAGCCCGGCGCTGCCGCCGGCGTCCAGCTGCAGCTGGCCGAGGGAGAACAGCGTGGTGCCGGACAGTTGGAGGTCGCCCCCGGCGGCCAGGCCGGTGCCGCCGGCCCGGGAACTCACCTCACCGCCCGTCACCTCCAGCCCGGCGCCGGCCGTGGCGGTGATCGTGTCGGCGGACAGGGTGCTCGTTGCCAGCAGCAGCCCGCCCCGCGCGTCCAGAACCAGGGTACCGGCCGCGGACAGGCCGCCGTTGCGCAGCGCGATGCCGGCGCCGGCGTCCAGCGCGGCGGTGCCGGCCTCCAGCGTCGTGCCGGACAGGGCGATCTCCTGCCCCGCTTCCAGCCGCACCGTGCCGGGAGAGGACAGCACGGTGCTGCCCAGCGCCATGCCCGTGCCCGACGAGAGCGTGCTGCCACCGGCGCGGCTCTCGATCCGGCCGCCGGTCACGCCCAGGCGCCCGCCTTCCGCGGCGAGGTCCGCCGTTTCCGCGACCAGGGTGACGCCCAGCAGCGTCGCGTTGCCGCCGCTGCGCAGCCGCACCGTGCCGAGCGAGATCAGCGGCAGGTCGCGCAACGTGGCGCCGCCCGAGGCCCGCAGCGTGGTGCCCGCGGCCTGCGTGCGGATTTCGCCGCCCGTGATGTCCAGGGTGCTGCCATTCGCCGCCAGCGTCACTCCCGGCGCGCCCAGGCCGACGCCGGACAGGGACAGGGACTGCCCGGCGGTGATCCCCACCCTTGCCGTGGAGGTGAGCGACGTGCCGTCCAGCGTGATCCTTCCGGTGGCATCCAGGGTGGTGCCGCCGTCACGGCTGGTGAGCGAGCCGCGGGTGACGTCGATGTTGCCGCCCCGCGCGGTGAGCGAGGCGATGCGGGCGTCCAGCGTCGTATCGGTCAGCCCGATCGCTCCGCCCGCGCCGAGTTGCGCCGTGGTCGCGGCGGTCAGCGCGGTGCTGTCCAGTCCGATGCTGCCGGTTGCATCCAGCGTGACGCCGCCGTTGCGGCCAGTGACCGAGCCACGGGTGACGTCGATGTTGCCGCCCTGCGCCGTGAGCGAGGCGGTGCGGGCGTCCAGCGTCGCACCGGTCAGTCCGATCGCCCCGCCCGCGTCGAGCTGCACCGTTCCGGCCGAGCCCAGCGCCGTGCCGTCCAGGCGCAGCTCCCGGCTGGCGCCCAGGGTGCTGCCCCCGGCCCTGGTGTCGATGCGGCCACCTTCGGCCGTCAACGCGCCATCCCCGGCAGTCAGCGTGGCCCCCTCGGCGTCCAGGGTGGCTCGGTTCAGCGCGACCTCCCGCCCCGCCAGCAGCTGCAGCGATCCGCCGGAGCTCAGGGCGGTGTCGCGCACCTCCAGCCCGGTTCCCGCCGTCATCACGGTGCCGGCCGCGCCGGAGGCCACCGAACCGCCGGTGGCCTCCAGCCGCAGCGAGGCCGACAAGCCGATCCGCCCCGCCGACAGGAGGCCCGCCGTGGTCAGCGATCCGCCGGACACGACGTCCAGCGTGCCCGTCCCGTCGCTGCCGGGCGTGACACCCACGGATTGCCCGGCCGCCACGGACAGGTCGCCGCCCGCCTCCAGCCGCAGCGCGCCCGCCGCGCTCACCGGGCCATTCACCGCCAAGGGTCCGGCCACGCGCAGCCGGTTGGTGCCCTCGCCGGCCGCGAAGAACAGCAGCGTGTCGATCCGGTTCTCCTCGCCCAACCGGATCGCGCCGGTTGCCGACGCGTCCAGCGTGCCGCCCAGCAGGATCGCGCCGGGGTCCTGGGTGATGCTGCCGCCGCTGCGCAGCCGGATCGTGCCGTCCGGCGCCTCGGCCGTGCCGCCCAGCACCAGCGGGCCGGCGTTGTTCAGCGACAGGGTGCCGCCCGTGCCGGCCCCCAGCGCGCCGAAGCGGCCGACCTGGTTGCCGCCATTGTCCAGGCGGAGGTTGCCGCCGGCCCGGGCGATCAGCTCGGGCACCGCGATCGCCGCGCCGGAGCCGAACAGGTCGCCCGTGCCGTTCAGCACCAGCGTGCCGGCCACGCCCGGCGAGAGCGCGCCGTTCAGGGTGATGCTGCCCGCCAGGGTGGGACCGCCGGGCAGGGCGCCGATGCTGAGGGTGCGGGCATCGGCCCCGGCCAGGGCGAATTCCGCCGTGTCCAGCGACAGCGCCCCCGCCGCCGGGGTGCCCAGCGCCACCGCCCGGCCGGGGGTCACCGGCACCAGCGTCACCGTGCCGCCAGGGGCCGAGAGCGCGCCGAGCAGCGCGAGATCGTCGGCCGCGACCACCAGGGAGTGCCCGGGACTGGCCGGCGTGCCGGCGGCGAGGTTCGCCAGAACCAGCGCGGCGCCGCCGCCCACCGGCTGCCCGGTGCCGGGGTCGATCGCCGGCGGCAGCACGCCGCCCGCCGCCGCGAGCCCGCCCACGGCGAGCCGCAGGTCGCCGCCCGCCACCAGGCCGGACACGGCGTTGAGGACGTTGCGCGCCACGCCCGCGCCATCGCGCGAGTCCAGCGCGACCGTGCCGCCCGCCTCACCCGACAAGCGCTCGACGTTCAGGCGGATGCCCTGCGCTTGCACGATGTCGCCCGCCGTCAGCAGCCGCAGCTCCCGCAGGTTCGGGTCGGCGAAGCTCGCGGGGTCGCGCAGGTCGACGTCCCCGGCCAGGGCGATCCCGCCCGCGGCCGTGCTGCCGACCACCAGCTGCGTGGTGCCGATCCGGCGCAGCTCCTCGTTGCTCAGCGACAGCGTGCCCGCGGCCTCGCCGCCCAGGGTCACGGCGCGCCCTTCCGCGGTGGGCCGCAGCACCACCACGCCACCCGGCGCGGATAGCCCGGCCCCCACCAGGAGGGCAAGGTCGTCGGCGCTGATCGTCAGCACCCGCGCCCCGCCGGGCCCGCCCTGCCCGGCCGACACCTGGCCCGACACGGTCAGCACGGGCACGCCGCTGTTCACCGCGATCGCGAGGTCACCGCCGGTCGCGAAACTGCCCAGCGCCACCGCGTTGATGCCGGGACCACCGGGGGTGATCTGCAGCGTGGCGCTGCCGCCCAGGGCGCCCTCCAGCACCCGCGCCGCCAGCGTACCGCCGGTTTGCAGGAAGGTGCCGCCCGCTTCCAGCCGCACCGTGCCGCCGGGTGCGGCCCCCGTCGCGGCGATGCCGCCGCCGGTCTGGGCGATGTCGCCGGACAGGGCCCGCAAGGTCAGGTTGCCGGCGGTGCTCTCGGCCGTGCCGGAGGTGGTCAGGGTGGTGCCGGCCTGCACCAGGGCGTCGCCGCCCGCGCGCAGGGTGCCGCCATTGGTGAGCGCCGTGCCGGCCGTCGCGCCGAGGGTGGTGCCCGCCAGCGCGCTGCCGCCGTTCACCAGCGCCGCGCGGGCCGCCAGGACGGCGGCGGCGGCGCTGTTCAGCGTGCCGGTGTTGCGCAGTTCCCCGCCCGACACCGTGAGGCCGCCGGCAATCACGGTGCCGGTGTTCTCCAGGTCAGCACCATCGGCGGCCAGGGTCACGGCGCCGGTTGCCAGCACGGTGCCCGCGTTGCCCAGCAGGCCCGATCGCGCCGTCAGCGTCGCGCTGTCCGCGGCCGACACCACGCCGGTTTCGGCCACGGGGTTGCCGGCGGCATCCAGGCGCGGCGCGTTGCGCAGCGCGTTGCCGGCCAGGAGGGATAGCGTGCCGGGGTCGTTGGCACCCGCGGCGCTGTTCAGCCGCCCGGTGTTGCTCAGGCTGCCCAGCGTCGCTTCCGCCACCAGCCCCGAGGCGGACACGGTGCCGGAATTGCTGAGGTCGCCGCCGCTGGCCGTCAGGCGCGCGGCATCGGCCGCGTTCACCACGCCGGTGTTGGCGCGGGCATTGCCGACAGCGTCCAGCAGCACGGCGTTGTTCAGGCCGTTGCCGGCGCGCAGGGCCAGCGTGCCGGGATTGTTGACGCCTGCGACGCTGTCCAGGCGCCCGGTGTTGCTCAGCGCGCCCAGCGTCGCCTCGGCGGAAAGGCCGGAGGCCGCCACCGTGCCAGCGTTGTTGAGGGCGCCCGTGACCGCCGTCAGGCTGGCCGCATCGGCAGCGCCCAGTGCCCCGCCGTTGCTCAGGCTGCCCTGGGCGAACAGCGTCAACGTGCCGGGATCCACGGTGCCGGCGCGGCTGTCCATCGACCCGGTATTGGCCAGGTTGCCGGCTTCCGCCCGGACCGTCAGCCCCGCCGCGGCGATCGTACCGGCGTTGTCGAGATTGCCGCCCGTGGCGGTCAGCGTGGCTGCCCCGGCCGCGTTCATCACTCCGGTGTTCGGCACGGCGACACCGTTCGCCAATTGCGGTGCGTTGCTCAAGCCGTTGCCGGCGCGCAGCGCCAGCGCGCCGTTGCCACCCAGGCTGTCCAGGCGCCCGGTGTTGCTCAACGCCCCCAGCGTCGCCTCGGCGGAAAGCCCCGTGCCCGATACCGTGCCGCTGTTGCTCAGCCCGCCCGTGGCCGCCGTCAGCCTGGCCGCATCGGCGGCGCCCAGCGCCCCGCCGTTGCTCAGGCTGCCCTGGGCGAACAGTGTCAGCGTGCCGGGGTCCACGGCGCCGGCCGCGCTGCTCATGCGGCCAGTGTTGTTCAGGTCGCCGGCTTCCGCCCGGACCGTCAGCCCCGCCGCGGCCATCGTGCCGGCATTGTCGAGATTGCCGCCCGTCGCGGTCAGTGAAGCCGCCCCGGCCGCGTTCAGCACCCCGGTGTCCGGCAATGCCACGCCATTGGCGGTGAGCGGCGCGTTGCTCAGGCCGTTGCCGGCGCGCAGTGCCAGCGCGCCGCTGTCGCCCAGGCTGTTCATGCGCCCGGTGTTGCTCAGCGCTCCCAGCGTCGCTTCGGCGGAAAGCCCTGCGCCCGACACCGTGCCGCTGTTGTTCAGCGTCCCACCCCGCGCGGTGAGCGTCACCGTGCCGAGGCTGCCCAGCATCCCCGTCTGCGCCGCGGCGGCGCCCGTGGCGGGGTCGCGCAGGGCGGTGTTGAACAGGTCGGTCCCGGCGGTGGCGCGCAGGTCGCTGCCCGCGGCGATGCGGCCGGTGTTGCGCAGCGCGCCGTTCGTGGCTTCCAGCACCGCCCCGCCATCGCTGAGCAGGAGGCCGGTATCGGCCACGCGGCCACCGGCGGCGTCCAGCAGCCCGGCGTTGCTCAGATCGGTGCGGCCGCTGGCGGACAGGCCGGCGGCCCCGAACACCACGCCGTTGTTGAACAGGCTGCCCGTGCGGCCCGCGGTGCCGGCCAGCAGGGTGGCGGCGCCGGCATCGGCGCTGATCCGGCCGGTGCCGGCCACGACGGTGCCGGCATTCACCAGCGCCTCGTTGCGCAGCTCGGTGCCGGCGGTGGCGAGCAGGTTGCCGCCGGCGCCGGCAACGCCGGTGTTGCGCAGCGTGCCGGCGGTCGCGGCCAGCGTCATCGGGCCTTCTGCCCGCAGGCTGCCGGTGCCCGCCACCGCCGCGCCGGCGGCATCCAGCAGCGCCGTGTTGGACAGGTCCGTGGCGCCGGTGGCGGACAGGCTGGTGCCGGCCGTGACGCTGCCGGTGTTGCTCAGCGCGCCGCCCCGGGCCTGGAGCACGGTTGTGCCGGCGGATCGCAGAACGCCCGTTCCGGCCAGGCGCAAGCCCGTGCCGGCCTGCTGCAGCGCGGTGTTGGACAGGCTGGTGCCGGCGGTGGCGACGAGGCCGCTGCCCGCCGCAGCCTCGCCCGTGTTGCTCAGCGCGCCGGCCGTCGCGTCCAGGTTCAGCGTGCCACCAGCTTGCAGCACGCCGGTGCCGGCCACGGGCAGGCCGCTGCCGTCCAGCAGCGCGGCGTTGCTCAGCGTGCCGCTGATCGCCACCAGCGTGGCATCCCGGCCGGCGGCAACAGAGCCGGTGTTGCGCAGGTCGCGCCCGGCGAACAACTCGGCCTGCGGGCCGGACACGCTGCCGGCGTTGAGAAGGTCCAGCCCGGCCTCCAGCCGCACCCGGGAGTCGGGGCCCGCGCCGCCGCTGCCGGCCGTGGCGCCCACCCCCGCAGGAACGGTCAGGGTGCCGTCGGAACGCAGCCGCAGATCGGCCGGGGCGCCGGGCACGACGGTGGAGGCGAACACCTCCGTGTCCACGGTCAGGTCGCGCGTGCTGGACAGCGACAGCCCGCCGGCGACGCTGCGCAGCCCGTAGCCCGCCGCCGTGCCATCCTCCGCCGTGGCGCCCAGCAGCCGCGTGCCGAAGCCGTCGGCCACGCGGCGGCCGATGCTGTCCACCGCGTTGGCGCCGTCCAGCGCCACGCTGGCGCCGCTACCGGCGATGCCGCCGACGTTGATCGCGCCGGCGGCGCTCTCACTGACCGTGCCGGCGGCCTGCAGTTCCAGCAGCCGCACGCGGTCGGCGTCCGCGCCGTCGCGCAGCGCCACCGCCCCGGTCACGGCGATGTCGCGCCCGTCGATCCGCAGCCGGTCGACCGGGTCGGCCACGGTGCCGATCCGCGCCAGCTCGGCCGCGTCCAGCGCCAGGACCGCGCCGATCGCGCCAGCCGCGGGGGCGCCGCCCAGGGCCACGTCGCCGGCGATGGCGCGGCCCAGCCGCACCGTGCCGGCGGGGGCGCGCAGGGTGGCGCCGATCTCCAGATCGTCCGCGCGCAGCGCCAGCGTGCCCCGGCTGCCCGCGACCAGCTCGGCCTCGATCCGCAGCGCCGCGGCGCCGGGACGCAGCACCGCGCTGTCCTGCAGCAGCGACACCTCGCCCGCCGCGCGCAGGCCGAAGCTCTCGGCCGCACCGGTGGCGGGGTCGCGCGCCGCCACCACGGCGTCCACCTGCTGCGCCGCCGCGTCCAGCGCGATGCGACCGCCGGAGGAAGCGGCCAGCCCGGCGACGTTCAGCACGCCCCCGGCGGTGGCGGCGATGTCGCCGCCGGAACGCAGCTCCAGCACCGTCGGCGCGCCCGGGATCGCCGAGAAGTCGGCGTTGCGCAGCGCGAAGCCGCCCGCCACGGTGATCGGCACGCCGCCCTCCGCGCCGATCAGCAGCCGCCCGGCCCGGATGCCGTCGATGTCGCCTTGCAGCAGGGACAGCGTGCCGGCCCCGCTCGCACCCAGCGTGATGCCGGTGCGGAAGGCCGGATCGGCCGGGTCCAGGGTGAAGGGCGCGATCCGCACCGTGCCGCCCTCGCCCAGCCGGGCTTCCGCCTGCACGAGGTTGCCGCCCACCGACAGCGTGTCGGCCAGCAGCGTCACCGAGGCCGGCGTGGTCGCCGCCGCGGCGGGGGCCGCGAATTGCGCCGACTGCACCGCGCCGCCCAGGGTCAGGGAAGTCGCGGCCAGCGTCACGGCATCGCGGGCGGTGATGGCCTGCGCCTCACCCAGCCCGGTGGACAGGGCGTTGCCCGGCGCGTCGCGGAAGCTGAAGCCGCCCTCGGCCGCGCTGCCCGCGAGGTTGCCCACGCGGTTGTCCAGGGTCAGCGCGACGCCGCTGCGGCCTTCGGCCAGCAGCTCCGGCGCGGCCACCGTGCCGCTGCCGGACTGGGTCAGGCTGCCGCCGGCCCGCAGCGCGATGCGACCGCCCGACTCCACGCCAGCCTGCAGATCCAGCTTGCCGGCCGAGGCGAGCAGGTTGCCCCCGCCGGTGTTGCTGGCATCGCCCGCCGACACGGCGCCCGCCACGGTCAGCGCCCGGCTGGAGGAAAGGGCGAGCCGCCCCGTTGCCCCGGTGCCGGCACCGCCGAGCCGTTCCACCGCGTTGACCGGCGCGCCCGCCGCCGTGGCCGCGTCCAGCAGCACCGACCCGCCAGCCGTGGCGAAAAGGGTGCCGGCGGCGATGCCGTCCCGCGCCGCGTCGAAGGCCAGCCCGTCGCGCGGCGCCTGGGCGATGTTGCCGCCCAGCGGCCCGGTGCCGTCGGCCGCGAGCCGGACGGTGGCGCCTGCCACCCGCGCGGCGAGGGCCAGATCGGCCGCGCGCAGGTCCACCGTGCCCGCGGCCCCGGCCAGCACGTCCGCGTTCACCGCAAGATCCCCGGCGCTGCGCAGGGTCACGTCGCCGCCCGAGCGCAGCGCGGTGTTCGCGTCGTCCGACAGGCCGGACAGGCGGAGGATGCCGTTGGTTTCGCCCAGGGCGATGCTGCTGCCGGTGGCAGCCAGGCCCGCCGCGGTCAGCGTCGCGCCGGGGTCCTGGGCGATGGTTCCGGCCGAGCGCAGTTCCAGCGTGCCGCCGCTGCCGAGGCCGGCAAGGTCCACCGCCCCCGCCACGCGCACCGCGCCGCCATCGCCGCTCTGCCCGAGGATCAGCCGGTCGGCGACGATCCGCGCCAGGGTGTCGGCGGACAGGTCCAGCGTGCCCGTGCCGGTGCCGCCCAGCGTGAGGCCGCGGCCATCCTGCGGCCGCAGCGTCACCGTGCCGCCGGAAGCTTCCACCCGCCCGGCGATGCTGAGCGCGTCGGCGTTCAGCACGACGCTGCCGGCGGAACCGTTGGCGAACACTTCCGGCGGGGCGCCGGAGTCGAGGATGCGCAGGGTCGGTGCCGTCAGCCGCACCGTGCCGGGCGCGGCAACATCGGCGTAGGCCGGGGTGACGGTGCCACCGGCCGGCAGGGGGATCACGGGCTGGTCACGCCCCACCTCCAGCGTCCGCGTCGAGCGGAACAGCAGGCTGCCGCCATCGGCCCGCCCACCCAGGAGGTCTACCTGATTGCCGGCCGCTTCCAGCGAAGCGTTTCCCGCCGCGTGCAGGTAAAGGTTGCCGGCCGTGATCCGGCCCGCCGCGGTCTGGGCGATGTCGGCGCCGATGGTGCCGGGCGTGCCCAGCCCGTCCGGCGCGCCGCCGCTGGCCACCACCGTGACCGTTCCGGTGCCCAGGCCGGAACTGACCGCCCCCTGCAGCGCCACGGAACGGCCCCACAGGTTCACCGTCGGCGCCGTGGCGGTGCCGGTCAGCCGCAGCGCGCCACCGCTTTCCAGCCGCAGCGCGCCGGCCTCGGTTCCGGTGTCGCCCGACACGGTCAGGCCGGTGCTGCTGAACACCCGTGCCCCGGTGCCGGCGGACAGGCCGCCGACCTCGTCCAGCGTGTTGGTCGCGGAGCCCAGCGCGAAGCTGCCGGACACGCTCCCGTCCACCCGCGCCACGTCCAGCCCGCCGCCGGTCTGCGCCACGCTGCTGCCGAAGAGTTCCAGCCGCGACACGCCGTCGCGCAGCCCGACATCCCCCGCCAGGGTGACGGCATTGCCGGCGGTGGCCGGGGTGGCGGCGCCGTCCGGGCGCTCGCCCACGCGCAGCACGGGCGCGGTGATGCGGCCCAGCGCCGCGTCGCTCAGCATCAGCGCGCTGCCGGGATCGGTGCCGCCGAGCTGGATGGCCCGCCCGTCCGTGGCGGTGACCAGCCCCACCGGGCCGGCGGAGGAGGTCACGGTGCCGTCCAGCACCACCGTGTCGGCGCGCAGCGCGGCGCCGTTATCGGCCCGCAGCGAGCCGCCGGCGGAGATTTCCAGCGTTTGGCCGGCCCCCGCCGCCAGCTGCGCCGTGCCGGCCGAACTCGCCGCCCCGCCCAGGGTGATCCCGCCACCCGCGGCGAGGCCCAGATGGCCGGCGCTGCCCTGCACCGTCAGCCGCTCGCCGCCCGCGGCGATGCGGATGCCGCCCGCCGTCGCGGTCAGGCCGAGGTCGCCGCTGGTGGCCGTGGCGCTGCCATTGACGGCGATGCCCTCCGCACCGCGCGCTTCGGCCGTCACGGCGGTGCCGCTCACGCTGCCGGTGCCGGTCACGGTGATGCCGCCCGAGGCGTCGAGGCCCACGGCGCCGGTGGCGCTGCCCACCGCGGCGCCCAGGCTGATGGCGGCGCCGAACAGCGACACGCCATCGGCGCCGCCGGTAACGGCGGCGCTGTTGGACACCGTGCCGGCCGTGGAGCGCAGGGTCACGCCACGGCCGCTCACGGTGCCGCCGGCGGTCAGGTCGCTGCCCGCGGTCAGGGATGCGGCGCCGGTGGCCTGCACCGAGCCGCCGGCCTGCACCGACATCGGGCCGCCGGCTTGCAAGGTGATCCCCGTCGCGGCGGTGATCGTGCCGGCCACCGCCATGTCGGCCCCGGTCCGCACGGCGAAGCTGCCGATGGCCGCAGCGGCGTCCTGCAGCACGGGCAGCGAGTTCCCCGCTTCGGTCAGCGTCACGCTGCTGCCGTGGGCGGACAGCGCGGGCGCTGCCAGGGAGGCGCCCGTGCCCTGCGTGACCGCGCCGGCCGATTGCAGGTCCAGCGTGTTGACCCGCTGGGGCGCCTCGGTGACCAGGTCCACCGGCCCGGCCACCGTCACTCCGCCGGTCTGGCCGGCGTTGCCGATGCTCAGCCGGTTCGCGGTGATGCGCCGCAGCTCGGCTTCCGACAGGTCCAGGGCGGCGGTGTTCTCGCCACCGATGGCCGTGCCCAGGGAGATCGGGCGGGCGGCGGTGGCGGTGTGCAGCGCGACGGTGCCCCCCGCGGCGCCCAGCCCGGCGCCGATCGCCATGCCGTCGGCCACCAGGTTGAGGAGGCGGCCCGTGCCGGCGGCGATGGCAGCGCTGTTGGACAGGGTGTTGCCGGCCCGCAGGCGCACATCGGTGGCGGCGGACACCGCCCCGGTGACGGACAGGTTGCCGGCGGTGGCGACGGTGACGTTGCCGTTGGCCGCGCTGGCATCGCCCGTGGCGACACCGGCGCTGCCCCCCGCCAGCACGGGGATGGCATTGCCGCCATTGTCCAGCGCCACGTTGCCGATCGCCGCCACGGCCACCAGCTCCGGCACCGCCAGGGTGCCGCCGGTCTGGGTGACGGAAGCGCCGGAGCGCAGCTCCAGCCGGTCGATCGTGCCCGTGTCCAGCGCGACGTTGCCGCCCAGGTTCAGCCCGCCGGCATCGCTGCCGCCCACCACCAGCGTGCCCGCCCGGACCCTGCCGAGCTCGTCCTGGCTCAGGTTCAGCGCGCCCGCCACTTCCGCCGGGGCGGCGAGGGCGATCGTCGTGCCGGTGCTGAAGGGCCGCAGCGTGACGGTGCCGGAAGAGGTGAGGCCGACGAGGTCGGTCAGCAGCGTGCCGGGCGCGACGCTGCGCAGGGTGGCGTCCAGCTGCATGGCATTGGCCGCCACGGTGGCGCCCACCGCCGTGACCGCGCCCGCGCCGGTCATGCTGAACAGGCCCTGGGTTTCGGCCCCGAAGGCGCCGCCCAGCAGGATAACCGGCTGCGTGACGCTGATGCCCAGCCCTTCGAGGCCCGCCGTTCCGGTGGTTTCCAGCAGCAGCCCGCCGGCGGTCAGCTTGGTGACCGCGGCATCCACGGCGATGCCGCGGGTGGCGGAAAGCCGCACCGTGCCGTCGAACAGGTTGATGGAGCCGGCGGTGACGCGCACCTCGCCGGCGTCGTCGGGGCTGTTGGCGGTGACCAGGCCGGTACCGGCGGTCGGTGCCTCGTTGGTGTCCGGAGCGGTGGGTTCGGACGCCGTGGCCACCACGCGGATACGCTGCGGGTCGAGCAGGAATTCCCCCGCCCTGCCGGCCGGGGCGGAAACGTCGATGCCGGCGGACAGGTTCATCCCGCCGCCGGAGGACGCTTCCACCAGACCGCCATCGCCGCCCTGCGGCCCGCCGCGGGCGGACAGGTTACCGGCCACCGAGACGGACTCCGCCCCGTTCACGATCACCGCGCCGCCATTGCCGCGAACCGTGGCATCGGCGCGCAGCGTGGCGCCGCGCTCCACCGCGGTGCGGGTGGCGCGGCGCGCCGGCCGCCCGGCCGGGCTGGCTGCGTCGGCGCCCACGGCGATGCGTCCGCCGCCGCTGCCGCCCGAGGCGTCCACCACGGCCCCGGCCACGACCCGGGCGGTGCCGCCCTCGGCCAGCACCTCGACACTGCCGCCGCGCTCGCCGGCGCCGCCCGTGGCGGAAACGCTGCCGGCCACGCGCACGCCGCCGCCGGTGCCGCGCAGGGCAACTTGGCCGGGGCGGCCATTGGCGGTGGGGGCGCTGATCCGGCCGGAATTGCGCACCACGTCCTCTACCAGGCCGGAGGCGGCGTTGGCGGACAGCAGCACGGAACCGCCGGCGGCCTCGATCGTGCCGGAATTGGTGACGATGGCCGTGCCGCCATCGGGGGCGGTGCGCACCGCCTGGGTCACGTCGATGGAAAGCAGCCCGTCGCCGGCGAGGTCCAGCGCGTAGGTTTCCGCGCCCTGCAGCGCCACCTTGCCCAGCCGGGCACGGATGGTGCCGGTGTTGCCGACGCGCGGCCCCACCAGGGCAGCGAGGCCGCGATCGGCCACGGTGATGTCGCCGTGGTTTTCCACCCGGGCGCCGGGGCGCGGGGCGCCGTCGAACACCATGCGCCCGGCCATGAAGTTCTCGTTGGTGATGTTGGCGGCCGAGGCGATCAGGCTGCCCACATTCACCTGCGCCCCCTGCGCGAACACCACGCCCGAGGGGTTCACGATGGCCACGCCGCCATTGGCGGACACGCGGCCGGCGATCAGCGAAGGGTCGGGGGTGGTGACGCGGTTCAGCGTCCAGGACTGGGCGCTGGGCTGCTGGAACTGGACGCTCTGGTTGCGGCCGACGTCGAAGCGCTGCCAGTCGATGGCGGCGCGCTCCGTGCCCTGGGTGATCGTGGTGGTGGTGCCGTTCCGGGAAATGCCGGCCTGGCCGGCCACCACGCGGCCGCCCTGCGGCGCGGCGTCGGGGGCCTGGGCCAGGGCGGGGGCGGCCGGCAGCAGCGCCGTGGTGCCCAGCAGCCAGGCGCGCAACGCACCGGCCCGCATCGCCGCGTACTCGGCCATTCCCCGACGCTCCCCTTTATCGCTTCATCTCAGAACCGGACCAGGGTCCGGAAAAACACCGCCGTCTCGTTCAGCGGGTCGGCCGCCGCCCCGGTGGGCTGCCGGCTGATCCGCTTCACGCCCTCCACGTCGAATTGCAGGCTCTCGTTCAGGGGCAGGCGCAACCCGCCGCCCCAGGAGGACAGCTTGCGATTGAAGTCGTTGCGCGTGCTCTCGAAGGAGCGGCCGACATCGCGGAAGGCATAGAGCTGCGGCGTCGGCTGCAAGGTCCAGCCGACATAAGGCAGCTCGATCGTCGGCAGGGCCACGTCCAGCTGCAGCTCGGCGGCGAAGCCGAAGGCGCTGTCGCCGGTGACCTGCCCGGCATAGAAGCCGCGGCCCAGCCGCGCGCCGCCGAGGTAGAACTTCTCCGCCGTGGGCAGCACGTCGGCGCTGTACTGGCCCTGCACCAGCCCCTGGAGGCTGATGAGCCCACCGTCGAAGGGCGAGAACAGGGGCTGGGTGCGCTGGATCTCGCCCGAGATCTTCCGGAAGTCGAACTCGCTGCCGTTGCGCGCCGGGCTGGACGGGCCGGCGCCGGAGGTGCGGCCGGAGCGGGTGGCGCCGAAGATTTCCAGCCCCTGGTGCAGCCGGAAGCCGGCGGTGGTGGTGGCGGTGGGCAGGAAAGGCACGACGCTGTCCAGGAACTGCGCGTCCAGGCCGCCGCGCAGCACGCGGATGGCGTCGCGCGACTGCTGCGTGCGGTCCGGCTTGCCCTGGTCCACCGTGCTGTCGAACACGTCGAACTGGCCGACGGCGTAGAGGTTGAAGGGCCGCGAGCGCACCAGTGGGTAGAAAGTGGCGATGCCCCCCACCTGCGTGTCGCCGCGGTAGCCCAGCTGCGACAGGGTCGAGCCCGGCCGCGCCCGGCCGGCGCCAGCGTAGAGGCGCACGCGCAGGCCGGAACCGCCCACGAAAGCCTCGAAGGAGCCCTGGAGGAAGTTCTGGTTGTTGGCCTCGCCGCCGAACAGCGCCAGCTCGGTGCGCTCGCCGAGTTCGGTGAAGGCGTTCAGCCCGGCCACCAGCAGCCCCTGCCAGGCGCCGGACAGCTTGTAGCCGCGGTTGTCGAGGTTGAAGTAGCCGGAATAGGATTTCCGCTCGACCTGCGCCACCAGCTGCAGCGCGCCGGCGCGGTCGGGCAGCGGGCGCAACACGCCGCGCACGGTGATGCCGGGGATGTCGGAGGCCAGCAGCAGCGCCCGCTCGATCGCCGCGGCGGTGACGGGGGTGGTGTCGCGCACCCGCTCCAGGAAGCGCAGCACCTGGGTGCCGGCGGGGCCGATATCGCCTTCCAGCCGGACCTCGGACACGAAGCCCTCGGTGATGGAGAAGGAAAGGTCGGCCACGCCGTTGCCGCGCGGGGTCAGGCCGGCGGCGATGGCGGCGAAGGGAAAGCCCGCGTCGCGATAGGCCCGCAGCATGTCGAGCCGGGCTTCCTCGACCTGCGCGAGGCTCACCGCCTCGCCTTCCCGCAACGCCAGGGCAGCGCGCAGGGTGGCCGTGGGCAGGGCGGTGTTGCCCTGCACGGTGACCGCGCCCAGGCGCACCACGGCGGCCGCCCCCGGGCCGGTCTGCGGCACGATGGGCGGGGCGGAGATGGAAGGGGAAAGGCGTGGCGGCTCGACCGGCGTGAGCCGTTCCACCGGGTTCTGCTGCAGGGCCGGCGGCACGGCGGGCTGGGCGGTCGGCTGGGCCAAGGCGGGCAGGCTGGTTGCGAGGCCGGCAAGCAGCGTCAGCCGAAAGGAAATCAGTCTTTGCATGGACTCCTCACGACGGCGTGTAACGCGAAACCGCCGCGAGGACCATGGCCGTTCATCAACCGTTACGAGAAATTCCGCTCAGTCCGGCAGGACGCTGAGCCCGTCCGGGGCCAGCGTCACCGTGCCCGGCCCGGTCATGCTGACCGGTTGCGCCAACGGTGCCACGGAAAGCGGGTTGCCGCCACTGGCCGCGTCGAACAGGCCCAGATGCGTCAGCGTGCCGGCGGCGGCGGTGAACACGAAGCGCAGCGACTCGGCGTTGGACTGCGCGCCGGTGCCGTTGAACACCGCGCGCTGGCGGGCATAGCCGGTGCCGGTGGGTTCGCCGGTCAGCCCCGTGGCGGTGCCGCCGGTGCCGAGTGCCGCGTAGACCGCCGTGGGCAGGGCCGGCAGGCGGCCGCACAGGGCGCGGGCGAGCAGGTCGCGGGAATAGTCGGTCAGGTGGCTCATCGATGCTTTCCTCCGGAGAAAGGGTTCAGCCGGCCGCGGCCAGGGCGAGCAGGTCCGCGTCGGGCAGGCGCGCGGGGGTGTGGTCCAGCACGGAGATTTCGCCGTTGAGCGCCCGGTTCAGCGCTCCCGCGGCGTGGCCGACCAGCAGCCGCGACAGGCCGGTCGGGATGGCGGCGATGGCCCGCTGCACCGCGCCGCCCGTGATGCAGAAGGCGAGCTCGCCCGGCGCCCAGGCGAGCGCGGCGCGAAACGGCATGCCCACCGCCATGCTGCCGC
Organism: Roseomonas sp. BN140053; assembly: GCF_047690175.1. Classification (NCBI taxonomy): domain Bacteria; kingdom Pseudomonadati; phylum Pseudomonadota; class Alphaproteobacteria; order Acetobacterales; family Roseomonadaceae; genus Roseomonas; species Roseomonas sp. BN140053. Next base: position 38,132 of record NZ_JBLLEB010000019.1, on the reverse strand, counting down.
CGGTCAGGGTGGCGGAAGCGGTGCCGCCGCCTTCGGCCTCAGCGGTGACGGGCAACCCGCCGGCGTTGCGCACCACGATCCGGTTGCTGTCCGTGCCGTCGTCGATCTGCCACAGGCCTTGCGGGATGGCCGCCGCCGCCTGCGGCAGGGTGCAGCGCGCCACCACCGTGCCCGCCGTGCCGAAGCCGCCGGGGGGCTGCCAGGATGGCAGGTCGGCGGCCCGGCTGCCGGCGCCGGGCGTGCCGGCCAGCGGCAGGATCGGGAAGCTGGCGAAGCTGCCCTTCTCGTATTGCGGCGCCCCGAAGCGAAGTGTGATGTCGATCGCGGCGCCGCTGGACACGTTGAGGAAGTGCAGCGTGCGGGTAAAGGCGGTGGCGGCGTTGGTGAAGCTGCGGGTGATGGCGAAGCGGCTGCTGCGCAGCGCCCCGCTGCCGGGCACCCAGGCCGCCGAGGAAGTGGCGGTGATCCCGCTGGAAGCGTTCAGCTCGTAGAGGTTGGCGCTGACGCCATTGATGCCGGACAGCGACCCCGCCACCACCACTCCGAACCAGGAGGAGGTCCAGACCTCCCCCGCCACCGCCGGGCAGCCCGTCGGCTGCTCGGTGGCCCAGTTCAGCGAGGTGGTGTTGGCCGTCGCGGTGCCGGAAAAGCGGATATCCACGTAGGGGATGCCGTCCTGGACGCCGCTGCCGACGATGCTGTTGGTGATCCCGGCCGCAGTGCCGCGGGTCCAGAAGGTCGGGGTGGTGCCGAGCAGGAAGCCGCTGCCGCCCGTCGCGGCAGCCCCTTCCGCGCGCGGGTTGCGAACGCCGTTGACCCGCGCTTCCTCCACCAGCAGGCCGTTCGCGGCCGAGAAGCGCGGCAGATCCGCCGCGACCTCCAGCCGCGTGCCGGACGCGTCGAAGCCCGCCGCCCGCGACGCCCGCGCGAAGCCCGCGGGGGCGTTCAGGGCACGGGGCGCCAGCAGCCGCGTCCACGGCGTGCCGTCGGTGGCGCCGCCATCCAGCGCCAGCACCACGGGAGCGATGCCCAGCATCAGGCAGCCCCTGCCCCCGACAGGTGGCACACCCTGGTGGTGCCGCCATCGGGCGAGTAGACGAGCAGGCTGGCGACGCCGTTCGCCTTGATCTTGCCGAAACCGTCGGAATTGGTGGGCGCGGCGTTGTTGGTGAAGTTGGCCAGCGTCAGCGGCAGGCTGGCGCCGGTCAGGTTGACCACCATGCAGGAAAAGCCGGCCCCGGTGTTGTTCCAGTCCAGCGACAGGGTGGTGCCGGGCCGGGCCACCAGCATTCGGGAGTTGTGCGCGGCCTGGGTCACGGCCGTGGCCCCAGCCAGCGTCACCTGGGTCAGCCGGCGCTCGGTGAACTGGTTGTCCACGTATTGCCGGGTGGCGGCCTGCATCGCCGCGGTCGGGTCGGCGGGCAGCACCAGCGGCCCCGCCAGGGTGACGGTGCCGGCGGAGGAGATGCGCAGGCGCTCCACCAGGGTGTTGTTCAGGCGCACGTCCAGCGTCACCGCGCCGGCCTCGGCGCCGGCCGCGACGTTCTCGGCCAGGGCGGTGAGGCGGCCGTAGACGGTTTCCGTGCCGGCATTGTTGAAGCCGGTAAACTGCAGCAGGCCGATGCGGTCGTTGTTGGCGGGGCTGGCGGACATGCGGCGGATCTGCACCGTCATCGGCGCGGTGGCGCCACCGCTGGCGCCGAGGTTGATGATCCCGTTCGGGTTGCTGGCGGGATCACCGCCGATGTTCAAGGCGCCGCCGGCGGCGCCGGTCATGATGTTGTAGGCCGCCACGTCGTCGGGATTGGCGATCGCCAGCCGTCCGCCCGTGGCCGTGCCGCGCCGACGCACGGTGACGGTGCCGTCGGCCGCCACGTCGAAGCGCCGCTGCGGGCCGGCCTCGGCGGAGGGCGTGGTGGCCAGTTCCACCGTGCCGGCCGCGATCCGCGCCGTGGTGCTGTTGTGGCGGTTGCCCACCATCACCACCCGCTGCATCGCCAGGTCGGACGCGGCGGTGAAGGTGGCGCTGCGCACATCCGTGCCGATCAGCGTCAGGTTCACCGCATTGGCGCCCATGTTCAGGATGTTGGTGCTGCCGGTGCCGTGCAGGTTGCCGCCGCCCGTCAGGTCGCAGCCGTTGAGCGTGAGCGCGCCGCGCTGCACGTCCACCGTGCGCAGGGAACCGCCGTTGATCACCGCGCCCACGATGTGGTTGTGATCGCTGGAATTGGCGTCGGCCAGCACCGTGGTGCCCTGGGACGACAGGAAGCCGCCGATCCACTTCATGCGGAAGGTGTCGCCGGTCAGCCGCAGCCCGATCGTCGCGGGGTCGGCCACGGCCAGGCTGTTGTCCACCGAGCAGTTGATGCACTGGATCGCCGCTGCGCCGGTGCCGAGGTGGAAGCCCACGTCGTAGCCGTAGGCGAAGCAGTTCATGAACTCGCCCACATCGGTGGTTTCCACGAAGAAGGCGACGCCGGTGCGCCGGTTCATCCAGCAGAAGACGCTGCCGCCGCCCGTGTAGCCGCTGCTGAAGCTGGAGCCCTGCAGGTCGAAGCTGGTGGCGGACACCACGGTCACGGTGAAGCGGCCATTGGCCGCCGGCAGGCCGAGGCAGCCGTTGAGGTTGATCATGTCGCCGGTGAGCAGGCCGTGCGCCTCGCCCGTGGTGATCCGGATCAGCCCGGCGCCGTTGTCGGCGCAGCCGGTCACCGTGCGGGTGACCAGGGACACGCCGCCCAGGTTGCCGGTGACGAAGGGCCAGAAATGCACGTCGCGGACATGCGGGATGTCGTAGGCATTCTCGATCCGGATGCCGTTGCGGTTGTCGCCCAGCACCTCGCGGATCTTCAGGCGCGGGTTGTAGACGCTGAGGATGGCCTGGTCGAAGCCCAGGATCAGCAGGCTTTCCAGCCGCGCATCGGCGCCGTTGCTGTTGACCCCGTTGCCCACGGTGATCGCCGTGCCGGCAAAGGCCGCCACCGCCGCGAAGCCTTCGCGCAGGGTGGTGGGGGGCGTCAGGCCGCGCCGCAGCACCGCCACCCCGATCAGCGCGGCGTTGCGGCGTACCCGCACCGTGCGGGCGGGGTCCACGATCAGGCTGTAGGGCATGCTGCGGTAATCGGCGCCCAGCCGCTGCGCGCCGGGCGAGAAGCCGCCGGTGACGCAAACGTCGGGCTTGATGTCCAGCTCCGCCGCCGCGATCAGGTAGCGCTTGGGGCCGAGCCGCACGGTGCCGCCGCCCTGCGCCGCGGCGGCGTTGATCGCGGCCTGGATCGCCGCCGTGTCGTCCGTGACGCCGTCGCCCTTGGCGCCGAAGTCGCGCACGTGCAGGCTGCGCTCGGCATGCATCAGGCCGCGCAGCTGCAGCATGGTGGAACGGCGGGTTTCGCCGAAGCCGGAGCTGTTCTGCACCAGGGGGGTGAAGTCGTCATCGGCCAGGGCGCTGACGGCGGGCAGCTCGCTGATCTTCACGTCGGGCATGGGGCGGGGGCGTCCTGTGCGGGGAAGGGAAGCGGGGAGTGGGCGGGGGCGGCGCGACGGGTCAGAGCAGCAGCGGCGACCCGCTCTCGGTCTGCAGGGCGCCGCCGGACTCGGTGACGAGGCTGGCATTGGGCGCCACGGAAAAGGGCGTCGAGGTTTCGTTCACCGCCGCGTCCGCGGAATCCACGACCCGGATGCGGTAGCCGCTGCCGGTGGTCGGGAGGGTGAAGCTGGCCTGCGCGCGGCCGTTCGCCACGGGCGCGGCGATCGGGCCGGACAGCACGGCGCCGGCACCGTTCAGCAGGCTGAACCGCAATTCCTGCAGCGGTCCGATGGCGGTGGCGCGCGCGACCAGCGTGGCGCCGGGCGACACCAGCGCCGGCAGCGGGTCGAGGTCCACGGCGCGCGGGATGGCCCGCGCGGTCACCCCCACCCCGAAGCGGACCGCCGCCGCGCGGGTGAAGCGCAGCGGCGCCAGCAGGGTGTCGAGCACCAGGCCGTTGCCCACCGCCGCGCCGCTGCGCACGGGCAGGAAGGCCATCGCGTCGGAGGCCTGCAGGATCAGCATGTGCCCGGGCAGCAGCCGGTCGGCGGCGGCCGCGAAATAGCCGGGCGCCAGCACCGCCGCGCGGGCGTCGGCCGTGCTGTAATACCAGAGGGTGAAGGGGCTGGCCGAAACCAGGGGCGTCAGGGCGCGGGCGTCGAAGGGCATGCGGGCTCCGTGGCTCCTCGAAACGCGCGGCGACGCGCCGCCCCGGCCGGGGGCCGGGGCGGTGAGGGCGCGGTTGGGGTCGATGGGGGGGTGGGCCGGCGGACATGCCTCGCCCGTTGGCCAGGAGCGAGTTACTGGAAAAAATACCTTAAGTCAAGAAAAAATACCTACGCCTGAGGTGGTCGCCGTGGCGCTTCCCGCGGCCTAGTCTGTGCCGTCCTGCCGAGAACGGAACCGCCCCGACCCATGCGACGCTTCTGGCTCCCCCTGCTCGCCGCCCTGCTGCTGCCCGTGGCCCTGCCGGCCAGTGCCCAGGAACGCGTGATCAACGTTTATAACTGGACCGACTACATCGACCCCGCGGTGATCGAGCGCTTCACGCGCGAAACCGGCATCACCGTGCGCTACGACGTGTTCGACAGCCTCGAGACGCTGGAAGCCAAGCTCTCCGCCGGCCGCTCGGGCTACGACGTGGTGGTGCCGACCTCCGAGCCCTCCTTTGCCCGGCTGGTGCGGGCGGGGGCGCTGCGGAGCCTGGACCGGGCGCGGCTGCCGAACTTCGCCGGGCAGGACCCGGCCCTGCTGCGCCAGGTCGCCAGCAGCGACCCCGGCAACGCGCACGGGGCGATCTACCTGTGGGGCACGATCGGCATGGGGCTGCGACCCGCGCGCATCCGGGCGCTGTTTCCCGAGGCGCCGCTGGACAGCCTGGACCTGCTGCTGCGCCCCGAGAACATCCGCCGCATCGCCGGCTGCGGCGTGGCGGTGATGGACAGCGGCATCGACGTGATCCCCTCCGTGCTGCACTGGCTGCGGCGCGACCCGCAGGGCGCCGGCGCCGAGGACCTGCGCGCGGCGGAAGCGGCGCTGCTGGCGGTGCGTCCCTCCTTCCGGGCGATCATCTCCTCGGCCGCCATCACCGACGCCCTGGCCACGGGGGAATATTGCGCGGTGATCGGCTATTCCGGCGACGTCGTGCAGGCCCAGGCGCGCGCCCGCGAGGCCGGGCGGGGCGACGACCTGACCTATGTCCAGCCGCGCGAAGGGGCACAGCTGTGGTTCGACATGCTGGCCATTCCCGCCGATGCCCCGCACCCCGAGGACGCGCACGCCTTTATCGACTTCCTGCTGCGCCCCGAGGTGATGGCCGCCATCACCAACAAGGTGCGCTATCCCAACGCCGTGCCGGCCTCGCGCGCCAGCCTGAGCGAGGAAGTGGCGCGCGACCCCAACATCTATCCGCCGCCCGAAGCCATCGCGCGCGCCTTCACCGTGGCCGCGCCGCCGCCGGCGGCCGAGCGCGCCCGTTCCCGCGTCTGGTCGCGCGTCAAGGCGGGGCGTTGAGCCGGGCGGAGGCGCCGGAGGCGGCCCCGGGCGGAACGGCGGCGCTGCTGCAGCTGCGCGGCGTGTCGCGCCGCTTCGGCGGCGTGGTGGCGCTGGACGGGCTCGACCTGGAGGTGGCGGCGGGGGAGTTCCTGGCGCTGCTGGGCGGCTCCGGTTCCGGCAAGTCCACCCTGCTGCGGGTGGTGGCCGGCTTCGAGCAGCCGGATTCCGGACAGGTGCTGCTGGACGGGCGCGACTTGGCCGGCGTGCCGCCGCATGCGCGGCCGCTGAACATGATGTTCCAGTCCTACGCGCTGTTTCCGCATCTCTCCGTCTTCGACAACATCGCCTACGGCCTGCGCCGGGAAGGCCGGCCGCGGGCGGAGATCGCGTCCCGCGTGGCCGCGGCGGTGGCGCTGCTGCGGCTGGAGGGGATGGAAGGGCGCAAGCCGCGGGCGCTGTCGGGCGGGCAGCAGCAGCGGGCGGCGCTGGCCCGCGCCCTGGTGAAGCGTCCCCGGCTGCTGCTGCTGGACGAGCCGCTCGGCGCGCTGGACGCCAACCTGCGCGAGCGCACCGGCTTCGAGCTGCGCGCCCTGCAGCGCGAGAGCGGCGCCGCCTTCGTGATGGTGACGCACGACCAGGCGGAAGCCCTGTCCCTGGCCGATCGCGTGGCCGTGCTGGTGGGCGGGCGGATCGCGCAGATCGGCCCGCCGCGCGACGTTTATGCCCGCCCCGCGACCCGCGCCGTGGCCAGCTTCCTGGGCGCGGCCAACCTCCTGGAAGGGCAGCGCACCGCCGAGGGCCTGCTGGACTGCGCCGGCTGCACGCTGCGCGCCGCCGCGCCGCTGCCCGACGGCGTCAGCGCCTGTGCCTTGCGGCCGGAAGGCGTGCGGCTCGCCCCCGGCGTCACCGGCCCCAACAGCGTGGACGCGGTGGCGGCGGAGGTCGCCTTCCGGGGTGGCGACAACCTCGTGCTGTTCCGCCTGCCCGGGGGCGGCACCCTGCGCGCGGCCCTGTCCGGCCCGGCGCCGGCGCGCGGCGAGACGGTGCGGCTGGCCTGGGACGCGGCGGCCGTGGTGCCGCTGCGCGACGATTGATGCGGCAGGACTCCTCCCCCGGCGATGCCGCGCTGCCGGACCGCTCCGGAGCGGTGCCCGCGGGCCGTGCCGGTACCGGCCGCCCCGACCCGGCCCGGCTGCTGCGGCGCCTGCTGCTCGCGCCCGCGGCGCTGTGGCTGCTGCTGCTGGTGGCCGCCCCGCTGGGCGTGGTGGCCGTGCTGTCCCTGTCCTGGCAGGCCGAGGGCGTACCGCCCTTCGACCCACCCTGGCGCGGCGAGGGGCTGAACACCGACAACTTCGCCCTGCTGCTGGGCGACCCGCAGTACCGCGACAGCTTCGGGCAGTCCCTAGTGCTGGCCGGCGTCACGGCGGCGCTGTGCCTGCTGCTGGCCTTGCCGATGGCGCTGAGCATCGCGCGGGCGGCCCGGTCGCGGCTGCTGCTGGCGCTGGTGCTGCTGCCCTTGTGGACGGGCTTCCTTTTGCGCGTAGGCGCCTGGATCGGCTTGTTGCGCGACGAGGGCTGGATCAACGGCGTCCTGCGCGGGCTGGGGCTGATCGAGCAGCCCTTGCAGCTGCTCTACACGCCCCTGGCGCTATATCTGGGCATGGTGCACGCCTACCTGCCCTTCGCGGTGCTGCCGCTCTTCGCCACCTTTTCCCGCCTGGACCCGGTGCTGGAGGAAGCCGCGGCCGACCTGGGCGCCACGCCCACCCGCGCCTTCCTGTCCGTGACCCTGCCGCGTGCCTTGCCGGGGGTGGTGGCGGCCTTCCTGCTGGTGTTCATCCCGGCGGCGGGGGAATACGTGGTGCCGGAACTGCTCGGCCCCACCGGGGCGCTGCCGGTCGGGCGGGTGTTGTTCGGCGAGTTCTTCAGCAACCGCGACTGGCCAGTGGCCGCCGCCCTGGCCTGCGCGCTGCTGCTGCTGCTGCTCGGGCCGATCCTGCTGTTCCAGCGCCTGGGGGAACGGCCGTGATCCCGCCCTGGGCGCGCTGGGGCCTCTGGGCGGGGCTCGGTTTCCTGTGGCTGCCGGTGCTGCTGCTGGTGTTCTACGCCTTTTCCGCCGATCCCGTGCCCTTCCGCTGGGGCGGCTTCTCCTTGCGCTGGTTCGCGGCGCTGGGCGGCGATGCGCGGCTGATCGAGGCGGCCTGGCTGTCGCTGCGGGTCGCCGCCGGGGCGGCCAGCATCGCCGCCCTGCTGGGCGGGGCGATCGGCTGGCTGCTGGCGCGCGGCGGCGCCTTTCGCGGCCGCGCCCTGCTGGGCAGCCTGGCCGGCGCGCCGCTGGTGCTGCCCGAGGTGGTGACCGGCCTGTCCCTGCTGCTGCTGTTCGTGGCGCTGGAGAACGCGATCGGCTGGCCCGCCGGGCGCGGCGCGGGCACGGTGCTGCTGGCGCATGCCACCCTCGGCGCGGCCTATGCCGCCGTGGTGGTGCAGGCGCGGCTGGCACAGGCCGCCCCCGACCTGGAGGACGCCGCGGCCGACCTGGGCGCCGGGCCGGTCACGGTGTTCCGCACGGTCACCCTGCCGCTGATGCTGCCGGCCCTGGCCGCCAGCTGGCTGCTGGCCTTTACCCTGTCGCTGGACGACGTGGTGCTGGCCGCCTTCGTGTCCGGCCCCTCCGGCACCACCCTGCCGATCGTGCTGTTCTCCATGCTGCGCCTGGGCATGACGCCGGCGGTCAACGCGCTGGCCGTGCTGCTGCTGCTGACCGTGGCCGTGGTGCTGGTGCTGGTGGGATTGCTGAGCAGGCGCTCGGTGGCTCACGAGGGGGCTCTGCCCCCTCGCGCTCCCCCGCCAGGAAACTGAATTTCCTTGGACCTTCCATTCGCAAAAGAGGGGCGCCTAGGGTGCAGGGGCAGCGCCCCCTGCGAGCCACCAGCCCGCTACGCCCCCGGCGGCTGCAGGATCTTTCCGCCGTAGTTGCAGTGCGCCAGGGCGACGCAGCGCCAGCATTCCGGGGCGCGGGCCTTGCAGACGTAGCGGCCGTGCAGGATCAGCCAGTGATGCGCGTCGCGCAGCCAGTCCGGCGGGCAGCGCTTCACCAGGCCATCCTCCACCTCCCGCACGTTGCGGCCGGGCGCGAGGCCGGTGCGGTTGCCCAGGCGAAAGATATGGGTGTCCACCGCCATGGCCTGCTGCTCGAAGGCGACGCTCAGCACCACGGAAGCGGTCTTGCGCCCCACCCCCGGCAGGGCTTCCAGCGCGTCGCGGTCGGCCGGCACCGCGCCGCCGTGCCGCTCGATCAGCAGGGCGGACAGGGCGGCGACGTTGCGCGCCTTGGCCTGCCACAGGCCGAGTCGGCGGATGTGCCGGGCGATGCCCTCCGGCCCCAGGGCCACCATGGCGGCAGGGTCGGGCGCTTCGGCGAACAGGGTTTCGGTGGCGCGGTTCACCGCGAGGTCGGTGGTCTGCGCCGACAGCACCACGGCCACCAGCAGGGAATAGGGGTCGGCGAAGTGCAGCTCGGTCTGCGGCGTCGGGTTGGCCTGCCGCAGCGCGTCTAGAAAGGCCACGGCCTGGGTGGCGGACATCCGGCGCGCCCGGCGGGGGGCGCGGGCATTGCCGTGCGGCGAGGCGGGGCGCTTCGCCGCACGGGCGGGCTTCGCGACGGGCGGAGTTTCGGCTGGCACGACGCCAGGGCTACCCTATCTTGCGAGGGCATGACAGCGGACCTGACCACGGACGGAACAGCGGTGCTGTTCGAGGCGACCAGCGCTCCCCAGCGGTCCTGGACCCCGCGCGGCTTCCTGGTGCTCTCGGCCCTGCTCGGCACCGCGAGCGGCACGGCGGCCACGCTGTTCGTGATGCTGGGCGCCTGGCCGGTGCTGGGCTTCCTGGGGCTGGAAGTGCCGGTCGTGCTGGGGCTGGTGGCGCTGCACCACCGCCGCGCCGGGCGCGCCTCGGAAATCGTGTCGCTCTCGGGCGAGACGCTGCAGGTCAGCCGCGTCGATGCGCGCGGCCGGCGGCAGGAAGCGCGGCTGGAACCCTATTGGGCCAGGGTGGAGCTGCTGGAACGGCCGGGCACGGCCGGTTCCCTGCGCCTGCGCAGCCGCGGCCGCGGGGTGGAAATCGGCCAGTGGCTGTCACTGGACGAGAAGCAGGACCTTGCCCGGGCGCTGGAGGAGGCCTTGCGGCGCTACCGCCAGCCTTGCTTCAACAACCCGCAGCTCCGGGACTGAGCGCCCGCGCGCTTCAGTCGGAGGAGGGCGTCAGGCTCTTGATCAGGTCGAAGACCCGCTTGCGCACGGCGGGCTCGGTGATGCGGTAATAGGCACGCACCAGCTCCAGCGTTTCCCGGCGGTTCAGCGCGTCGTCGTCGAAGCCTTCCTGCTGCTCGGCGAAGCCGGCCAGGCGGTTGCGCAGGGTGCCGCCGCTGCCACCCAGGCTGTCCGGCATGTCGTCGAAAAAGAAGCCGATCGGCACGTCCAGCACGCGGGACAGGTCGAACAGGCGGGACGCACCGATCCGGTTCACGCCGCGCTCATACTTCTGCACCTGCTGGAAGGTCAGGCCGAGGGCCTCTCCCAGCTTTTCCTGGCTCATGCCCAGCAGGGTGCGGCGCAGGCGCACGCGGGTGCCGACATGGACGTCGATGGGGCTGGGGCGGTGTTCGCGCTCGGCGCGCTCCGCCAGGGGTTCGCTCGGCATCGGCCGGTTCTCCGTTCCCATGCTCGGCAGCTGATCGGCATACCGGGCAGATGCAGGACGACGCACATTCTGCGCGTCTCGGTCGCGGGTAACGGGAAACGCCACGATACGACCCTCCTTCCTGAGTGCCCGCCTAACGTGCGGTTGCAGAAAGGGTTTGTCAACTCTTTCGAGAAATCTCCTAAATGAGACGAATTTCCGGGCCAGAGAACCGTCAGGGGCGCCGCCGTCGCGCACGGGAGCCCAAAGCAACAACCAGGGCGAGCAAGCCCGGGATCCAGAGGCCCCCGGTTGCGAAGACGGTCGGCCCCATCGCCTGCGGCAAGGGCGCCACCACGCTGCCCGTTTTTCCGAGATCCAGGCGACCAACTTCCCGCCCGCGGGCATCAAAAACAGCCGAGATCCCGGTCTGCGCGGCCCGGGCGAGCGGCAGCCCTTCCTCCACCGCGCGCAGCCGGGCGGTGGCGAGATGCTGGTGCGGCCCGGCCGAAGTGCCGAACCAGGCATCGTTGGTGATGTTCAGCAGCCAGGACGGGCGGGCATTCCCGTGCAGCGACACCGCGGCGGAGAAGATGACCTCGTAACAGATCAGCGGCGAGAAGGCGGGCAGCCCCGGCACGACCAGCGACACCGGCCCCTGCCCTTCCGAGAAATCCACCCCACCGCGGATCACCCGCAACGGCAGCAGCCCGGAGGCCGGCATGTATTCCCCGAAAGGAACGAGGTGGGACTTGTCGTAGGTCGCCAGCACCTCGCCGCCCGTGTTCAGCGCCACGAGACTGTTGAACAGCGCCCGCGGGCGGCCATCCGGCTCGAACTCGCCGCGCACGGTGCCCGCCAGCAGCGTGCCCCCGGGCGGCAGGGCGGCAGCGGCCAAGCGCCGGGCCTCGGGGTCCTGGGCCAGCAGGAAGGGGCTGGCGGTTTCCGGCCAGACCGCGGCGATGGCCGTGCCGGGCGGCAGCTGCGCGGCGGCCTGCGCCGCGGCGTCACGCGTCAACTCCAGGTAGTGGCGGAAGATCGGCCAGCGTGTTTCCGGCCGCCACTTCACCTCCTGCCCGACATTGCCCTGCACCAGCACCACCGCCACGGGCTGCGGCGGTGGCTCCGCCGGCCACAGGCGCGCGGCGCCGAACAGGGCGAAAGCGGCCAGCCCGGCCGCGGCCCCCGCCCAGCCCCGCCGGCCACCCAGCGGCGCGCAGGCCAGGATCACGGTGGCGAGGCTCAGCCCGTGCACGCCGATCCAGGCCGCTCCCTGGATCGGCAGCGCCCCGAAGGCCCAGACGCTGCCCAGCAGGTTCCAGGGAAAGCCGGTGAAGAGCCAGCCCCGGAGCATCTCGGCGAAAACCCAGCCCGCGGCCAGGGCCAGCACCCGGCGCCTGCCCGGCGGGGTGAACCAGGCCGCCAGGGCGGGGATCACCGTATAGGCCCCCATCGGCAGGGCCAGGGCCGGCACCGCGATCGGCACCGCCCACCACAGCCGGTCAGCCTCCGTCAGGATCGCCTCGGTGATCCAGTACAGCCCGGCGAGGTGGAAGCCCCAGCCCCAGGCGAGGCCGAGCAGCGCCGCCCGGCGCCAGTTCGGCGCGACGCCCAGCAGCAGCAGCAGCCCGGGAATGGTGAGCCACAGCACGGGAACGAGGTGCAGCGGGGGAAGGGCCAGGGCCGAGGCGGCGCCCAGCCCGACGGCCGTCGCCAGGGCGCGCCAGCCGCGCTGCCCCTCGACGTGGCTTCGGATGCGGGAAAACACGTCCGGGCAGGTAATGGGCGGGCGCGGGGGGAGCAAGCGGCAGGAACTCTCCCGGACATGCTTCCTCGCGGGGGGAGCCGGCCGCATGCCCTACCCGGCAGGAGCCGCGGATCAACGGGGAGTCCTCGCACGGAGCAGGGCGTCGTGGCCGCCGCACCACCCGCGCGGGAGCCGACCGTTCCGCCCGGGTTGCCGGGGGGCGGGGGCGCGACTAGGGTCCGGCCGCCCTTTCCCCAGCATGCCGGTACCCATGACGCTGACCGCCGCGCGGCTCGACCGCATCGCCCCGTCCCAGACCATCTCCATCACCGCCAAGGCGCGCCAGCTCAAGGCGGCGGGCAAGGACGTGATCAGCCTCAGCGTCGGCGAACCGGACTTCGACACGCCGCGCAACGTCAAGGACGCCGCGATCCGTGCCATCGAGGCGGGCGACACCAAGTACACGGACGTGTCCGGCACGATGGCGCTGCGCCAGGCGGTCTGCGAGAAGTTCCGCCGCGACAACGGCCTGGACTACCGGCCGGAAGAGATCGTGGTGTCCACCGGCGGCAAGCAGGTGATCTTCAACGCGCTGCTGGCCACGATCGACAGCGGCGACGAAGTGATCATCCCCGCCCCTTGCTGGGTCAGCTATCCCGACATCGTGTCCCTAGCCGAAGGCAAGCCGGTGATCGTGCCCGCCGGGAGCAATCAGGGCTTCAAGATGACGGCCGAGCAGCTGGAAGCCGCCATCACGCCGAAGACCAAGTGGCTGATCCTGAACAACCCGTCCAACCCCACCGGCGCCGCCTATAGCCGCGCCGAGCTGGCGGCGCTGGCGGAGGTGCTGCTGCGCCACCCCGACATCTGGGTCTTCACCGACGACATCTACGAGAAGCTGGTCTATGGCGGCTTCGAGTTCACCACCATCGCCCAGGTCGAGCCGCGGCTGCGCGAGCGCACGGTCACCATGAACGGCTGCTCCAAGGCCTATGCCATGACCGGCTGGCGCATCGGCTTCGCCGGCGCTCCGGCCGCGCTGATCAAGGCGATGGACAAGCTGCAGGGGCAGAGCACCACCAACGCTTCCTCCATCTCCCAGGCCGCGGCCATCGAGGCGCTGATCGGCCCGCAGAACAGCGTGGAGGAGATGCGCCAGGCCTTCGAGCGCCGCCGCGACCTGGTGGTGCGGATGCTCAACGACTGCCCCGGCCTGCACTGCAACCAGCCCGAGGGCGCCTTCTACGTCTTTCCCGACCTACGGGGCTGCCTGGGCAAGACCACGGCCTCCGGCAAGGCGCTGAACAGCGACGAAGAGTTCGTGACCGCGCTACTGGAGGACGAGGGCGTGGCCGCGGTGCACGGCTCGGCCTTCATGTTCCCCGGCCATTTCCGCGTGTCCTACGCCGCCGCCGATACGCAGCTGACGGAAGCCTGCACGCGCATCCGGCGCTTCTGCGAAGGGCTGCGCTGACGACCGGGGGCGCCCGTGACCCGGGAGGGAGAAGGTGTTCTCCCTCCCGTACCCTCCCTCAAGTCTCTTTTCAGGAGTTTCGGGAGGGGCTGACACGCGGGACGCCCCACGGCCAGCCATGCTCCCGCTGACAGCGCGCCCACGGTCCCAATCGTCGCAGGGCATGGCCCTCCGGCGCACCGCGATCTCAACCCAGTCCGCGGCAGCCCCCCGAAAAAGGATGAGGGGGAGGGTCCGGGAGGGGGAGAAGTCCTTCTCCCCCTCCCGCCGCCGGCACCGGGCGCGCATGGATGCCGGCCGGGCGGGTCCGGCATCCCGCGGCCAGGGCTTTGCCGGTCGTGGGGCCGGGGATATCAAGCGCCGTTCTTTCCCGGAGACACCATGCCCGCCCTCGCCAGCCGTCTGAAGGACGTGCTCGTTTCCGCCTCGGTGGCCATGAGCGTCCGGGCGCGCGAGCTCGTCGCCCAGGGCCATCCCGTGATCAGCCTGACCGTGGGCGAGCCGGACTTCCCCACCCCGCCGCACGCGATCGAGGCCGCCCACCAAGCCGCGCTGGACGGCAAGACCAAGTACCCGCCGCAGGACGGGCTGCCCTTCCTGAAGCAGGCCATCCAGCGCAAGTTCCGGCGCGACAACGGCCTGGACTACGCGCTCGATGAGATCATGGTCGCCAATGGCGGCAAGCAGGTCATCATGGACGCGCTGCTGGCCACCTGCGACCGCGGCGACGAGGTGCTGATCCCCACGCCCTACTGGGCCAACTACGCCGACATGGCCCGGCTGGCCGCTGCCACGCCCACCTTCGTGTCCTGCCCGCAGAACAACGGCTTCAAGCTGCGCCCCGCCGACCTGGAGGCCGCGATCACCCCGCGCACCAAGTGGCTCTTCCTGAACTTCCCCAACAATCCCACCGGCGCCGCCTGTTCCCGCGCCGAGATGCAGGCCATCGCCGCCGTCATGCTGCGGCACCCGCATGTCTGGATCCTGACGGACGACATGTACGAGCACCTCGTCTATGACGGCTTCGAGTTCTGCACGATCGCCGAGGTGGAGCCGCGGCTGAAGAACCGGGTGCTGACGGTCAACGGCGCCTCCAAGACCTACGCCATGACCGGCTGGCGCGTGGGCTTCGCCGGCGGACCCAGGGCGCTGATCAAGGCCATGGTGAACATGCAGGGCCAGCTGACCTCGGGCATCTGCACCGTTGCCCAGGCGGCCGCTGCCGCCGCGCTGGACGGCCCGCAGGACCTAGTGGCCGAGCGCGCCGCCCTGTACCGCGAGCGCCGCGACCTGGTGGTGGACATGCTGAACGACGCCCCCGGCCTGCACTGCCACCGCCCCGAAGGCGCCTTCTACGTCTATCCCGACGTCGCCGGCTGCCTGGGCCGCACCAGCGCCGGCGGCCAGCGGATCGAGACAGACGCCGACCTCGCCCGCGCGCTGCTGGAAGAAGCCTTCGTGGCCACCGTGCCCGGCGCCGCCTACGGCATGAGCCCCTACCTGCGCATCTCCTACGCCACCGACACCGAGCGCCTGCGCGAAGCCTGTCGCCGCATCCAGGCCTTCTGCCGGGACCTGCACTGAGCGAGGGTGGGTCTGATGGCCTGAGCCGGGACCAGTCTACCCGGTCCCACCCCGTCCCAAGGACCGGCCCGGCCGCACGGCAGCCTCGCCGAAGCGGGCGCGGAGCTTCTCCATCGCGGCCCAGCGCGCGGCGCGGCGAGGGGCGTCGGGGTCGGCGAGGTCGCCGCGATCGGCTTCCGCCAGCGGCTGCAACGGCTGCGCGCCGACCCCGATCAGCCGAAAGGCGGTGCCGTCCGCCTCGCGCGCCAGCAGGGACCGTGCCGCGGCGAAGAGCGTATCGGGGATCACGGTCGGGGATGGCAGGCGGAGGTTGCGCGTGCGCTGCGCGAAGCGCGCCGTCTTGAGCTTGAGCACCACGCCCCCGGCGGCGAATCCTTTCTCCTTCAAGCGGCGCGCCAGCTTCTCGCAGAGTGGCCAGAGCGGCTCCTCCAGCTCCTCCATCCGGCTGAGATCGGTGTTGAAGGTGGTCTCGGCGCTGATCGACTTGGTGTCGCGGTCGGGATTCACGGGACGGCTGTCCTCGCCCCGGGCGCGGGCCACCAGCGCCGGCCCGTCCTCGCCCAGCCGTGTCGCCGCCTCACGCGGCGACAGGCCCTGCAGCTGTCCCAGCGTGACGAAGCCGCGTTCCGTTAGGCGGCGCGCCAGGGCCGGACCGACCCCGGGCAGCACCGTCACCGGCTCCCCTGCCAGCAGCGCCGGCGCATCTGCCCCCAGCACCGCGAAGCCGCGCGGCTTGTTGCGCTCCACCGCCAGCTTGGCCAGCAGCCGGTTGGGCGCCAGGCCGATGGACACGGTGACGCCCACCTCCCGCTCCACCGCCAGGGCGAAGCGCGCCAGCACGGCGGCGGCCGGGGCGTTGTGCAGCGCCTCCGTGCCGCGCAGGTCCAGCACCGCCTCGTCGATCGAGAGCGGCTGTACCAGCGGGCAGAGCGCCTCCATGAGCCCGCGAATCTGGCGCGAGGCGGCGACGTATTTCGCGAAGTCCGGCCGTAGCACCACCGCATCCGGGCAGGCCGCCAGCGCCTTGAACATCGGCATGGCCGAGCGGACCCCGCGGGTGCGGGCCAGGTAGCAGGCCGCCGACACCACGCCGCGATGGCCGCCGCCCACGATCACCGGCCGCGCCCGCAGCTCCGGCCGGTCGCGCTTTTCCACGCTGGCGAAGAAGGCGTCGCAATCCACATGCGCCACGCCCAGCGCGAAGAGCTCGGCGTGCGACACCAGCCGCCGCCGGCCGCAATGGGGGCAGCGGACGGGGAGCTCCTCCATTCGGTGCAGGCAGTCGCGGCACAGCGTCGGCATGGGCGGCTGCATCCTACACCCTGCCGGCGCCGCGTGGGGAATGGCGGCGCCGGGGCTCAACGGCGGCCGAACATCCGCTCCAGCGCCGCCTGGTCCAGCCGCAGGAAGGTGGGGCGGCCGTGCGAGCAGGTGGCGGCGCGCGGCGTGGCTTCCATGGCGCGCAGCAGGGCGGCCATCTCGGCCGGGTTCAGTCGCCGCCCGGCCCGCACGCTGCCGTGGCAGGCCAGCCGCGCGATCGCGGCGTCCAGCCGGGCTTCCAGCGCCTCCGTGCCCGCCCATTCCGCCAGACCGTCCGCCAAATCGTTCAGCAGCGGCCCCGGCTCGGGCGCGCCCAGCAGGGCCGGCAGGGATCGCACCAGCACGGCGCCCGGCCCGAAGCCCTCGATCTCCAGCCCGAGGCGGGCGAGATCCTCCGTCTGGTCCAGCAGCCGCGCCGCCCGGGCGGGGGCCATGTCCACCACGGCCGGCAGCAGCAGCGGCTGCGAGCGCACCCCGCCCGCCACCAGCTGGGCGTGCAGCTTTTCCTGCGTCAGCCGCTCGTGGGCGGCGTGCTGGTCCACCAGCACCAGCGCCCCGTCCGGCGCTTCCGCCAGCACGTAGGTGTCCAGCAGCTGCGCCAGCGGCCGCCCGAGCGGCCCTTCCGCCGCCGGGGCCTCTTCCTCACGCGGTGCGGCGAGGCGTCCAGGCGCCAGGGGCAGCCCTGCCTGCACCGGGGGCGGCAGGGTCGGCAGCGCTTCCGCGAAGCCCGGCCCATGCGCGGCCAGAACCGGTTCGGCCAAGGCCGTCCCGGCCGGCGCCCATCCCGGCGCTGCCGGCCGCGGCGGCACCCAAGGGGAAGGCACCGGGGCGGGCAGGTTCCAGCCCCGCACCGTTTCGGCCAGGCCGCCGCTGCCCAGCCCCGTCGATCCGCCCCGGCCCGGCAGCTCGGCCGCACCGATGCCCAGCGCCCGGCGCAGCGCCACGATCACCGCGCCGCGCACCGCGTTGGGCTCCCGGAAGCGCAGCTCGGCCTTCATGGGGTGCACGTTCACGTCCACCGAGGCCGGGTCCACCTCCAGGAACAGCGCCGCCACGGGATGGCGCCCCGACACCATCACGTCTCGATAGGCCGCCCGCAGCGCCGCCCGCAGCACCGGGTCGCGCACGGGGCGGCGATTCACCACGAGGTGCTGCTCGGTCATCGAGGCGCGGGACAGGGTGGCCGGCCCGGCCAGCCCTTCCAGCCGCAGCTCCGGCCATTCGCCGCGCACCGGCAGGGCGGCGCCGGCGAATTCCTCGCCCAGCAGGGCGGCGATCCGCCCGGCGCGGTCGGCCGGCGGCAGGTCCAGCGCCACCCGGTCCTCCACGGAAACGCGGAACCCCACCTCCGGCCAGGCGGCGGCGAGGCGGCGCACCGCTTCCACCGCCTGCTCCGCTTCCGTGCGCGGCTGGCGCAGGAACTTCCGCCGCGCAGGGGTGGCGTGGAACAGGTCGCGCACCTCCACCCGCGTGCCCGGGGCGCCGGCGGCGGGGGAAACCTCTCCCTTGCGGCCGGCCTCCACCTCGATGGCATGCGCCGCGCCGCCGGGCGGGCGGGAGGTGATGCGGAGGCGCGACACCGCGCCGATGGAGGGCAGCGCCTCGCCCCGGAAGCCCAGGGTGGCGATGCGGAACAGCGTGTCCTCGTCCGGCAGCTTGGAGGTGGCGTGACGGTCGACGCAGAGCGCGAGGTCGGTGGCGTCCATGCCGGCGCCGTTGTCTTCCACCAGCAGCCGGTCGATGCCGCCGCCCTCCAGTTCCACCGCGATGCGGGTGGCGCCGGCATCCAGCGCGTTCTCCACCAGCTCCTTCACGGCCGCCGCCGGGCGCTCCACCACCTCGCCGGCCGCGATGCGGTCGGCGGTGACGGCGGGAAGAAGGCGGATGCTCATGGCCGATCAGATGGTTCGCCGCGGGGCCGGCGTCATCGGCCCCGGAGCGGTCCTACGGACCCGGCCAGAGGCGCCGGATCTCGGCCAGCAGCGCCGCGGTGGACCCGTCGTGCTTCGCCGGCTCCGGCTGGCCCGAGAGTTCCGGCAGCAGCGCGCCCGCCAGCTGCTTGCCGAGTTCCACGCCCCACTGGTCGAAGGCGTTCACCCCCCAGAGGGCGCCGAGGCAGAACACCTTGTGCTCGTAGAGCGCCACCAGCTGCCCCAGCGTGAAGGGCGAAAGCTCCGGCAGCAGGATGGCCGTGCTGGGACGGTTGCCGGGAAACAGCCGGTGCGGCAGCAGCCGCTCGATCTCGGCTTCCGGCTTGCCCGCGGCCTGCATCTCCGCCCGCACCTCCGCCGCGTCGCGGCCGCGCAGCAGGGCCTCCGCCTGGGCCAGCCCGTTGGCCAGCAGCAGCCGGTGGCTGTCGGGGAAAGCGTGGCCGGGGCGGGCCACCAGCACGATGTCGGCCGGCACGGGGGTGGTGCCCTGGTGCAGCAGCTGCATGAAGGAGTGCTGCGCGTTGTTGCCGGGCTCGCCGAACACCACCCCGCCGGTGGCGCGCCCCACCGGGGCGCCGGCCGTCGTCACGCTCTTGCCCAGGCTCTCCATCTCCACCTGCTGGAGGTGGGCGGGAAACCGCGCGAGGCGCTCGTCATAGGGCAGCACGGCCCGGTTGCTCAGGCCCAGCCCGTCGAGGTGCCACAGGTCCACCAGCGCCAGCAGCAGCGGCAGGTTCTCCGCATCGGGCGCCGCCAGGAAGTGCTCGTCCATGGCGCGGGCCCCGGCGAGCAGCTGCGCGAAGGCGTCCCAGCCGCAGCTCAGCGCGATCGACAGCCCCACCGCCGACCACAGGGAAAAGCGCCCGCCCACCCAGTCGCGGAAGCCGAAGACCTGGTCCGCCGGCACGCCGAAGGCGCTCGTGGCCTGGAGGTTGGTGGACAGCGCCACCAGCTGCGCGTCGCCCGCCGCACCCAGCGCCGCGCGCAGCCAGTCGCGCACGAGGTGGGCGTTGCTCATGGTCTCGGCGGTGGTGAAGGTCTTGGAGGCCACCAGCACCAGCGTGCGCGCCGGGTCCAGCTGGCGCCGCAGCGCGTCCCAGGCATGGCCGTCGGCGGCGCTGAGCCAATGCGCCCGCATCGGGCTGTCGTGCCGGTGCAGCGCCCGCACCGCCATCTGCGGCCCGAGGTCGGAGCCGCCGATGCCGATATTGAGCACGTCCGTGAAGCGGCCCGCCGCGTGCACCCGGCCGGTGAAGGCCTGCATAGCGGCCAGCACCTCCGCCACCTCCGCCGAGGCATCCTCCTCCCCGGTGCGGAAGCTGCCGGGCGGGGCGCGCAGCGCCATGTGCAGCACGGCGCGGTTCTCGGTGCCGTTGATCCGCGCGCCCGAGGCCATGGCCGCGCGCTGCCCGGCCACGTCGCGGGCGCGGGCCAGGGCCAGCAGCGCCTCCAGCACCGCGGAGCTCAGCGAGGTCTTGGCCAGATCCAGCCGCAACCCGTCCGCCTGCCAGGTGAAGCGCGCGGCGCGTTCGGGATCGGCGGCGAAGAGCGGCCGGATTTCCCCGGCCCCGGGTGCGCGGGCCAGTTCCTGCAAGGCCGCCCATTCCTGTTCCGCCATGGCCGCCTTTCTCCCCCAAACCGCCGAATCCACCACCCGATGTCATCCTGGCTGCCGGACCGGCATTGCGCGAGGGGGCGCAAACCATCCCCCCGGGGGTTCAGGCCGGCACGCCCTCCACCCGCTCGCTGCCGGCGCGCCAGCGATGCGTGCTGGCGCCGAACGCCACCATCTGCCCGGTGGCGTCGAACACTTCCGTGCGAACGAAGTAGAGCTTCTGCCCGCGCGTCGCCACGCGGCCTTCCGCCACCACCCGGCCCGGCCGGATCTGGCCGGTGAAGCGGCAATCCAGGTCCACCGTGACGGCCTTGCGCAGGTGGCCCGGCACGCTGCACCACAGCCCGGCATAGCCCGCCGCTTGGTCGATCAGCGACAGCACCACGCCGCCATGCACGATGCCGGAGCGGTTGAGGTGCTGCGGCCCGGCCTCGCAGCACAGGCGGGCGAAGCCGTCCCGCCATTCTTCCAGCACCAGGCCGAGCAGCGCGTGGTAGCCGGCCTCGAAGGGGTCGAGATTCTGCATGCGCCCTGCCCTGCCGGGACCCCGACCCGCCGTCAAGCAAGGCCAGGGCGCAGCGCCTTTCCCGCAAGGCAGCGACGGTGGGCGCTGGGGGAATGACACGGCCTAGCGAATGTTCTGGCCCGTGTGGGGTGGAAAAGGCCGGGGGAGTGAACTCCCCCGGACCCCCTCCTTTTTCGGGAGTAGAAGAGCACAGGCGGCCACGGGCGCGCCCGCAGACTCCCGAAAATAGAAGGGGGTCCGGGGGGATACTTCCCCCCGGCTCGCTGCTTGTCCCCGTCGGAACAAAGGCGCGACGGTGTGGGGCCGGTCGCTATTCCGCCGCGGCCCGGGCATCCTCCGCCACCGGGCGGCGCACCCGCAACCGGCGGATGTTGCGCGCATCCACCTCCAGCACCCGGAACTCCAGGCCGGATTCATGCGACAGCAGCTCGCCCTTGGCCGGCACCCGGCCGGCCAGGGTGAACACCAGCCCGCCCACCGTGTCGATGTCCTGATGGCGTTCCTCGGCGGTCAGCACCGGGCCGAAGCGGGCCTCGAAATGCTCCACCGGCATGCGGGCATCCACGTCCAGGGACCCGTCGGGCCGTTCCACCGCCTGGGGGGCGCTTTCCTCGTCGTGCTCGTCGGCGATGTCGCCCACGATGGTCTCCACCAGGTCCTCGATGGTGACCAGCCCGTCGATGCCGCCGTATTCGTCCACCACCAGCGCCAGGTGGATGCGGTTCAGCCGCATCTGCAGCAGCAGGTCCAGCACGGGGATCTGCGGCGCCACCAGCAGCGGCTTGCGCAGGATGGAGGCCAGGCGGAAGGACGTGGCCGCTTCCGCCTCCTGCCCCACCGCGGCGAAAACGTCCTTGATGTGGATCATGCCCACGACGTCGTCGAGGTTCTCCCGGTACACCGGCAGGCGGGAATGGCCTTCGCGCTGGATCAGCCGGATGGCCTCCTCCAGCGTCAGGCTTTCCGGCATGGCGACGATGTCGGCGCGGGGCACCATCACGTCCAGCGCCGTTTTGCCGCGCAGCTTCAGCACGTTGCCCAGCAGGGCGCGCTCGGCCGCGTCCAGCTCGGGCAGGCCACCGGCTTCCTGCGGTTCTTCCTGCGCTTCCACCAGCGCCTCGACCCGCTCGCGCACGCTCTCGGCCTCGCGCTTGCGGGTCAGCGTGCCCAGCCACCACAGCAGCCCCTGCTGCCCGCCGCCGTTGCCTTCGCCGCTCACTGCACGCCCTTCCACGGGTTGGGCAGGGCGAGGCGCCGCATCACCCGCGCTTCCGCCCGCTCCATCCGCCGCGCCTCGCCGGCGCGGAGGTGGTCGTGCCCGGCCAGGTGCAGCGCCCCATGCGCCACGAGATGGGCGAGGTGGGCGCGCACGGAACGCCGCGCCGCCCGCGCCTCCCGCTCCACCGTGCCCAGCGCCAGGGCGACGTCGCCCAGCAGGCCGGGCACGCCGGCCGGGAAGCTCAGCACGTTGGTGGGCTTGTTCTTGTTGCGATGGGTGCCGTTCAGCCGCTTGATCGCGCGGTCATCGGCCAGCAGCACCGTGACCGCGCCGGACACGCCGGCCTCGGCCAGGGCGGCGGAAGCGGCGGCCTCGGCCAGCCGCTCCGCCCGGGGCACCGCGGCGCGCCAGCGCGGCGACGCCACGATCACCGCGATCTCCGGCTCGCTCTCCCCGGAAGCGACCTGGCTTCCGGGGAGGGTACTACTCGACGGGTCCATCCCGATCCTTTCCGCGCCGCGCCGCCCTGGCACCGGCTCCCTGGTAAACGTCGCCGCGCTGGCGGCTGTCGTCGAAGCGGGCATAGGCGGAGACGATGCGGCCCACCAGCGGGTGCCGCACCACGTCGCCCTCGGTGAAGCGGGCGACGCCGATGCCCTCCACCCCTTCCAGCACGTTCAGCGCCTGCACCAGCCCGGAGGTCTGGCCCGGCGGCAGGTCCACCTGGGTGGGGTCGCCGTTGACCACCATGCGCGTGCCGTCGCCCATCCGGGTCAGGAACATGCGCATCTGGGCGGGGGTGGTGTTCTGCGCCTCGTCCAGGATGGCGAAGGAATGCGCCAGCGTCCGGCCGCGCATGAAGGCCAGCGGCGCGATCTCGATCTCGCCCGAGGCGATGCGCCGCACCACCTGGTCGGCCGGCAGCATGTCGTGCAGCGCGTCGTAGAGCGGGCGGAGATAAGGGTCCACCTTCTCCTTCATGTCGCCGGGCAGGAAGCCCAGCCGCTCGCCCGCTTCCACCGCCGGGCGGCTCAGCACGATGCGGTCCACCCGCCCCGCCAGCAGCAGCGCCACCCCCTGCGCCACGGCGAGGTAGGTCTTGCCCGTGCCCGCCGGCCCCACGCCCAGCACCATCTCGTGCCGGGCCAGCAGGTCCATATAGGCCGCCTGGGCCGGCGAGCGCGGCGCGATGGCGCCCTTGCGGGTGCGGATCGCCGGCAGGTCGGCCAGCGGCAGGCGCGGGTTCTCCTCCGTGCCGTCACGCCCGGCGAAGCGCAGCGCCGCCTCCACCTCGGCCATGCCCACGGCCTCGCCCCGCCGCAGCTTCTGCCACAGGCTCCGCAGCACGCCCTCGGCTGCCTCGGTGGCCTGGCCGCCGCCGGTCACCGTCACGCGGTTGCCGCGGGCGGCGATGCGGATGCCCAGCTTCTGCTCGATGCGCGCGACGTGGCGGTCGTGCTCGCCCAGCAGCAGCGGCAACAGCAGGTTGTCGTCGAAGGTCAGGGCAACGGACCGCGTGCCCGGATCGCTTTCGGGCAGCAGGGGTCGGGCCGGGGGGATGGCCGCGGCACGGGGATCATTCCCGGTGGGGGACGATCCGGCCAGGGGGCGGATGGCGATCGGGGGGCTGCTCAAGCGGGCGCGGGCTCCTGGTGCGCAAGGGTTGCGGAAAGGGAATTGGTGAGCGCGGCACTCAAACGCACCCTCACGATATCGCCAGGGAGGAATTCGTTGCCGAAAAGATGCACCGGCTGCAGCCAGGGCGACCGCCCCGCGAGCTGGCCGGGGTAGCGGCCGGGCCCGGTGATCAGCACGTCGCAGTCACGGCCGACGCAATCGGCGTTGAAGGCCTGCTGCTGTTCCCGCAGCAGCGCCTGCAGGGCTTGCAGCCGGGCGTCCTTCTCGGCCTCGGGCACCTGGCCGGGCAGGCCGGCGGCGGGGGTGCCGGGCCGGGCGGAATACTTGAAGGAGTAGGCCAGGGCGAAGCCGGTGTCGCGCACCAGAGCCATCGTGTCCTCGAAGTCCCGCAGGCTCTCGCCGGGATGGCCGATGATGAAGTCCGAGGACAACGCCATGTCCGGCCGCACCGCGCGCAGGCGATCCACGATGCGGCGGAACAGCGCGGCGTCGTGGCCACGGTTCATCGCCCGCAGCATGCGGTCCGAGCCGGTCTGCACGGGCAGGTGCATGAAGGGCAGCAGGGCCGGGATCTCGCCATGGGCGGCGATCAGGTCGTCATCCATGTCGCGGGGGTGGCTGGTGCTGTAGCGCAGCCGCGCCACGCCGGGGATCTCCGCCAGCGCGCGCAACAGGCGCCTCAGGCCCCAGACCCGCCCATCCGGCCCTTCGCCATGGTAGGCGTTCACGTTCTGCCCGAGCAGCGCGATCTCCCGCGCCCCCTGCCCGGCCAGCCGGCGCGCCTCGGCGATCACCGCCGCCGCGGGGCGGGAAAACTCGGCGCCGCGGGTATAGGGCACCACGCAGAAGGAGCAGAACTTGTCGCAGCCTTCCTGCACCGTCAGGAAGGCGATCGGCCCCTGCGGCGCACTGGCTTCCGGCAGGTGGTCGAACTTGGCCTCGGCCGGGAAGTCGGTCTCGATCACCTGGCCCGCGGCGCGCGACAGGCGCGCCACCATCTCCGGCAGCCGGTGATAGGTCTGCGGCCCCAGCACCATGTCCACCCAGGGGGCGCGGGCGGTGATCTCGGCGCCTTCCGCCTGGGCGACGCAGCCGGCCACCGCGATCACCGTGTCCTTGCCCGCCGCCGCCCGCCGCTGCTTGGTGTCGCGCAGCCGGCCGAGGTCGGAGAACACCTTCTCCGACGCCTTCTCGCGGATGTGGCAGGTGTTGAGCACCACCATGTCGGCCTCGGCCGCATCCTCCGTGGGCGCGTAGCCCAGGGGCGCCAGCACGTCCGCCATGCGGGCGCTGTCGTAGACGTTCATCTGGCAGCCCCAGGTGCGGATCAGCAGCTTCTTGCGCGGGGGGGTGCCGGCCGGCTCAGTCATCTCTGCCCAAAACCCTTCCGCCCGGCGGGAGGGATGCCGGGTCGCGGCGGTCCTGTGCGGCCCGCAGGGGCAGGGGTCAAGCGACTCCGGTGCATTCGTGGAAACAGGGTCGCGGAGGAAGCGGGGCGGGGTCAAGCGCGGCGTGCGACGGGCGCGGGCGCCGCGCCGGACGGCAAGGCCCGACCCCGGCCGCACGGGACGGCCCAGGCGCCCGGCCCGCGCCCGCCAGGGCCTCACACCGGCCCCGAACCGGCGTAGGACACCGCCGCGCCGCCCCGGCGCCCGCACCGCCACCCCACGCACAAGGGATGCCCCGCATGCTCCTCCTCGTCACCGGCACCACCGCCGGCTTCGGCGCCGCCATCGCCCGCCGCTTCGCCGCTGACGGCGCCCGCGTGATCGCCGCCGGCCGCCGTGCCGAGCGGCTGGACGCCCTGCGCGACGAACTGGGCGCCGAGCGGCTGCTGCCCCTGGTGCTGGACGTGCGCGACCGCGCGGCGGTGGCCGCGGCGATCGGCGCCCTGCCGGCGGAATGGCAGGCGGTGGACCTGCTGGTGAACAATGCCGGCCTCGCCCGCGGCCTCGCCCCGGCCCAGGAGGCCGAGCTGGACGACTGGGACGCCATGATCGACACCAACGTAAAGGGGCTGGTCTACGTCACCCGCGCGGTGCTGCCGGGCATGGTGGCGCGCGGGCGCGGCCATGTCGTGAACATCGGCTCCACCGCCGGCGAGTGGCCCTATCCCGGCGCCAACGTCTACGGCGCCAGCAAGGCCTTCGTGCGCCAGTTCAGCCTGAACCTGCGGGCCGATCTGCACGGCACCCCCGTGCGGGTGACCGACATCGAGCCCGGGCTGGTGGGCGGCACGGAATTCTCCAACGTGCGCTTCGGCGACGATGCCCGGGCCGCGGCCGTCTATGCCGGCGCCGAGCCGCTGACCCCCGAGGACGTCGCGGACACCGTGCACTGGGTGGCGACGCGCCCGGCCCGGGTCAACGTCAACACGCTGCAGGTGATGCCGGTCGGCCAGGCCTTCGGGCCGTTGCGGGTGTTCAAGCCGGGCCAGTGAGGGTGCGGCCGCGGAGAACGGGGGAGCACCGCTTTCCCGCCCTCGGCGGCTCGTCCCGCCGTTGCATGGAAAGTAACTTTTCCATTGCCAAGACGTACTGTTGCGCCGGCAGGACATTCGGGGTTCCCACCGGCTCACTTCGCTGCGAGCATCACCCATCCGGGTGATCGCATCCTGTTCCAGACGGGCGCGAGTGCGGCACCAGCCCCGGGGTGACCAGGAAACGATGGCGCTTCACTCAGTGCGAACCGACAACGAGCTCCTGCTTCCCCAACGCCTCGCCCTGGACCTCTACGCGGCCGTGCTGGACGGCGACGGCTTGCCGCGCGTGCTGGACAGCATCGCCCGGGCGCTGGGGGCGGATACCCACGCGACCCAGGTGGCGGAGTTCGCCGGGCACGTGCCGCTGGCCTCGCAGTCCATGGCCTGCATGAACATCGACCCCGACGACTTCCACGCCTATGGAACGCACTGGGTACGCCACGATCCCTGGATGAAGGCGGCCCAGGCGCATGGCCCGGGCGTGTTGAACATGGCCCGCGTCGTGCCGGCCGAAACCTATGCCCGCAGCGCCATTTGGAACGAGTTCTGCCGCCCCCGGGGCCGCGTCTTCCACTGCCTGTCCGCCTACACCACCGGGGCCGGCAACGCCGTCGGCGGGCTGGGCCTGCACCGGCAGGAGAACCGCGAACCTTTCGGCGCGGCCGAGGAAAGCCTGCTGGAGGAACTGTTTCCCCATCTCCGCCGCACCATGATGCTGCAATCGCGCCTGGGCGAGGGAATCGAGGCGCCGGTCGCGGCGACGGCGGGGCTGGACGCCTTGCGGCAGGGGGTGGCGGTGCTGTCCGAGGAAGGCCGGCTGCTGTTCAGCAACACCGCCCTGCGGGACATGGCCGCCCAGACGGACGGCTTCGTGCTGGACCACAACGGGCTGTATTGCCCCGCCGCCCCCGCCCGCCGTGCCCTGCGACACGCCATCGCCGCAGCGCTCGCCGCCGCCCGCGGCCAGCTGCGCTTCCTGCACGAGAGCGGCAGCCTCGCCATCCCGCGCCCTTCCGGCGCCGCCCCCTGGATCGTGCAGGTCCTGCCCCTGCGCCGCGGCGAGCACGGCGCCTTTGCCGGCTTCTCCGGCGCCATGCTGCTGGTTTCCGACCCGCAGCAGCGCGCAACACCCTCTACCGCTCTGCTGCGCCACCTGCTCGACCTCACCCCCGCCGAGGCGGCGCTGGCCGCCGCCCTGGCCCGGGGCGAAACCCTGGCCGCCTATGCCGCCGGCCGCCGCCTCTCGGTGGAGACCGCCCGCACCCACCTGGCCAGCATACGCCGCAAGACCGGCTGCCGACGCCAGGCCGACCTCGTCGCCCTGCTGGGACGGCTCGGCGGCTGAACTCGGGACACGCCCGGAAGGGCACGGATCACCGCGCGGGCGGGAACTCTCCGGGCCGCACGCGATGCACCCGGCCACGGCCAGGCCGGTGGCGGGACAGCCAGGGCGCCACGATCAGCAGCGGCGCGGACAGGATCGGCAGGAAGCCCAGCCAGACGGTGGCGGCCCGCGGCAGCAGCGCCACGCCCAGGGTCACGACCGCCGCCACGGCGGCGTTGAGCAGCACCGCCGCGACCCACCAGCGGCGCACCAGGCGTTGCCGGGCCGCTTCGCGCTCGGGATCGGGGGGAGGCTGGGTGAAGGGTATGCCGTTGCGGCGGACCTCGTAGAGCCGCGCCGGGTCTGGTTCGAACGGGCGCGGTGCCCTCAGCGGCGCATCACCACGAAAGCCGGGCGGCCCTGCCGGCGCGCCTGGCGCAGCTTCCACCACAGCACCGCGAAGGCCACGGCACCCGCCACCACCGCCACCGGCAGCAGCAGGCCCAGCACCACGAAGGCCAGCGCCGCGACGCATAGCCCGCCGGCCACCAGCGCCACCAGGAAGGCGGCCCCGCCGATGCGGCGCAGCAGGCGCTCACCCCGGCCCGGCGGTGCCGGCGTGCGGAACTCGCCCTCCGGGGTCATGTCGATCACGGTCGGGCGGCGCAGCGGGTCGCTCATGCGGGCGATGTCGCCCCGGCGAGGCGGGGGTTCAAGTATCGAAACGTTGCGGAAGAACACCAGCGGTCGCCGCCGATCATGCATCATGCCGCGAGCGCCCGATTCGAGGCGCCGGAGGGAGCGACGCCGTGACACCCTGGAACCAGCTCTACGACCCCTTCGGGTCGATCCTGCTCTCGGCCCTGGTGGCGGCGTTGCCCGTGGCCACCATGCTGGTCGCCCTGGCCTTTCTGCGTATCCAGGCGCACTGGGCCGCGATTGCCGCGCTGGTCGTGGCCTTCCTGGTGGCCGTGGCCGTGTTCGGCATGCCCGCGGGTTTCGCCGCCCGCGCCACCGGCCTGGGGATCCTGACGGGACTGTTCCCGATCGGCTGGATCGTGCTGAACATCATCTTCCTGTACCGCCTGACGGTGGCGAACGGCTCCTTCGACGTGCTGCAGCGCTCGATCGGCGGCATCACCACCGACCGGCGGCTGCAGCTGCTGCTGATCGCCTTCTCCTTCGGCGCCTTCTTCGAGGGTGCAGCCGGCTTCGGCACCCCCGTCGCGGTGACGGCGGCGATCCTGATCGGGCTGGGCTTCTCGCCCCTGGCCGCATCGGGGCTGAGCCTGATCGCCAACACCGCCCCGGTGGCCTTCGGGGCGCTGGGCACGCCGGTGATCGCCCTGGCCGACGTGACGGGGCTGGATATCTTCGCCTTGTCCGCGATGATCGGGCGGCAGCTGCCCTTCTTTTCCGTGCTGGTGCCGTTCTGGCTGATCTGGGCCTTTGCGGGCTGGCGCGGAATGCTGGAAATCTGGCCGGCGATCCTGGTCACCGGCGTGAGTTTCGCCGTGCCGCAGTTCCTGGTGTCCAACTACAACGGCCCCTACCTGGTGGACGTGGTCGCGGCGCTGGTGTCCATGGCCTGCCTCGTCGGCTTCCTGCGGATCTGGCAGCCGCGGCGCATCTGGACCGACCCGTCCCTGCGCGGCCGCGCGGAGGAACGCGTGAGCGCTGGCCGCCCTGGCCCGGTGCCCGCCGCCGCGATGCGCACCGGTGAACTGGCCGAGCCGGCGCCCCGGCCCGTGCCGCGCACTGCGACGGCCGGCGGGGCGGCGGTGGCCGCCGACAACAACGGTGCGGTGTGGCGTGCCTGGCTGCCCTGGCTGGTGCTGACGGTGTTCGTGTTCCTGTGGGGCCTGCAGGGCGTGAAGGCATCCCTGAACGGGATCTGGAGCGCGAGCTTCCCGATCGAGGGGCTGCACCGGCTGATCGTCAAGATCCCGCCCGTGGTGGCCGCCCCCACGCCGGAGGGTGCGGTGTTTCCCTTCGGCATCCTGTCCATGACCGGCACGGGCATCCTGTTCTCGGCGATCATCGGCGGCTTGCTGATGGGCTTCTCGCCGCTGGGCCTGATCCGGGAATACGGGCGCACGATCCACAAGGTGCGCTATTCGCTGCTGACCATCGCCGCCATGCTCGGCCTGGGCACGCTGACCCGGTATTCCGGGCTGGACGCCACCATGGGGCTGGCCTTCGCCAATTCCGGGGTCTTCTACCCCCTGTTCGGCACGCTGCTGGGCTGGCTGGGCGTGGCGCTGACGGGGTCGGACACGGCGTCCAACGTGCTGTTCGGCGGCCTGCAGAAGATCAGCGCGCAGCAGCTCGGCCTGTCGCCGATCCTGATGGCGGCGGCCAACTCCTCCGGCGGCGTGATGGGCAAGATGATCGATGCGCAGAGCATCGTGGTGGCCTCCACCGCCACGAACTGGTTCGGGCATGAGGGCGACATCCTGCGCTACGTCTTCTTCCATTCCATCGCGCTGGCGGTGCTGGTCGGGCTGCTGGTGACGCTGCAGGCCTACGTGCCGCCCTTCACGGCCATGGTGCTGCCGGGCTGAAGAGCCCGGGCCGGAACGACGGGTCCGGGAGCGGGGACAGGCCCGTTCCCGGGCGCTTCCGCCCTGATCGGGGTGGCACCGGGCAACTCCCCAGGGACGGCGGGCGTTACCCAGCCCTCATGCCGATGGGGTTAAAAATGCGTAATCTTCTGCTCGCCGCGGGTTTGGCCACCATGCTGGCCGCCCCGCTCACCGCCTCGGCCCAGGCGCCCGCCACCACCGCACCGGGTGCGGCCACCACCACGCCGGGAACAGCGGCGACTGCCGCGCCGGGCCTGCGGGTCGAGGCCAACCAGATCCGCGCCAAGCAGCTGATGGATCGCGACATCTACACCACCGACAATGTGGAGATCGGTGAGATCGAGGACCTCGTGATCGACCCGGCACAGGGCCGCGTCGTGCTGGCGGTGATCGAGGTGGAAACCCGCCTCGGGCTGACCTCCAAATACGTAGCGGTGCCGCTGAACCAGCTGCGCCTGACGCCCGGCGAACGCCGCATCACCATCCAGATGACGCGCGAGCAGATCAACGCCCTGCCCGCGATCACCTACAACGACTGAGCAGAGGCTGCCGGGCCGATTCTCCGAAGGCTTGCGAGTTCTTGCGCAAGGAGGTTTGGCCTGCACTCAGGATGCCGAGGAGGCGGAGCCCCCTCGGCGCGGATTCCCCCCGCGAGCCCCGTCCCGGACAGCTGGCCGGGATGGCCGCCCGGCGGCGCGTCAGATGGAGTAGTCCGGCCGCGGCAGGGACTGGTCCATGGTGATCCCGGGCAGCGAAGTGTGGCGGCCCACCGGGCGGGCGGGCACCCCGGCCACGGTGGTATAGGGCGCCACGGGGTCCAGCACGATGGAACCGGCCCCGACCTTGGCGCCCTCGCCCACCTCGATATTGCCCAGCACCGAAGCCCCGGCGCCGATCAGCACGCCGCGGCAAATCTTGGGATGGCGGTCGCCGCGCTCCTTGCCCGTGCCGCCCAGGGTTACGCCCTGCAACAGCGACACGTCGTCGCCGATCACCGCCGTTTCCCCCACCACCACCCCCGTGCCGTGGTCCAGCATGATACCGCGGCCGAGCCGGGCAGCGGGGTGGATGTCCACGGCGAAGACCTCGGCCACCCGGCTCTGCAGGTGGCGGGCCAGGTGGATGCGCTCGCGCCGCCACAGCCAATGGGCGACGCGGTGGGATTGCAGGGCCAGGTAGCCCTTGAAGTACAGGAAAGGGGTCAGCAGGTCGGGACAGGCGGGGTCTCGGTCCTGCACCGCCAGCAGGTCCGCGGCGGCCGCGGCCACGATGGCCGGGTCCTGCAGGAAGGCTTCGCAGACCACCCCGGCCAGGGCGGTGGCGTCCAGCTCCGGATCGGCCAGCTTGCGGGCGATGCGATGGCCCAGCGCCGTGGCGAAGGAGTTGTGCCGCATCAGGGCAACGGCGAGGGGCTGGGTCAGCAGCGCATCGCGGTCCAGCGCCTCCACCCCCTCCCGGCGCAAACGGGACCACAGGTCGTCGGCCGGCTGGAGGTCGGGCGAGGCTTCCGGCAGCAGGGCGAGGCAGTGTGACGGCATGGGGCGTTCTCGGCGTTCGACCCCTAGATAGGCGGGGAAAGCGCCGGCAACACCTGCTCCCCCCGCGCCCCGGCTATTCCGGCCGGACGCAGAGGGTGAGCCCGTCCACCGCCTCCACCCGCACCCGCGTTCCCGGCGCCGGCTCGGGGCCGGACAGGCGGGCCGGCCAGTCGGAATCCCCCAGGCGCACCCGCAGCCCGACGCCGTTCCTGGCAGGCAGCAGCACGCCCTCGCGGCCGACCAGACCGGCTTCGGGCGTGTTGAGCCCGGCCGGAGCCCGGGCCGGGCGGCGCAGCGACCAGGCGATCCCGGCGGCCAGCAGCACCACGAACACCACCACCGTGACGCCGAAGCCGGGCGCCGCCGCGAGCAGCAGCAGCCCCGTCCCGATCGCCGCCACGCCGACCCAGAGCAGGTAGGCCCCGGGCAGCAGCAGCTCGCCGCCGAGCGCCAGCAGCCCCGCCGCGACCCAGATCAGCCAGCCGTCCATGGACCGCTCCCGCTGGGGGGAACCGAGCCGCCCGGCGCCGGGCCGCCGGGCCGCGGCACCGGCAGCACCCCGGCGGCGCCACGCCCGGCCTCGCGTCCCGGATCACGCCCGAAGTCGCGCCCGCCGTCGCGCAGCAGTTCCAGCGCGCCGGCCACGCCGCCGGCCAGGGCAGAGGCTTCCATCGGCACCACCACGAGGCGCGAGGACGGGTTGGCCGCCAGCGCCTTGAAGGCGTCCACGTAGCGCTCGGCGATGAAGTAGCGCAGCGCGTCGGCCCCGGCCCCGGCCGCGGCTTCCGACACCATGCGGGTCGCCGCGGCCTCCGCCTGCGCCAGCCGCTCGCGCGCCTCGGCATCGCGGGACGCCGCTTCCAGCCGGCCTTCGGCTTCCAGCACCTGGGCGGATTTGGCGCCCTGGGCGCGCTTCACCGCCGCTTCGCGCTCGCCCTCGGCGCGGGCCACCAGGGCGCGGCGCTCGCGCTCGGCGGTCATCTGCAGGTTCATGGCGCGGATCAGGTTTTCCGGCGGCTCGATCTTGCGGATCTCCACGCGGCTGACCTTGACCCCCCAGGGTTCGGTGGCACCGTCGAGGATGTTCAGCAGCGCCGAGTTGATGCGGTCGCGCGAGGACAAGGTCTGGTCCAGGTCCATCTCGCCGATCACGGCGCGGATGTTGGTCATGCTCAGCGCCGTCAGGGCGGATTGCAGGTTCTGCACCTGGTAGGCCGCCTTGGCGGGGTCCATCACCCGGTAATACACGATGCCGTCCACCGTGACGGTGGCGTTGTCCTTGGTGATCACCGACTGCTCGGGGATGTCGAGCACGACCTCCTGCACGTTCAGCCGGTGGCCGATGGCGTCGATAAAGGGCACCACGAAGTTCAGCCCGGGCTGCAGCAGCCGGGTAAAGGCGCCGAAGCGCTCCACCGTCCAGACTTCCCCCTGCGGCACGGTGCGGATGCCCTTGAACGCCGTCAGCAGCGCCAGGCCGAGCAGCAGCACGAGAACGATGGTGGTGCCGGTGAAGCCGTCCATGCGGGGCGGGTCCTCGTGAAGGGACGGGCATCCTTGGGGAAAGCATGCGGAACCGCAATGGTACGGCGGGGGTTCCGGCCGGCCGGATCGGCCGTTCCCGCTTCGGCCGCGTTGCGGCCGCGCGATCACCGGGCGAACGGCCTCCCGCCGCATCGCCCTCGCGACGGGACGCCCGCCGTGGCGGGTTCGGGGAAAAGCGTGGCCGGACCACGTCATGGGAGGATCGGGTCCCGGGCACCCCGCTCCCCGGGCCGCGCCGTGGCGAAGGGGCTGAGCAGGGTTCCGGCGCACCCCCTGGCCAAGATGACGCACCCGTGATTTTTCCGCCACGCGGCTATTGCGAATCAATCTCACTTGCTGTTACGGGAGGTCGTCTTCCGAGGGGAACCGGATACAATGTCGCTCGCGCCGCCACGCCACGCCAATCTCCTGCCGACGATCGGCCTGGCCGGTGCTGGCTTCCTGTCCGCCCTGGCCCTGCCGGCCGCTGCCCAGGCCCCCACCGACGAAACGGTGGCCCTGCCGGAGGTCAGCGTGCAGGGCCAGGCGCCCGCGCCCTACCGGCCCGACCTGCGGCAGAACGCCCCGCGCTCGCCGGTGCCGATCGCCGAAACCCCGCAAACCATCAACGTGGTGCCGCAGGAGGTGATCCAGCAGCGCAACGCCACCACCGTGCGCGAGGCGCTGCGCAACGTCACCGGCATCAGCCTCGCGGCCGGCGAGGGCGGCTTTTCCGGCGACAACCTGACGCTGCGCGGCTTCTCCGCCCGCGGCGACTTCTTTATCGACGGCATCCGCGACCTCGGCCAGTACACCCGCGACACCTTCTTCCTGGAGAATGTCGAGGTGCTGAAGGGCCCCTCGGCGGTGCAGTTCGGCCGCGGCTCCACCGGCGGCGCCATCAACCAGACCTCGCGCCTGCCGCTGGCCCAGACCACCGGCACGCTGTCCATCTCGGGCTACAACCCGGGCGGCGTGCGCTCGGTGGGCGATGTCAACATCCGCGCCGGCGACGTCGCCGCCCGCCTCGTCGCCATGGGGTCCAGCATCGACGCCGCCGACCGCGGGCCGGTGCGGCAGCAGCGCTGGGGCGTGGCCCCCTCGATCACCCTGGGCATGGAAGGGCCGACGCAGTTCACCCTGGCCTGGGTGCACCAGGAAGAGAACAACATCCCCGACTTCGGCGTGCCCTACATCGACGGCCGCCCGGCGCGGGTGCCGCGCAGCACCTATTACGGCCTGCGCGACCTGGACCGGGAGCGCACCCTGACCGACGTGGTCACCGCGCGGCTGACGCACCAGTTCGACAACGGCATCCGGCTGACCAACACCTCCCGCTACGGCGGCTACTACCGCGACCTCTCGGCCACCGCCCCGCGTATCCTGGCCACCACTCCCGCCGTCACCGGCACCACGCCGCTGGAGCGGGTGCAGGTGCGGCGCGAGCCGCAGGTGCGCGAAGGCTATGACAGCCTGCTGGTCAACCAGACGGAGGTCACGGCCAATGTCCGCACCGGCTTCGTCCAGCATGCCATCCTGGCCGGCTTCGAGATCGCGCGGGAAAGCTCCGAGCTGACGCGCTTCACCCAGACCGGGCGGCCCAACTCGCCGCTGCTGAACCCGGATGACTGGGCCTCCGGCCGCTACACCACCACGCCGAATTCCGACGTGAAGACGGTGGCCAACACCTACTCCTTCTACGCCATCGACCAGGCGCGGCTGGGCCAGTACTTCGAGGTGCTGCTGGGCGCCCGCTGGGACAGCTTCGACGCCGACTACCGCAACCGCACCATCCCCCGCCCCACCGGGCAAACGCAGTTCAGCCGCACGGACGAGAAGTTCACCTGGCGCGGCAGCCTGATCTTCAAGCCGACCGAGAGCCTGCGGACCTACTTCTCCTACGGCACCAGCTTCAATCCCTCTGCCGAAAGCCTGACGCTGGCGGCCAACAACGCGCAGCTGGCCCCCGAAACCGCCCGCTCCTACGAGATCGGCGCGCAGTGGGAGCTGCTGGACGGGGTGCGGCTGAACACCGCGCTGTTCCGCACGGTGAAAACCAATGCCCGCACCTCCGACCTGACCAACCAGACGCTGCAGGTGCTGGACGGCGACGTGCGGGTGCAGGGCATCGAGGTCAGCATCACCGGCCGCATCCTGCCGGGCTGGAACGTGCTGGCCGGCTACACCTACCTGGACAGCGAGATCCGCTCCTCCGGCAACCGCGCCGAGATCGGCAAGGAGTTCGCCAATGTGGCGCCGCACACCGCGACGCTGTGGACCACCTACGACCTGCCGCCGATCGCGGGGGTGACGGGGGTGCAGATCGGCGGCGGCGTGCAGCACATCTCGCGCCGCTTCGGCAACACCACCAACACCGTGCGCGCCCCCAGCTTCACCCGCTACGACGCGGCGCTGGCCTGGGAGCCCACCGACGGCCCGCTGCAGGGGCTGCGCTTCCAGGCCAATGCCATCAACCTCGGCAACACCCGTGCCTTCGAGACGGTGTATACGGGCCACGTGGTCGAGTCCCCCGGGCGGACCTTCGTGCTCTCCACCTCGGCAAGGTTCTGATGCTGCTGGCCATTCCCGATGTCCTGACCGCGGAGCAGGTCGCGCAGATGCGCGACCTGCTGGACCGGTCCCCTTGGGTGGATGGCCGCGTCACCGCCGGCCACCAGTCGGCGGAGGTCAAGGACAACCTCCAGGTCGCGGAAGGCAGCCCGGAGCACCGCGAGCTGGCGGGGATGGTGCTCAAGGCGCTGGGCGACAACGGGCTCTTCACCTCGGCCGTGCTGCCGCTGCACGTCTTTCCGCCGCTGTTCAACCGCTACGACGTGGGCATGACCTTCGGGGCCCATGTCGACAATGCCATCCGGCACAACAAGTTCACGGGGCAGCGCATCCGCACGGACGTGTCCTGCACCCTCTTCCTCACCGATCCCGCCGATTACGACGGCGGCGAGCTGGTGGTGGAGGACACCTATGGCGAGCAGCGGGTGAAGCTGCCCGCCGGCCACGCGGTGGTGTATCCCGCCACCAGCCTGCACCGCGTCATGCCGATCACCCGCGGCAGCCGCGTGAGTTCCTTCTTCTGGATCCAGAGCATGGTCCGCGACGACGGGCAGCGCTCGCTGCTCTTCGACATGGACGTGGCGATCAACACGCTGCGGAGCGACCTGCCGGCGGGACACCTCGCCCCCGTGCAGCTGACCTCCGTGTACCACAACCTGCTGCGCCGCTGGGCGGACGCGACGTGAGGACCATCCCGATGCCCCCCCTCCTCGCCGGCATCCTGGGCCTGCTCGTTGCCCTGCCGCTGGCAGCCCCCGCCGCGGCGCAGCAGGCTCCCACCGCTCCGATGGCCTCCCCGGCGGCCCCGCCGATCGGCTTGGAGCTGAACCGGCTGGAGCCGCGGCCGGACCTGTCCCCGCCGGGCTGCCGCGCCTGGCTGCTGCTGCGCAATCCCGGCGAGGCCGCCCTGGACCCGCTGCGGCTGGACCTGCTGCTGTTCGGCAAGGACGGGGTGATCGGCCGCCGGCTGGCCCTCGACCTCGGCCCGCTGCCGGGGGCCAAGACCATGGCGCGGATCTTCGACCTGCCCGGCCTGCCCTGCGACGGCATCGGCTCGGTGCTGCTGAACGACCTCATGGCCTGCGGCCCCACTCCGGAAGGGCGCAGTGCCTGCCTGCCGCGGCTGGTCACAACCTCTCGGGTCGAAGGCGTTCCCTTCGACAAGTGAGAATAAGAGTGAGTATAGCCTGACCATGCCCGACATCGCCGTCGCCCCCCCCGCCCACGACCTGTCCATGCTCGGCCTGTTCCTGCAGGCCGATCCGGTGGTGAAGGCCGTGATGCTGCTGCTCGTGCTCGCCTCCCTGGCCTGCTGGGCCATCATGGTGGAGAAAACCGTCTCCCTCGCCCGGCTGCGCGGCCAGATCCGCCATTTCGCCCGCGCCGTGCGGGAAGGTGGCGGCCAGGGCCTGCCCTCCGATGCCGGCGAAGGGCTCGCGGCCGGCACGCTGGGGGTGGCGCTGCGCGAATGGCGCGAGGGCCGCGACGAGGACGAGAGCCGCGCCGAGTTCCGCGACCGCATCGAGCGCGCCATGCGCGCCCCCATCGCCGCCGCCGCCCGCCGGCTGGAGCCCGGCCTGCCGATCCTGGCCACCACCGGCTCGGTGGCCCCTTTCGTGGGGCTGTTCGGCACGGTCTGGGGCATCATGAACAGCTTCCAGGGCATCGCCGCCAGCAACGACACCTCGCTGGCCGTGGTGGCGCCCGGCATCGCCGAGGCGCTCTTCGCCACCGCCATCGGGCTGGTGGCCGCGATCCCCGCCGTGCTGGCCTATAACCGCTTCACCGTGGGCATCGCGCGCCTCCGGCAGGAAGGCAACGCCGCGGCGGCCGAGCTGGCCGCGGGCCTGGCGCGCCGGGCGCTGCCGCCGGTCTCGGGCCGCGTCGGGCGCGTCGCGGCGGCGGAGTAGCCGGCCATGGCGTTTTCCGGCCCCAGCCTCGGCCACGAGGACGACGAGGATGCCGCCCCGCTGTCGGAGATGAACGTCACGCCGCTGGTGGACGTGATGCTGGTGCTGCTGATCGTGTTCATGGTGGCGGCCCCGATGATGGTGGTGGGCGTGCCGGTGAACCTGCCGCGCACCGCCGCCCCGCGCGCCGCCAGCCCCAAGCCGCCCGTCGTGCTGACCGTGGCGCGCGACGGCCGCACCTTTATCAGGCAGGACGAGGTGCCGGAGGCCGAGCTGGGCCCCCGCCTGCGCGACGCCCAGGGCGGTGACCCCGAGACCCCCGTCTACGTGCGCGGCGACCGCGACGCCCCCTATGGCAGCATGCTGCGGGTGATGGGGCGCCTGACCAGTTCCGGCATCACCCGCGTGTCGCTGATCGCCGAGGCCGAGCCGGGCAGCGGCACCGTCCGGGCCCGCTGAGGGGCAGCCACCATGTCCCGCAAGCTGCGCGCCCTGGGCTGGGGCGCATCCGTGGTGCTGCACGCCGCCGTGGCCGCGCCGCTGCTGCTGGCCAAGGCCGAACCCGAGATCCCCGAAGCCCCGCCCATCGAGATCCTCGCCGCCCCGGCCGAGGCCGCCGCCACGGCCAGCGAGGCGAATGCGGCGGAAAGCCCCGCCGCGGCCGAGCCCGTTGCCGCCGCCCCCGCGCCGCCGGCGGTGGTGGCCAGCGCCGCGCCGCCCCCGCCGGTGACGGCGGCCGAACCCCCGCCGCCCCTGCAACCCGCGGAGCCGCCGCCCGTGCAGGCGGCCGAGCCTCCGCCGCCGCAGCCTGCCGAGCCCCCGCCGCCCCTGGCCATGGCCGAGCCGCCACCCCCGGAACCGATGCAGGCGGCGGAGCCGCCGCCGCCCGAGCCGACCCCGGAGCCGGAACTGGCCGAGCTCCTGCCGGAACCACCGCCCCCCG